>CAZYMF010000221.1:0-7667 GCA_964648215.1 uncultured Binatia bacterium (SeqCode) | reverse complement strand
CTGGCAGCCTATCAGCAAGCCCTCGGGCTGTGCCCCGGCAACGCGACCTGGTGGGTCCACTCCGGCGACGCTTATTTCGGCCTTGGGGAGTACGAGCACGCCAAGACGCTCTACGAGCATGCCCTGCAGCTCGACCGGTGGAACCGCAGCGGATACCGCTTTCTTGCCGATGCTGAAGCCCACATCGGTGACGGCGTCCAGGCCTACAAGAGCGGCGTCCTGGCGGTCGTGAGCGATCCGCAGTACGAGGCCGGGTGGCAGTCGTTGAGAGCGATCACGGAGGCTCTCGGCGGACGCTGGTATCGGCGGCGGGCGAAAAAGCCGCGCGTCGGAGAGGAGAACGGCAAACCGAGGATCTTCATAGGCCGCGCCTACGAGAGCAAAGCAGCGTTCAGTGCCTGGCTGCTTTACGGCCTGCTGCGGTGGCGGCTCAGCGCAGGAGTCGCTCCCGACAAGGACGGAGGAAACGAAGGCGCGACCAAGCTGCCGTCGCGGGCGGAGTGGAACCGCATGTCGCAGCTCGAGCGCGAGCGTTTCCTGCTTACTGAAGCGCTCGGTGAGTACGGCCGGTTCACTCGCGAGAATCCGGACACGAGAGCTACCTTCTGGGACGCCATGGCGCGGGCCGCGCAGGCGGGTTTCCTCGACGAGGCCATCTACATGCAGCTCATGGATCGCGACCTGGCGCGTACCTACGTCACGTATCGCGCCGAGCACACGGCTCGCCTGGTCGAATACGTCACCCGGATCCTCGCGCCGTTGGCCCCGCCGGGAAACGTCCCCGGCGCCGCCGTGAAGGCCATCAACGCCTCGACCTCGCCGACCTCCTGATCTCTCCCATCCCGACCCGCCTGCCGACACGATTCCCGGGAGTGCCCGTTGACAAGCGCACATCCTGTTTGCTAGATGCTTGGTCAGTAATTGAACGATTAGTCAGAAAATGATGAACGAGTCAGCCACCGCCGATCGCGTTTCCCACTTGCGCAGCGCCAGGGCGCAGCGGCGTGTGCGGGAAAAGGAGGCCCGGCGGCAATCCATCCTCGATGCCGCGGCGGCTGTGTTTCTCGAGTGGGGGATTCACGCCAGTACCATGGATCAGGTCGCGGAGCGGGCGGAGCTGAGCAAGGGGGCTTTGTACCTCTACTTCCGCAGCAAGCAGGAGATCGGTCTGGCCCTGCTCGTCGAGGCGAGCAGGCGCTTGAACGCCGAGCTGAAGCAGGTGCACGCTCCGGATGCGCCTCCGTTCGAGCAGCTCCAACGGCTGATCGAGGCCTACTACGACTTCTCGGTCCGCCGGCCCGACTACTTCCGACTGCTCTTCGTCGTCGAGCACGAGCCCTATCGCGGCCGTATCGACGAGACGGTCCGCGCGGAGTGGACGGCGCTGGGCAAAGAGGCCCTGGAACTTCTCGCCGGCGTGATCGAGCACGGAATCAAGGCAGGCGCCATCCGCCGCTGTGACCCGTGGACGACCGCCGTGTCGCTGTGGGCCTCCGTGACCGGGGTCATGGTGCTGCCGGCGCAGGAGGTTCGCTGGGATTTCCTCGGGCACCTGGACGTGGAGGAGCTCGTCCGCTCCACCTTGCAAACCTTTTGGGAGGGTATTTCCGCCGAGCCCCCGGTGCGGGCTGCCGCACGCCCGAAGGCTGAGAGAAAGCGGCCGCGTCAGGAGGACCCATGCTGAACGAGTTCACAGTCGGGTTCAGGACGACCGAGCGGGACATGGACAAGCTGGTCCCGCTGAGCATGTCGGCCGAAGGGGTGGGCGCGGCAACCTACCTGATCGCCTTCCTCGCGGGATCAAGGGCCGGTGGGGTCGTCGGGCTGGCGCTGGTGCTGATCGGCGCCGCGGCGCTGTTCGCGCACCTCGGCCATCCGCTGCGCTCGTGGCGCGTGATCACCGAAACGGGCCGGACGTGGATGAGCCGCGGCGCCGTCTTCACCGCCGGCCTGCTTCTCTTCGGGGCGGCGGCGCTGGCCTTCCGCGGCGAGGGATTCGAGCTGCGAATCCTCGACGCGGTGGCGCTGGTTTGCACCTTTGTCGTCGTCCTCTACTCGGGCCTTCTGTTCTCCTCGATCAACGCCGTGCCGTTGTGGAACACCTCACTGCTGCCGATTCTCTTTCTCCTCCATTCGCTGGCGTCGGCGGCGCTGCTGGTGACCGCCATGTCGTCGCTCGCCGCCGGCGGCGTGGCCGCCCATCCGCGGGAATGCGGCGCCGTGCTCGCCCTTCTTCTCGCCACGCTGGCGGTCACCTGGATGTTCGCCGGATCGGAGCCGCGCTCCGAGCCGGTGCAGGAGTCGCTGCGGCTGCTGACCGCCGGGCGGCTGAAAGCGCTCTTCCGTACCGGCGCTCTGCTCGCCGGCCTGATCGTGCCGCTGGTCTTGGTGATGCTCGCCTACCTCCTCCGCCGCTCGGAGGTCGTCTCGGGCCTCCTGCTTCTCACCGCCGTTCCCCTGCGCCTGGCCGGCGACGTCAGCGTGCGCACCGCGCTGCTCCGCGCCGGCGTCTACACCCCCGTGATCTGACGATCTGGAAGACTCATTGGCAACGGGAGGGAGCTCCGATGCAGAACGCGACGCGTACAGATGATGCCTGGGTCTCCACGACCTGTTACGGCTGCTTCCCCTCTTGCGCCATTCAGGTCCACCGCAAGGACGGCAAGCTGGTCGGATCCCGGGGCGATCCCAAGGTCTACAGCTCGCTCGGCAAGTGCTGCGGGAAGTCGTTGGCGCGCATCGCCGATCTCTACCACCCCAACCGCGTCACCAAGCCCCTGCTGCGAACCAACCCGGAGAAGGGCATCGACGTCGATCCCCAATGGAAGGAGATCTCGTGGGACGAGGCCATGGACATCGTCGTCCAGCGCCTGCGCAAGATCCACGCAGAAGATCCGCGCAAGCTGGTGTTGGCTTCGATGGACCTCAACAACCACTTCTACCAATACGCCTTCGCCAGCGCCTTCGGCACGCCCAACTACGCCTGGTACAGTGCCACGATGTGCGGCGGCGGCCTGCACACCGTCCTGTTCGCCACCTTGGGCACGGTCAACTCGGAGCCGGACGTCCCCCGGTGCAACTACATCGTTCAGTGGGGATCGCAGTACGGCCTGGGGGCGAACAACAACCCGATGGTGGGCATCCGCGACATGGCCGCGGCGCGAAAACGCGGCGCCAAGCTGGTGGTCGTGGATCCCGTCTGCAGCCACGCCGCCGCCAAGGCGGACGAGTGGATCCCGATCCTCCCCGGCACCGACGCCGCCCTCGCCCTCGGCGTGGCCAACCTGCTCGTCAACGAGCTCGGCCTCTACGACGCCGCCTTTCTGAAGAGGAGCACCAACGCGCCCTATCTGATCGCCGACGACGGACACTACGTCCGCGATGCGGACAGCAACAGGCCGCTGGTCTGGGACGTCGCCGCCGGCGCCGCCAAGCCGTACAACGACGAGACCGCAGCGGACTGCGCCCTCGAAGGTGCGTACGAGGTCGGCGGCCGGACCTGCCGCCCCGCCTTCGAGCTCCTGCGCGAGCACCTGAAGAAGTACGACGTCGAAACCGCCTCCCGCATCACCTCCGTGCCGCCCGATACGATCCGCCGTTTCGCCAAGGAGTTCGGCGAAGCCGCGCGGATCGGGGCGACCATCCTCTACGACGGCCAGGTTCTCCCCCACCGGCCGGCGTGCATCGAAACGAAGCGGGGCGGCAGCCACCACAAGAACGGCTTCTGGAACGTGTACTCGATCGTCCTTCCCAACATCCTGGTCGGGGCCATGGGCGTTCCCGGCGGCCTCCTCGGCACCAACCCCAACGGGCCCTTCGGCATGTGGCAGGTCACCGAGTCCGACGAGGGCCTCATCGCCACCAACCTCTGCGACGTCGTGGCGCACGTGACCGACTTCATCAGCACGTATCCCTCCGAGCAGGTCCGCCCACCCGAGAGCCTCGAGCTGATCGAGCTGATGCCGTGCTCCAACTTCCGCAACACCATCCCGCTGCTGACCATCAACGATCCCGAGAAGTTCGCGATCCCGTACAAACCCGAGTTCCTGGTCATCTTTCGCTTCAACCCGTTGATGACCACGATGGACCCCCGTGCCGTCGCCGATACGTTGAAGAAGGTCGACTTCATCCTCTCGTTTGCGTGGCACATCGACGAGACCAATCAGTTCGCCGACCTGATCCTCCCCGAAGCCCACGACTTCGAGCGCTGGTGGATGTTTCCGGCCAACCCCCCCGCCGGCTTCATCAGCCCCGGTCCGGGCCCGTGGTACGGCCAGATCGTCCAGCCCGTCGTCGATCCCCCTCCCGGCGTCGGGCACTGGGCGGATTTCATGATGGACGTGGCGGAGCGGCTGGGCATCGTCGCGGAGATGAACCGCGTGCTCAACTTCAACAGCGGCCTGGCCAACGCTCCCCACCTGGCCCTGCAGTCGGACCACAGGTACTCGACCGAGGAGATCGCCAAACGCACCGTCTGCCTGCTCGCCCGCCAGGAAACCTACGACGAGGAGACGTTCCGCGACAGCGGCGCGGTCCATTTCTACGACAAGACGCCGGAGGAAGCCTTTCCCGGCTGCTTCATGAAGGCGCGCATCCCGGTCTACTTCGAGCACTTCATCGATGCCGGGAAGCGGGTCGAGGAGGTCACGCGCGAGCTCGGCATGGAGTGGTGGGACACCTCGACCTATCACCCCATGCCGGAATTTCACCCCTGTCGCGCCCACGGAATCGACGACGGACAATTCGATCTGTACACCGCTTTCAGCAAGGCGCCCCTCCTCAGCCACACGATCTCGATGGAGAACCCGTGGGTGGACGACATCGTCAAGCGCAACCCGCTGGACTACTCGGTGATGATCCACACCAGCGTCGCGCGACGGCAGGGAATCACCGACGGCGACACGGTCTGGGTGGAGTCCGACGTGAACCGCGTCAAGGGCCGGGCGCGGGTCACCGAATGCGTGCACCCGCAGGTCGTTGCCACCTTCGGCATCGGCGGGCGCTGGGGACGCGAGAAGAACGTCTCCCGAGGCAAGGGCGTCCATCTGAACTCCCTCATTCGCTTCGGGTGGGACATGGTCGACACGCTCTCGGGCCAGATCGACTACTGCGCCAAGGTGAAGGTCTACAAGGCCTAGGAGCTCGAAGCGCCGCTTGCCACGGAGGGTCGCGGAGGAAAGATCATGGCGAGGTACGAGATGGTCATCGACCTGGACCTGTGCATCGGCTGCAACGCCTGCACCGTGGCGTGCAAGGCCGAGCACGGCACCCAGCCGGGCGTGTTCTGGGGGCACGTTCTGCAGAAGGAGTACGGCAAGACGCCGCGCGTGGCGCGGCTCTTTCTGCCGGTCCTGTGCAACCACTGCGAGGAAGCGCCCTGCGAGGACGTGTGCCCGACGGGCGCGACGTATCACAGCGAGGACGGAGTGGTGCTGGTCGACTACGACACGTGCATCGGTTGCCGGTCGTGTGTGACGGCGTGCCCGTACGACGCCCGCTGGTACGTGGCGCAGGAGGAGTTCTACTTCCCCGACACGCCGATCCCGCACGGTGTCGACGAGCTCCGGGGTTACGAGAAGGTCGTACAGAAGTGCACCTTCTGCGCCGACCGGCTCGGGCGCGGTGAGGAGCCCCGTTGCGTCGAGGTGTGCCCGACGTCGTGCCGGACGTTCGGAGATCGCGACGACCCGGGCAGCGAGCTGGCCCGGCTGCTGCGAACGGAGCGGACCTTCGTCCTCCGCTCCGAAGCGGCCACGCGCCCCCGGGTGCACTACGCGATGAACAAGAACCTCGACGTGGTGACGATTCGTTAGCCGGCGGCGCGCAGGAGGGAAGGCGATGAACCGGAACAATGGCTTGCGAGCGCTCTTGGCCAAGCATGAGCTGGTGGTGGCGCCGGGCGCATACAGCGCCCTGACCGCGAAGCTGGTCGAGGCGGCGGGCTTCGGCTGCGTCTACATGAGCGGCTACTGCACGGCGGCCTCGGCCGTCGGGCTCCCCGATCTCGGCCTGCTGACCATGACCGAGATGCTCGCCAACGTTCGCGCCCTGGCCGAGGCCGTTGGCATCCCCCTGATCGCCGACGGCGACACCGGCTACGGCAACGCGCTGAACGTGGCGCGGACCGTCCGCGAGTACGAGAAGGCCGGCGCCGCCGCCCTCCACATCGAGGATCAGGTGTGGCCGAAACGCTGCGGGCACATGAAGAACAAGCGCGTGATCCCCAAGGACGAGATGGTCGAGAAAGTCCGCGCCGCCACCGATTGCCGGAGCTCGGAGGAGTTCGTCGTCATCGCCCGCACCGACGCCATCGCCGTCGAGGGACTGAGCGCGGCCATCGATCGGCTGTCGGCCTACGCCGAGGCCGGCGCCGACGTGCTGTTCGCCGACGGCCAGCAGACCATGGAGCACATCCGCGAGGTGCCGAGGCAACTCGCCGGCCGGCCGTGCCTGATCAACCTCGGTCCGCTGACGCCGCCGCTGTCGACCTCCGAGCTGCACGAGCTCGGCTACGCGATTGCGATCTACCCCTCCCTTTGCATCGGCCCGGCGGTTCTGGCCATCCAGGACGCGCTGGCGGGTTTCAAGGAGACGGGAACGCCGCTGTTCGCACCGGCGGAGAAGCTGGCTCGGTTGTGGACGTCCTTCAACGAGTTTCTCGACGTGCCCCGCTACAACGCCATGGAGGAGAAGTACAAATCCTGAGGAAGACCGCGCAGGAGAGGTCCGATGAAGAAGACATCGCGTCGCCAGCCGGCGGCAATGAGGACGACCGCCGCCGCGTTTCCGAACCTGCTTGCACCCATCGCGATCGGGGGCGTGAAGCTCAAGAACAGGATCGCCGTGGCGCCGATGCAGGAGTTCATGAGCGGCTACGAAGGCGAGGTCACCGAGCAGACGCTGGGCTACATCGGCGCCCGCGCCAAGGGCGGCCCCGGTCTGGTCACCAGCGGGGTCTTCCTGGCGACGCGTCTGGCGGCGCAGTTTCCGATGGGTCGCAGCATGGTGCTGTACCACCCCGGCCATCAGATCGGCCCGACGCTCTACGCCGAGCGCATTCACTACTTCGGCTCCCTCGCCTGCGCACAGATGTCGCCCGGCCTCGGCCGCCAGTGCACCCCGTATGATCCCGACGCCCTGGCGCCGGCCCCGACCGCCGACCTTCCCTACGAGATCGCCCGCGAGAAGGCGTTCGACGCCTTCGCGCGAACGCTGTCCGCCGACGGGCGCGCCCGCATGGTCACCGTGGGTCCGATGACCCGCGAGCTGAGCGTGGCCGAGATCCGCCGGGAGCAGAAGGAGTTTGCCGGCAGCTGTCAGCTCGCCGTCCTGTGCGGCTTCGACATGATCGAGATCCACGCGACCCATGGCTTTCTCTGCCACCAGTTCCTCTCGCCGTTGACCAACAAGAGGACGGATCTGTACGGCGGCGAATGGAGGAACCGCAAGCGCTTTCTCAACGAGCTCATGGAAGTGACCCGCTACGCCTGCCAGGGGATTCCCGTCGGTGTGCGGATCAGCGCCGAGGAGCACATGGAAGGCGGGCTCACGCGCGAGGAGATGGTCGACGTCGCGCGCGACCTGCGGGCACGTGGGGCGGACTTCATCCATCTCTCCGACGGCGCCGGGCTCGAAGAGAGCGGGCACCAGATACCGGACGCCGACCG
>CAZYMF010000220.1:0-7675 GCA_964648215.1 uncultured Binatia bacterium (SeqCode) | reverse complement strand
CACGATGGAGTTGCTCGTGGCCGATTGGAAGGCGAACACCTGACCGAGCCGGAGCCCAGCCGCCGCGTGGTTCGGGAGCGTGAAGACGAGAGCCGTGCGCGATTGCGAGGCGGAGGCTTCTCAGGTCCGCTCGGCGCGCAACTGGCGCACGACCTGCGAGGCGACGGCCGCCATCGGCCAGCCGCCGTAGTGGGCGACGTGGAGAATCAGCTCGTCGATTTCCTGATCGCTGAGATCCCCGCTCTTCATCGCGGCGCCGAAATGCAGCCGCAACGTGAGCTCGTTTCCCAGGCAGATGAGAATGCTTAGGGTCACCAACCGACGCTCGCGGGTGCCGAGCCCCGGGCGCGCCCACACATCGGCGAAGAGGTGCTCGATGGTGGCATCCAGGAACGCGTCGCCGGGAAGATCCGGCGGGGTGAACTGCATGACCTCGGCAAATTTGGCGAGGCCGCGTCGGCGCTTTTCCGAGCTCGACATCACATTCTCCTTGCGGCTGGTTGCGCGCCTCGCGGCGCGACGGGGCCGCTCATCGCCGGTTGTCGTCGTCGAGACCGTACACGCGCGCCATGAGCTGCGCGCAGAGTGCGGTGCCTGGAAGCGCGATGCCATGCTCGCGGGCGAAGGCGAGCGTGACCGCGAGGTCCTTCTCGGCCAAGGTGGTGATGCTCAGCAGCATCTGTTGGAATCCGGGATCGTGGCGCTGCTCGGCGGGAGCCTGATGCAACACGAGGAACCTGCGCATCTGGTCGGTCATGTTGCCGTTCGCGCGCGTGACCTCCTCGAGCGCCTGCTGCGACAGCCCGCCGCCGCGTGCGAGCAGCGTGGCCTCGAAGGCGGCCAGGAAGCCGAGATAGGTCATCAGGTTGTTGCACAGCTTGGTGGCGGCGCCGGTACCGAGAGGGCCCGTGTGGACGATCTTCTCGGCCCCGGTGGCGAACACGGGCCGGCAGCGCTCGAGGTGCGCCGTGTCACCGCCGACCATGTACGTGAGCTGCCCTTGCTCCGCGCCGGCCACCCCGCCGGTGACACAGGCGTCGATCACCCCGACGCCGCGCGCCGCGGCCGCCGCGCCGACCTCGCAGACGGTGCGCGGCAGGATCGTGCTGTGAATCGCGATCACCAGCCCGGGTGCGGCCCCCGCCAGTATCCCGTCGGGACCGAACACGACGGCGCGCACATCGGCGTCGTCGCGCACGCACACGCCGACGACGTCGGCCGCGGCGGCCACCTCGCGCGCGCAGCCGGCAGGCCGGGCGCCGGCGGCGACGAGCTCGTCGACCGCTGCCGCGTCGATGTCGAAGACCGTGGTCTCCAGACCGCCCGCGAGAAGGCGTCGCGCCATCGGCTTGCCAATGCTGCCGAGGCCGATGAAACCCGTGCGAATCGGCATGGCGGCGGACACTAACAGAATTCACCTTGTGCGCAATACGCGAATGGTGTAAGGCCAGCGCGCCGAATCATGCCCGAGTACGACCCGTACGCCTACGAGATCCACGAGGATCCGTATCCGGTGTACGCCCAATTGCGGGCGGAGGCCCCCGTCTACCGCAACGAGCGCCTCGGGTTCTGGGCGCTGTCGCGCCACGCCGACGTGCTCGCCGCGTTCCGCGACACCGAGCGGTTCTCGAATCGCAACGGGGTCTCGCTCGATCCGGCCGCCTCGACACCGGCGGCGCAGGCGACGATGTCGTTCTTGGCCATGGACCCGCCGCGCCACACCCGCATGCGTGCCCTGGTGTCGCGCGGCTTCACCCCCCGCCGCATCGCCGATCTCGAGCCGCGTATACGCGAGCTGGCGCGCCGGCACATCGACCGCTTCATCGACGCCGGGCACTGCGATTTCATCGGCGATTTCGCCGGCAAGCTTCCCATGGACGTGATCAGCGAGCTGCTCGGCGTGCCGGAGTCCGACCGTGACGAGCTGCGCGGCTGGGCCGACGCCGTGGTCCACCGCGACGAAGGCGCTACCGACGTACCGCCGGCAGCTTTGGCGGCGGCGGCAGGGATTCTCCAGTACTTCAACGACCTGGTTGCCGCGCGCCGCCGGCAGCCGCGCAGCGACCTCACGGGTGTGCTGCTGGAAGCCGAAATCGATGGCGATCGCCTGACCGACTACGAGGTCTTGGGTTTTCTGTTCCTGATGATCATCGCCGGCAACGAGACGACCACGAAGCTGCTCGGCAATGCGCTCTACTGGCTGTGGCGCAACCCGCGGCAGCGCGACCTGATCCGTGCCGACCCGCGCCTGATTCCGGAATGGGTGGAGGAGACGCTGCGGTACGACGGGTCGACGCAGGCGCTGGCCCGCACCGTCGTCACCGACCTGGAGATGCACGGGAAGACGCTGCGCGCCGACGACCGGGTCGTGCTGCTGGTCGGCTCCGCCAACCGCGACGAGCGTGTCTTTCCCGACGCCGATCGCTTCGACATCCGGCGTGACACCAGTGCGATGCTGTCCTTCGGGCACGGCACGCACTTTTGTCTCGGCGCCGCGCTGGCACGGCTCGAAGGCCGGGTGGCGCTCGAGGAGATGCAGGCGCGCTTGCCGGACTACGAGATCGAGCCGCGCGGCATCGTGCGCGTCCACTCGGTGAACGTCCGTGGCTTCGCGGCGTTGCCGATCGCGTTTACGCCCGGAGGCCGCGCCGCGTGAGCGGTCCCGGCACCATCGTGGTCACCGGCGCGTCGTCGGGGATCGGCGCGGCGGTGGCGCGCGCCTTCGGCGAGCTGGGCTGGTCGGTGGCGATCGGCGCGCGCCGCACGGATCGGCTGGCGGAGGTGGGGCGCGCCATCGAGACGGCCGGCGGCCGGCCGTTCGCTCAGCATCTCGACGTGACCAAGCCCGAGTCGATCGATCGGTTCTTTGCCGCGACCGAAAGCGCGCTCGGGGCCGTGGATGTCGTGGTCAGCAACGCCGGGATCGGCATCCCGGGCCTGTTGCACGAGCTCGGCGTGGCGGACCTCGAGCGCGAGCTGGCGACCAACCTGCTCGGCCCGATGCTGGTGGCGCGGCGGGCGTTGCCGTCGATGCTGGCGCGCAGACAGGGCGCGCTGGTCTTCATCTCCTCGATGAACGTGGTGCAGCCGCGCCCCTTTCAGATCGGTTACACGGCAGCCAAGATGGGCGTCGAGGGTGTGGCGCGCACGCTGCGCCAAGATCTGGAAGGAACCGGGGTGCGCTCGATCATCGTGCGGCCCGGCCCGACCCGGAGCGAGTTCGGCATGGGCTGGCACCCCAAGCTGCTGATCCGCATGGTCGATACCTGGCGCCGCTGGGGCCTCATGCGCCACAACGAGATGCTCGACGGCGCCGACGTGGCCGCCGCGGTCGTCAGTGCGGTAACCGCACCCGCGGGCCTGGGTGTGGACGTGATCCAGGTGAATCCGGAAGTGCCGGTGGACGGCGTGCCGATGGTGGCGGGCACAGAGGAGAAAGGATGACCTTCGACGGCAAAGTCGCGATCGTGACCGGAGCGGGGCAGGGCATCGGCGAAGCCTACGCCAAGGCGTTGGCGGCGGCGGGTGCGCGCGTCGTGGTCGCGGAGCTGAACGAGGGGCAGGGGACACGCGTCGCCGCGGAGATCGGTGCCGCCGGTGGGACCGCGAAGTTTGTCCACGTGGACGTGGCCTCGCCGGAATCGACGCAGGCCATGGCGGCGGCGACCAGCGCCGCCTTCGGCGGGATCGATTTCCTGGTGAACAACGCGGCGATCTATCACGGCATGCAGATCGCCCCGTTGATTGCGGTGGACTGGGACTACTACAAGCGCTTCATGGACGTGAACATGCACGGTGCGTTGCTCTGCGTCCGGGCGTGTTTCGAATCGATGGCGCAGCGCGGTGGCGGCGCGATCGTGAACCAGTCGTCGACGGCGGCGTGGATGGGCATCGGGTTCTACAGCATCGCCAAGCTCGCGCTCAACGGCATTACGCAGTCGCTGGCGCGCGAGCTCGGGCCGCTGGGTATCCGCATCAACGCCATCGCCCCCGGGCCGACGGACACCGAAGCCACACGCGCGATCGTGCCCGCCCCCTACTTGAAACAAATGCTGGCGCAGATGCCGCTGAGTCGCGTCGGCACGCCCGCCGACCTGATCGGCACGTGTCTGTTTCTCCTCTCCGATGCCGCGGCGTGGATGACGGGCCAGGTGGTGAACGTGGACGGCGGCCAGATCATGCGCCCGTGACCCGGGTGGTGCAGGGGCCATGACGGCGAACGACCCGACCCTCAATCCCGAGACGCGCAATCTGATCGACGGCCGCCTCGTCGCCGCCGACGGCGGGGCCACGTTTCCGAACGTCAACCCGGCCACCGAAGAGGTCATCGGGGTCACCGCCGACGGCACGCGCGCCGACATGGAGCGGGCGATCGCCGCGGCGCGGCGGGCTTTCGACGAGACGGATTGGGCGGCGAACCCGGCGTTCCGCGCCCGCTGCCTGCGGCAGTTCTGCGAGGCCCTGGCCGCGGCGAAGGAGACCTTGCGCGCCATCGTGGTTGCCGAGGCCGGGTCGCCGCTGATCTTGGCGCACACGGCGCAGTGCGATACCGCGATCGACTGGATGCCCTATTGGGCTGATCTCGCCGAGCACTACGCGTACGAGACGCCGATGGCCGACATGGAGTTCATGGGCATGGCGAGCCGGCGCCTGTTGCGGCGCGAGGCGGTAGGGGTGGTCGGCGCGATCACGCCGTGGAACTTCCCGCTCTACCTGAACCTGTCCAAGCTCGGCCCGGCCCTGGCGGCCGGCTGCACGGTGGTCTTGAAGCCGGCGCCCGACACGCCGTGGTGCGCGACGACCCTCGGGCGTCTGATTGCCGAGCACACCGACATCCCGCCCGGGGTGGTCAACGTGGTGGCGAGCTCCGATCACGGGCTCGGCGAGATGCTTGCGACCGACCCGCGGGTCGACATGATGACGTTTACGGGTTCGACCGCCACCGGGCGCCGCGTGATGGCGAATGCCGCGGCGACGGTGAAGAAGGTGTTTCTCGAGTTGGGCGGCAAGTCGGCAGCCATCATGCTCGACGACGCCGACCTCGCGACGGCACTGGCGAGCATCAACACGGTCTGCAGCCACGCCGGCCAGGGCTGTGCCCTCACCACCCGGCTCCTGCTGCCGCGCTCACGCTACGAGGAGGGAATCGAGCTGGCGCGGCGGTCCTTCGAATCCGTCGGCTACGGCGATCCGACGAGCTTCGCCAACCTGCAAGGGCCGCTCATCAGCCGGCGGCAACGCGACCGCGTCCTCGGCTACATCGCCACGGCGCAACGAGAGGGGGCCCGGCTGGTGACCGGAGGCAAAGTGCCGGCGCACTTTCCAAAAGGCTTCTACGTCGAGCCGACCATCTTCGCCGATGTGCGCCCCGAGTCGACCCTGGCGCAGGAAGAGGTCTTCGGTCCGGTCCTCGCCATCATTCCGTTCGACGACGACGACGATGCCGTGCGCATCGCCAACCAATCCATCTACGGTCTGTCGGGTGCCGTGGCCAGCGCCGACGAGGCGCGCGCCCTCGCGGTGGCGCGCCGTATCCGCACCGGGACGCTGGCGATCAACGGCGCCATGTGGTTCGCCATCGACACGCCGTTCGGCGGTTACCGACAGAGCGGCGTCGGTCGAGAAAACGGCGTCTTGGGCTTCGAGGAGTATCTGCAAACCAAGGTGATGAGCCTGCCGGTTCGGGCATGAGGGTGGGCGCGGTCGTCCCGCCGCTGCGTCGTGCTGCAGGATATTCCGGCGCCTTCCTCTTGGACGGAGACCTGATGTCCCCTCGATTTCGCCCGGACAAGCCGCCCCGATTGACCGCATGGAGTCGCTTCGCGGCGCGCGGCAAGGATAGTCGTTGCCGCGTCCCTGATTCTGCAAGGCGATCAGGTCGCAGAGGAAGAGAAATGCGAAAGGGGGGACTTGAGCCCGAAAAAGAGGTTGAAATGATTGAGCTTGTTCAGGGTAAGTGTTGCCCCATGTTGCGCCTTGTGGCGTAGATTGGCCCCCGGGGGCCAATTGGAATCGAGGGCGAATCGAGTCGCTCGCCGTCGAACGCTAGGTCACGACGAGGCAGATGTGGTAGACAACGTTGAATTGAGGGACCGACGATGAAAGGAACCGCGAAGAAGGTGCTGAACGCCGCGCTCAAGCTGCCTGAGCCGGAGCGGGTCGAACTGGTCGAAGAACTGCTCGCAGACCTCGATGGAACCGATGAAGGGGTCGATGCGGCGTGGGCCTCGGAGATCGACCGTCGAACCCGAGAGATAGACGAGGGCAAGGTCAAGCCGGTTTCGCTGGCCTCGGTCAGGCGGCGGATCGCCCGGCAGGCCCGTGAGCGCTGCTAGACTGGTTCTCCATCCCGATGCCGCCGACGAGTATGTTGATTCCGCGTGGTGGTACGGTGAACGAAGCGGGACGGTGCACGACTCGTTCGTGTCCGAGGTTGAGCGGGCCTTCAGGCTGATCGTCGCGTTCCCCAACCGTTGGCCCCGTTACGGGCCGCGACATCGTCGCGTACTTGTGCGGCGCTTTCCCTACTCCGTCGTGTATCTGGAAAAAGGCGGCCGCCTTTGGGTCGTTGCCATCGCCCACGCCAAGCGGAAGCCGTTCTACTGGGCGAAGAGGACGATTCCATAGGCTCCGTGTCGATGTCGAATTGCGGGGAAGGATCGGAGAGCTGCCCGTTGTCGCGGGATGTGAGAGACATCCAATGGATATGCGATCCGAACTCCGGATCGATGTGTCCCTCGATTTCGCCCCTCGTACGTGCGCCCTTCGCGAATCCAGTGAAGCGCGCGTATCCTCGGGGACCTGTTTGGCGGCTTCGCCGATGATCTCCACGCTGCGCACGAAGGCGCGCTTGAGAACTTCGTTACCGAGAAACGCCACTTGGTTGGTCCGCCGCGATTCGCTCTCCAGAAACTCCGCTTCGCGCAAGATGTCGCGCAACAACTCAAGCGTGGACGGAAGCATAGCGAACCGTCGGCAAGATCAGCCGCGCCTTGGTCTCGGTGAGGGCTTTGTCGGTCACCAAATCGACGCGGCGTCCGAGCAGTGTTTCCAACAGTTCGTGCTGGGCGAAAAAGTTGTCGTAAGTGCGCTTCTCGTCCTCGAACTCCACGAACACGTCTACGTCACTGTCCTCGCCTTCCTCGCCGCGCGCGAACGAGCCGAACACGCCGATGCGTCGGGCTCCGAGGGCGCGAATCTCGGCGAGATGACTTTCTATGACGGCCAAAGCCTTCATCGCAGAGCCGGTGCTACGCCGCGCCACGCGAGGGGGCAAGAAGATGCCACGCACTCTCGGGCGGGGGCGAGGGCGCCTGTCCTGGTCAGACCGTGAGCAAACGTGCGCACTTTGGCCCCCCCCAAGGGAGTTCCATGAGACCGAAGTATCGGAAATCACGAAGGACAGAAAATGCGAAAGGGGGGACTTGAACCCCCACGGGTTTTACCCCACAGGATCCTGAATCCTGCGCGTCTGCCAATTCCGCCACTTTCGCATGAAGGCTGGCAACACCACGCGATTGCTCGCGCGCGGATCTTGATAGCTTTCGCCACCGACGCGGTCAAGGGAGGGCAGGTGGGCTCAGGCGGTTAGGGCGGAAGAACGGTCGCCGCAAGCAACCTACGACAGTGCAAAGCCGAGTTGCGAAGCGCGGGGGATTCGGGTAGCGACTGGAGC
>CAZYMF010000219.1:0-7801 GCA_964648215.1 uncultured Binatia bacterium (SeqCode) | reverse complement strand
TCGGGGTCGGCGACGACGAGGATGTCGAGGACGACGAACTCGTGGCCCTTGCGCTCGAAGCACTCCGCCACGCGGGTGCGCAGGGCGATGGCGTCGCCGTAGCGCGCGAGCGAGAAGTGCTGCACCTCGCTCGACACGTGGATCCACGGCCCGAGGCGCACGTTGCCCGCCAACGCCCGATTGGCGAGGGCGAGGAGCAGGGCCGGGTGGGCAACGCCGCTGGGGCCGCGGTAGACGGCGAGATCGTCGCTGATGCTGTCGGCGAACGCGGTGGCGCGAGCTTCGTCGAGGCGCAGGGACAACGTCCCGAGGACCGTGCCGGCGGCCAGTGATGTCGCCGAGGCGGCGGGTGGGTCAGCGGGTAACGGCGCCGTCGTGTAGGCTCCGACATCCGGCGGTGCGGCGGCCGCCGGGGAAAGGGTGGCCGTTCCCTTGGCGCAGACCTCGCCGTTCGGCCGCGTCGCGCTCACCTCGAGCGCCTGGCCGCCGGCGGCGCGTACCGTGATCTCCTCTCCCTCGTAGCAGGGCTGGAGGAAGCGCGCGCCGGCGCTGCCGCGCTCGAGCCAGTCCGTGCCCCAGTGCGCGACGATGGGACGGGTGAGGTAGCCGTAGACGGCGATCCCGGGCACCAGCCCGCCGGCGAAGCCGTAGCGTCGCGCCACGGTGTCGTCGTGAATCTTGTTCTCGGAATCGGCGGCGATGTTGCGCGCGCGCACGCGGTAGGTGGCGAGCGGATCGCCGGATGACAGGGACGATGCGGAGCCGGACATCGCCTTCGCCCCGCCGCTACTTCTTCTGCTCCATCTCCTGGCCGCAGCACTTCAATGTGCCGGTGCCGGCCTTGGTGACGATCACCTGGGAGCCACACTTGCCGCAGATGTACATTTTGCCGAGTTGATTGGCCATTGCTGATCTCTCTTTCGTAACGCTCGAGTAGTTTGCTTTGCTCCCCGCCCGCCGATCGGTCACGCCCCTGCGAACTCGGGGCGGCGCTTTTCGAGGAAGGCGCGGACGCCTTCGGCGCGGTCGGCGGTTGTCTGTAGCAACACATAGAGGTCTTGCTCAAGCCCGATGCCCTGGTCGAGGGTCAGGTCGAGGCCGGCCGCGACCGCCTCCTTGCCGAAGCGCAGCGCGATCGGGCCGCGGCGGGCGAGGTCGGCGACGAGGCGGTCGACCTCGCGGGAGAGGCTGCGCTCGGGGAATACGCGGGTGGCGAGCCCGAGCGTCTCGGCCTCGGCGGCGCGCACCGCGCGGCCGCTCAGCAGCAGGTCGAGAGCGCGCATGCGTCCGATCAGGCGCGGCAGCCGCTGCGTCCCGCCGTGGCAGGGCAGGCGGCCCTGGGCGAGCTGGGGCAGCTGGAGCCGCGCCCGGGTGGAGAGCAGCCGCAGATCGCAGGCCAGGGCGAGCTCGCAGCCCTCGGCGACGGCGTCACCGCGGACGGCGGCGATCACCGGCGCCCGCAGCCGGCCGACGGCCGCGACCCAGTCGCAGCGCCGCTGCCAGTCGCCGCCGTCCTCGACCCCGACACAGAAGTGCGCGCCGGCGCCCTGGACGACGACCAGGCGGACGGAGTCGTCGAGATCGATGGCCTCGGCGGCGCTCACCAGCGCTTGCGCCAGCTCGGCCGAGACGGCGTTGCCGTGCCGCGGGCGGTTGAGGGTCAGGCGGACGACGCCGTCGCGTTGCTCGTGGAGCAGCGATGGCGCGCCGGCCCGCACCCGTTTGGAGGCTCGGGCCATCGGCTCACGGCGTCGCGCCGGCAAACTGGGCGCGCAGATCC
Source organism: uncultured Binatia bacterium (SeqCode) (assembly GCA_964648215.1). Taxonomy (GTDB): domain Bacteria; phylum Desulfobacterota; class Binatia; order HRBIN30; family JACQVA1; genus CAZYMF01. The sequence goes on along the minus strand of CAZYMF010000219.1, from coordinate 6,021 downwards.
TTCTTGAGGATCTTTCCCAGGGGGTTCTTGGGCAGCTCGGGCAGGAAGTGGATGATCTCCGGCTTCTTGAAGCTGGCCAGGCGCTGCTGGCAGAAGTCGACGATGTCCTTTTCGGTCAGCGTCACGCCGGGTCGCGGGACGACCACGGCGCACACCCGCTGACCCCACTCGACGTCGGGAATGCCGATCACCGTGGCCTCGTCGATGCTCGGATGGGAGTAGAGCACGGCCTCGATCTCCGCCGGCGCGATGTTCTCGCCGCCGCGGATGATCATGTCGTCCTTGCGCCCGGCGAGGAAGATGTAGCCTTCCTCGTCGATCCAGCCCATGTCGCGCGTCGGCAGCCAGCCGTCGGCGAGCAGCGGCGACGCCGCCTTCTCCCCGGCGGTGGCGGCGTAGCCCTTCATGACGCGCGAGGTGCGCACCCACAGCTCGCCGATCTCGCCGCGGGCCAGCTCGCCGCCGTCGTCGTCGACGACCTTGACCTCGACGTCGGGCAACGGCCGGCCGATCGACACCAGGCGCTTGAGGCGCTGCTCGATCTCTGCCGGCGAGCCGTCGAGGCGGTGGTCGTCGGGGCCGAGCACCGTGAGGGTCGAGGTGGTCTCGGTCTGCCCGAAGGCGTTGACGAAGCCCACCGTCTTGGGGAACTGCTCGAGCGCCCGCCGGATCACCGGGAAGGGCATCGCCGCGCCGCCGTACGAGACGTTCTGCAGGCTGGAGAGGTCGCGCTTGCCGAAGTCGGGGTGGTCGATGAGCTGCTTCATCATCGTCGGCACGACGAAGGCGTGCGTGACCTGCTCGCGCTCGACGGTCCGCAGCCACTCGCCGGCGTCGAACTGGCGCAGGAGGACGAGCTTACGGCCGGTGAACAGGTTGGTCATGATGTTGGTGGCGCCGGCGATGTGGTAGAGCGGCACGCACACCAGCGAGGCGCCGCGCGGCGTGCCGTCGGCGAGCTCGACGTTGTTGGTGACGTAGGCGGTGAAGTCGTTGTAGGTCAGCATCACGCCCTTGGGACGGGCGGTGGTGCCGCTGGTGTACATGAGGATCGTCGTGTCGTCGTCGTCAATCTCGCGATCGTCGAGCTCGGGGCCGGCCCCGGCGATCAGCGTCTCGATGGAAGTGAATCCGTCGTGCTCGCTCTCCAGGGCGATGCGCGTCTCGACCGTCGGCAGCTGGGGGAGGATCCGCCGCAGCGAGTCGACGTAGCGGTCGCCGGCCAGCACCACCTTGGTGTTGGCGGCCGCCAGCATGTACTCGAGCTCGGGCAGCTTGGCGCGGTAGTTCACGGGAATGAAGACCGCGCCGAGCGCCGCCGTGGCGAAGTAGGTCTCGACGTAGTGGGCGGAGTTGGTCTGCAGCACGGCCACCCGATCGCCGCGACGCACGCCGACGCCGTCGAGGGCGTTGGCCAGGCGCTGAATCCGTTCCCACAGCTCGCCGTAGGTGCGGCGGCAATCCTCGAAGACCAGGATCTCCTGGTCGGCAAACATCATCGCCGGGATGCTGACGAAGTTGGAAGTGTTCACGGGTCCTCCTGTGCAGGGTCGGACGGCGTCTGCTGCCGTGCCTGGTTGCCGGCGGCAAGCTCGCAGGTTCTAGTGCGAGCTGTCAACGACGGCGCGCCGCCGCCGTCGTGCCAGCCGGGTCTCGAGCTCCAGGCCCTCGGCGAGGGGCAGATCCAGCCCACGGTCCACGGCCCGCTTGACGTCGGCGAGCAGCGCGGCGTCGCGGCGGGCCAGCCGCCGGGCCAGCGCGGCGGCGCTGGCGCGCAGCCGGGATCGCGGCACGACGCGCGCGACCAGGCCGAGCCGCAGCGCCGCGCGGGCGTCGAGCGTGCGTCCGGTGAGCACGAGGTCGAAAGCGCGGCCGAGGCCGAGCAGACGGGTCGCGGTTTGCGTCCCGGCGACGCCCGGAATCATTCCCAGGCCGGTCTCCGGCAGGGCGAAGCGGGCGTCGTCGGCGGCGATGCAGAGATCGCAGAGCAGCGCCATCTCGAAGCCGCCGCCGACGGCGTAGCCGTGGACGGCGGCGATGGTCGTCTGGGGCAGCGCCTTCAACGTGCCCCAGACGTCTCGCTGCCAGCGCGCGGTCCGGGCCGCGACCGGCGAGGGGGCGCTGCCGAACTCGGCGACGTCGCCGCCGGTGGAGAAGGCGGGTCCATTGCCGCGCAGCACCATCACCCGCACCTCGGGATCGTCGCGCACCGCCGTCAGCACCCCGTGGAGAGCGTCGCGCATCTCGACGTTGTAAGCGTTGAGAACGCGCGGGCGGTTCAGGGACACGGTCGCCACGCCGCCGTCCTTGTCGTAGAGAACGGCCGGCGCCGCGGTGGCGGAGGCGGTCATCGGATCGATAGGCGGATCGGGCCGCGCGTGCCTCCCACCCGGCGCCGTCGGCGAGGCGAGCGCAGGCGCGGCGCGGGGCTCCTCAGTCGCTCGACGGCAGCGGCTTGGCTTCCTTGATCTTCATCTCCTGGTCGCAGCACATCACCGCGCCGGCGCCGGGCTTGTTGCACAGCACCTCGGTGCCGCAGGCGTCGCACAGGTAGCGTTTGCCGAGTTGATTGGCCATTTTTGAAACCTCCTCTTCCTTCTTTGTGTGTTACTTCAAGTCTGCAATCGCAGGCAAGTGATAAACGGGGCGCTCCGTGACAGTGACCGAGATCTCCTCCGCTCCGACGCGGGCCTTGAGCTCGGTTGCCGGGGTGAAGGCGCTGCGGTGAACGTAGCCGAGCGCGATGATGCGCCCGAGGACGGGGGACCAGGCGGCGCTGGTGATCGCGCCGACCTCCTCTCCGTCGCGGCTGAGGGTGGTGCCGGCCGGGGGCAACGTCGAGCTGGCGACGTCGAGACCGCAGAGCTTGCGGTTCACGTGTCCGCGCGCCGCCACGCGTTCGACCACCTCCTGGCCGAGGTAGCATCCCTTGGAGAAGCTGAGCGCTTCCTCGATGCCGATCTCCATGACCAGGGTGTCCTCGTCCATGTCGGGCCCGTACCAGGGGATGCCGGCTTCGAGGCGCAGAACGTCGAGGGCGTCCAGACCCACCGGGGTGGCGCCGGCCGCGGTCAGGCGCTGCCAGAGGTCGGCGACGGCATGCGGGTTGCCGCACAGGCGGAAGCCCCGCTCGCCGGTCTGAGCGACGGCGACGCAGCGCAGGCGCTGCCCGTAGAGGACGATTTCCCGATGCGCGTATTGCAGCAGGTCGTCGACGCGCGCCTGCGCCACCTCGGCCAGCAGCGCCGCGGCCCGCGGCCCTTCGAGGGCCAGCAGCGGCTCGATGTCGAGGTCCTCGAACTCGACGTCGTCGGCGATGATGTAGCGCTCGAGCGCGGCCCGCACCGCGTCCTGGCGCGCCGACGGCACGTCGAGCAGCACCCGGTCGTCGAGGACGTAGACGTAGAGGTCGCACACCAGCTTGCCCTGCACGGTGAGCAACGCGGCGTAGGTTCCTCGTCCCGCGGCGAGCTGGGCGACGTCGTTGGAGATCATGCCCTGGAGGAAGGTGGTGCGGTCGCCGCCGACCAGCGACAGCAGCCGCCGGTTGCGGCCGTCGAGCAGGCCGACCTGGTGGCGCACGGCGCGGCACTCGGCGGCGAGAGTCGTGAAGGTGCGCGGCAGAAGGACGCCCTGGAAATCTACCAGCTTTGCGCCCGCCAACCGCTGCGCGGTATCGAGGTCGGCCCAGCCCATGGATCGAAGGAGAGCTACGTAACAAAAAGCGGGACACGGGAAAAGGCGCCCTTCCGGTGGCGCCGCGTTTGCGCCCGGGTGGACAGCGGGTATCATCCGCCGGCCATGAGGGTCGTCTCGGCCGCCGAGGCCGTTCATGCCATTCCCGACGGGGCACGCGTGGTGCTGCCGCACGGATGCGTCGAGCCTACCGCGTTCTACCGAGCCTTCCAGGAGGAGCAGGACGGGTTCAAGGACCTCACGCTCTATTCCGGCCTGCAGTTCGGCGACTACCCGTTTCTCCAGCGCGGGCTGGGCGAGCACTTTCGCTACGTCACCTGGCAGGCCTCGGCCAAGCTGCGGGGGCAGGCGCGCGCGGGGTTGATCGACGTGCTGCCGCTGCGCTTTCGCGACGTGACGCGGGTCGTCTCGAGATCGGGCATGGTGGTTCCGGACGTGGTCGTGATCCAGACGACCCCGCCCCGAGGCGCCGAGGTCAGCCTCGGGATTTCCGTCAGTCTCTATCGCGACCTGATCGACAGCGCGTCGCTGGTGATCGCCGAGCTGAACGCCAACATGCCCTGGACCCGTGGTCCGACCGTGATCCCGGTCGAGGCCATCGACCTGGGAGTGGAGTCGTCGCTGCCGCTGGGCGAGTACCGCACGCCGCGACGCAGCGCGCGCGACGAGCGGATCGTGGAGAAGGTCCTCGGCCTGATTCCGGCGGGGGCCTGGGTGCAGTTCGGCGTCGGCGCCATCCCCGACGCGGTGCTGCGCCGGCTGCACGAGATCCGCGACGTCAACATTCACTCCGGAATGTTGACCGACGGGCTGATCGAGTTCGTCGGCCGCAGCCGCCATCGGGCGCGCGTGGTGACGGGGGAGCTGGCGGGCACGCCGGCTCTGTACGAGCTCGCCGGACGCAGCGAGCAGGTGGAGATCCACCCGGTGGGCGTGACCCACAACCTGATCGAGCTGGCCAAGCTGCCGCGCTTCGTGTCGGTGAACTCGGCGATCGAGGTCGATCTGCACGGGCAGGTAAACGGGGAGACCATCGACGGCCTGCAGGTCAGCGGTGTCGGCGGCAGCCTCGATTTCGTCGAAGGCGCCGAGTACTCGCCGGGCGGGGCGTCGATCATCGCCTTGCCGTCGACGACCGAGAACGGCGCGCGCTCGAAGATCGTGCGCGCTCTGGGCGCCACGACCCCGGTGACGATCCCGCGCTTCTGCGCCGACTACGTGGTCACCGAGTACGGAGCCGCGCGGCTGCGCGGCAAGACGCTGCGCCAGCGCGCCGAGGCGCTGATCGCCATCGCCCATCCGGAGTGGCGCGACCGCCTCGCCGCCGGGTGAGGGCCGGACAAGTCCGGGTTTGACCCCATTCGACGGAGTGGACTAAGCAGGGGCAGCTTCGCCACGGGGCGAGAAGGGGGGAAGGCGATGTCGATCCGTTCCTGGTCTCTGTGGGTGGCGGTGCTCGGGCTCGCGGGCGCTGCGCTGGCGCAGCGCTACGGCCCCGGGTGGGCGCCGAACGAGTGGAAGGACGTGGACACGCTCGAGCTGTGCACCACCAGCCCCGGGGAAAGCGAATACTGCTTCCCGGTGTGGCTGGTGGTCCTCGACGAGGACGTCTACGTGCGCCTGGGGACGAAGGCGGCGGAGCGCATGCGCAGCAACGTCGGCGGCCGCTACCTGCCGGTCGAGGTGGGCGGCCGTCGCTTCGACCACGTCCGCGCCACCGAGGCCCCCGACTACGTCGATCGGGTGGCCAAGGCCATGGCCGAGAAGTACACGGCCGACATCCTCGTGCGCCACTTTTCCCACCCGTTGACGATGCGCTTGCGGCTGGAGGCCCCGCTCGACACCCCACGCTGACATTTGCCCTGGATTGCGCTACGGTCGCGGACGCGGTTGTTTTGACCGACTCTAGATCGAGAAGGTGTGAGATCCATGGCAGAAGTCAAACTTCCCCCCGGCGGCGAGCGCATCCAGATGCGCCAGGGCAAGCTGCAGGTCCCTGACAACCCGATCCTCCCGTTCATCGAAGGCGACGGCACCGGCCCGGACATCTGGCGCGCCAGCCAGACCGTCTTCGACGCCGCCGTGCAGAAGGCCTACGGCGGCAAGCGCCGTATCGTGTGGATGGAGGTGTTGGCCGGGGAGAAGGCGTTCAACCGCACCGGCAACTGGCTGCCGGACGAGACGGTGGCGGCGTTCAGGGACCTGCTCGTGGGCATCAAGGGCCCGCTGACCACCCCCGTCGGCGGCGGCATCCGTTCGCTCAACGTGGCCCTGCGCCAGATGCTGGATCTCTACGTCTGCCTGCGGCCCGTGCGCTACTTCCAG
>CAZYMF010000218.1:0-7830 GCA_964648215.1 uncultured Binatia bacterium (SeqCode) | reverse complement strand
TGAACAGACCGGTGTAGGTCGCCGGGTTGGAGCGCGGCGTGCGGCCGATCGGCGCCTGGTCGATGTCGATCACCTTGTCGAGTAGCTGCCAGCCCTTGATCTCGTCGTAGAGACCGGGCCGCTCCTTGCTGCCGTAGAAGCGCTGCGCCAGAGCCTTGTAGAGCGTGTCGATCACCAGCGAGCTCTTGCCCGAGCCGGAGACGCCGGTAACGCAGGTGAAGGTGCCGAGCGGGATGGCAACGTCGAAGCCGCCCAGGTTGTTCTGCCGCGCCCCCTTCACCGTCAGGAACCAGCCCCCTCCCTTGCGCCGGCGGGCGGGCACGGCAATCTCGCGCGTGCCCGCGAGGTACTGGCCGGTGAGCGAGCTCGGATCGTCCATGATCTCGGCGGGAGTGCCCTGGGCCACGATCTCGCCGCCGTGCACGCCGGCTCCCGGACCCATGTCGATGACGTGGTCGGCCTCGATGATGGTGTCGCGATCGTGCTCGACCACCAGGACGGTGTTGCCGAGGTCGCGCAGCCGCTTGAGCGTCTCCAGCAGGCGGGCGTTGTCGCGCTGGTGCAACCCGATCGACGGCTCGTCGAGGATGTAGAGAACGCCCATCAGGCTCGAGCCGATCTGCGTGGCCAGGCGGATGCGCTGGCCCTCGCCGCCGGACAGCGTCGCTGCCGTGCGGTCGAGGCTGAGATAGTCGAGGCCGACACTGGTCATGAAGCCGAGCCGCTCGACGATCTCCTTGAGAATGCGCCGGGCAATCTCCTCCTGCTGCCGGGTGAGGGGCAGGTGGGCGAAGAAGGCGTGCGCCTCCTTCACCGACAGCGCCGCCACCTCGGGGATGGTCTTGTCGTGCACGCGCACCGAGAGCGCGGCCGGCTGCAGGCGCGCGCCCTTGCAGGCCGGGCACGGCCGCGAGCTCATGAAGGCGTCGAGCTCGTTGCGGATCCAGTCCGACTCGGTCTCCTTGTAGCGCCGATCGAGCCACGCCGTCACGCCCTCGAAGGCGCGCTTGAACTCGTAGCGACGCGAGCCCCTCTGGTACACGAAGGTCAGCTCCTCGTCGCCGGTGCCCTCGAGGATGGCCTTCTTCACCCGCGGCGGCAGCTTGCGGTACGGCGTGTTCAGGTCGATCTTGTAGTGCCGCCCCAGGGTCTCGAGCAGATCCTCGACCCGCTCGTAGTGGCCACCGGCGCTCTTGCGTACCCACGGCGCGACCGCGCCCTGCGCCAGGGAGAGATCCTCGTTGGGAACGATCAAGGCGGGATCGAAGTAGAGGCTGGTGCCGAGACCGCTGCAGGTCTGGCAGGCGCCGTGCGGGTTGTTGAACGAGAACATGCGCGGCGTCAGCTCGGGATACGAGATGCCGCAGTCGACGCAGGCGAACTTCTGACTGTAGAGGATCTCCTGCCGGACCTCGTCGCCGCCCTCGCCGAGCAGCTCGATCTTGACCACCTCGTCGCCGTAGCGAAAGGCGACACCGAGCGAGTCGGCGAGCCGCTTCTCGAGGCCGTCGCGAATGACCAGGCGGTCGACGAGCACCTCGATGGTGTGCTTGACGGTCTTGGCCAGGGCGATGTCTTCGGCGAGCTCGCGCAGCTTGCCGTCGATGCGGGCGCGGACGAAGCCGGCTTTGCGCAGCTCGAGCAGCTCCTTGCGGTACTCGCCCTTGCGGCCGCGAGCGATCGGGGCGAGCACGTGCAGGCGCGTCTGCGACGGCAGGGCCATGATCTGGTCGACGATCTGCTGAATCGTCTGCGCCGCGATCGGCTTGCCGCATTGGTAGCAGTACGGCGTGCCGATGCGGGCGAAGAGCAGCCGCAGGTAGTCGTAGATCTCGGTGACCGTGCCGACGGTCGAGCGCGGGTTGCGGCTGGTGGTCTTCTGCTCGATGGAGATCGCCGGCGACAGGCCCTCGATCGAGTCGACGTCGGGCTTCTCCATCTGCTCGAGAAACTGCCGCGCGTAGGCCGACAGCGACTCGACGTAGCGGCGCTGCCCCTCGGCGTAGATCGTGTCGAAGGCCAACGACGACTTTCCCGATCCCGACAGGCCGGTGATGACCACCAGCCGGTCGCGTGGGATCTCGACGTTGAGGTTCTTGAGGTTGTGCTCGCGCGCCCCGGTGATGACGATGCGATCGCTCATGCGAATAGGAGGCGAAGATGACGCGGCGTCGCCGCGAAGTCAACCTTCACCCCCTGGGGCGCGCCCGCACGAACTGTGCGGACCACAACCGGGGCGGGCCCGCCACCGGTCAGACGATCACAGAGACAGCAGCAGCCAGGTGGAGCCGGCCAAACAGGCCCACAACAGCAGGGCTCCCATCGTTCCGGCCACGAAGCCGATGAACGGCAAGTCGGAACGATCGGGAGACCATCCGTCCACCATCCCCCCTCGCGACACCCTCATCTGCGTTCTCCTTTGTCACCTCCGGGCAAGCCGCTACGCGGCGGCCGCCGGCCGCAGGCCGGCCAAGCGGCTCACGCCGTGGAGCCGAACGTGGTCGAGCCAACGGCGGATGCTGCTCTTGCCACAATGAAACTCGCGCGCCACCTGGCCGAGGCGGGCACCACTGGCCACGGCCAAGACCGCCCCCGCACGCCGGGCGATCTCGGCGTCGGCCCCCTGCGCCAACTCGATCAGCTCCCGCCGCGCCTCGCGGGACAACGGGCTGAGCAGCGTCTCCGCCTTGGGCCAATAGGCGCGATCATGCGGCTCGACACCCAGGATGTAGCGCAGCCGCTCGATGCTGATGGAGCGGACGATCCCGGCGCGCACCAAGTGCTCGCGCAGCTTGTAGAGCGACCAGGTCGCGAAGTTCTCGTTGACCTCACGCGGCGGCAGGCTGGCGCGGCGCGCGATCTCACGTCTGACGCTGGCATCGAAGGTCAGATTCTTCGACTTTCCCGCGTTGCCGTGTCGCAGCCCACCGATGCCGTGTCGGCGGAAACGCTGGAGACAGCGACGGACCGTGTCGCGATGGACCTTCTCGCTCGCGGCGATGCCGCCGAGGGTCGCCCCCTCGCTGCGCGCCAGGATGATTCTCGCCCAGCGGGCGGCGGAACGGTGAGGATCGCCGGCCAGCCGTTCCAGGACAATGCGATCCGCCAGTGCGAGCTGAAGCGCCCACGGTCGGTTGGGGGCCACCAAGCGTCTCGGCGCCGGATGCGCCAGAGATACCGGCGCTCGACCGCGAAGGTTCACGGGCAACGAAGCCGGCGGTCCCGAGGTCTCCGCGACCTGTTTCGGCTCATTCACTCTCGCGCTGACAAAGCTCATGGTCACTGCCCTCCCGATGGATACGGGCAACGTCAGCGCCGCAGCGCTCTTGCCGTGCCTGACCGTTGCCGTTTGTCCGTGCCTGCATGTACATTCCGCTGCACTGCGCGTGGTTTGCAGCAGTAGCGAGTGCACGATGCATGCCTCGATCGAACTCCCGGAGCGCGACAGGGCTGCCGGCTCCCGGGTGTCCTCTCGCCTGCACAGACCGCGGTCAGGCGTGACCAGTAATGTGGACGGCTCTACGCGAGGTTCGACAGCCAGCGCGGCGGCTGCCGATGAAAGCTCGGGGAATTGCGGATGGGAACAGCGCAGAGCGACCGCCTCCAAGCACATCTTTAGTACCGTGCTTAGTGCGTGTCGTCTATCCGTACATTTACGGAACCTTTGCCCATAAGAATTCACGGCGCAGGAGAGAGGAAGGCCACGGCGACGACCGGGCGCGGAGAGGGAAACGAAGCGGAGAGAACGGGCTAGAGAATCTCGGCGACTCGTTCCGGCGGCCGGCCGATGACGGCCTTGTCGCCGCGAACGACGATCGGGCGCTCGATCAGAACCGGATGCGCGACCATGGCCGCGATGAGCTGTTTGCGGGTGAGACGGGAATCGTCGAGCTCGAGCTCCCGGTACTCCTTCTCCTGCTTGCGCATGGCCTCGCGCGGCTCGACGCCGAGCAGCATGAGCAGGTGATCCAGCGTTTTGGCGTCGGGTGGGCTCTGCAGGTACTCGACGATCGTCGGCTCGATACCGCGGTCGCGCAGCAGCTGCAGCGCGCCGCGGCTCTTCGAGCAACGGGGATTATGGAAGATCGTAACGGGTGTCCGTGAGCCGTGCATCGTCTTAGCCGTCGAGCTCATCGTCCTTTCCTCCACGAGCATGATTCACGGCATCACTTCTTCGCGCCGCCGCGCGGGGTCATGTCGAGGTCGGGGGGCGGGCCGTCGGGCAGCTTCCAGCGAATGTAGGGCTTCTCCTTGAGCTCGTGGAAGGCGTTGGCGGCGTCGATGCACTTGTGGAAGGCGGCCTCGAAGGCAGCGAAGTCCTTCTGCTCGAGCGGTGCCTCCAGCGTCTTCCAGTTCTCTCTCATGTACTGGTTGAGGGCATCCTCGTGCTTCGGCCGGGTGAAGGCGCCGAGCTCGAACAGGCCCTTGATCTCCTTGAACTGAAACTTGGCCAGCGGCCAGTTGCCCGCCTTGGCCGCGTAGAACAGCTTCCAGGTGCGGGCACCGATCTCGGGCATGATCCGCCCGAGGCCGGGTTGAATGGTCACCACGTCCTCGACCGACATGGCGCGGTGACCGCCGTGGAACGTGAAGTCCTTTACCTTCTCGAGCAACTCTTCGTCGTCCATGGCGCTCCTCGCCGACATTCCTCGGCCGCTGTCGGGTGATTCTCTCGCTCTCGCTGACCGGGTCGACAGCGTGCTTAGCGAAACCGCGCCCGGGCCGTCAACAGGCGAGTGAACGTTTGTAAGTCTGGCACCGACCCCCGCTGGGGCCCTGACACGTTGCACCTTGACAGCGAAGAACGAGGTGGCCTACAGACGGCGCGATGTCCGAAAACTCGGCGGCAAGCCAACAGCCGCTGCGTCTGACGCGGCGGCAGCTGCTGCAGCTCGGAGCTGCCGGCGGCGCGGCCCTGGTGTTGGCGCCGCGGCGCTGGAGCTTCGCCCAGACGGCGGCGGCCGGCCCCCTGACGCCGTTTCTGAGCGCCGCCGAGCTCGCCACCGCCGCCGCGGCCACGGCGCGGATCATTCCCACCGACAGCTCGCCCGGTGCCCGCGAGGCCGGCGTTGCCGACTACATCCAGGGGTTGTTGAGCGGGCTCCCCTTCGTCGACGCCAACTGCGACGGGCGCCGCGGCGCGGCCGACTTCACCGCCATCCTCCTGCGCCAGGGCACGAGCGCCGCCGAGGGCTGCCCCGGCGCCGACGTCAACGGCGACGGCGCGGTCGGCGACGCCGACGTGCAGAGCGCCGAGGTGGCGTTCTTCAACGCCCGCCCGGTGTTCGCGGGTGGACCCTTCAGCGGCCGCCAGCCGTTCGGCGATTTCGCCACCGGCGAGATCACCGGCACGTTTCCCGCGCCGAGCTTCGACGACTTCCTCCCCCTCACCCGTCTGCAGCGCCTGTCGTGGCGGGTGCGTCTGGACGGGGCGGCGGGGATCGCCGCGCTCGCCGACAACCCGCTGGCCGCCTCGCTGCCGAACGTCAACCTGCGCGCCCAGTACCGCGCCGGGTTGGCCCAGCTCGACCAGATGAGCCAGAGCCAGGCCTCCAAGCCCTTCGTACAGCTCGGCGCGGCGCAGCAAGACCAGGTTCTCAACGCCCCGGCGAACGCGACCTTCGTCACCCTGCTGCGGCGGCACAGCTTCGAGGGGCTGATGTCCGACCCCGTCTACGGCGGCAACCGCGACCGCGTCGGCTGGCAACTGGCCGGCTTCGACGGCGACAGCCAGCCGCTCGGCTACACCCTCGGCTTCGACGAAGGGACGCAGCAGTACATCGAGCGCGCCGACAAGCCGAACTCGCGGCCCAATCCCGACGAGACGTGCGCCGGCTTCAGCGCGTCGATGACGGCCTTCCTCGCCGCCATCACCTCCTTGAGCGCGTCGATCTCGGCGGAACCCAGCCCCTACATGGTGTTCCCCGACCCGTACTGCTTCGGAGTCTGACGATGGCACTGCCGTCGACCACGCCGAACGTCCTGGGAAACGACTCGCTCGACGCGCCGTTCGACGTCGCCATCGTCGGCAGCGGCGCCGGCGGCTCGGCGGCGGCGCACGTCCTCACCCAGGCCGGCCTCAAGGTCGTCGTCATCGAGGCCGGCAACAACTACTTCCCCGGCCTCGACGATCCCGCCGGCACGCTGGCCTTCCCGCTGTTCAGCAACGACGAGCTGAAGCTCGGCATCCGCGGCCTGACCGACCAGGATCCCATCCTCGAGCCGCGCACCTTCCGCCAGAAGGCCGACGACGCGGCGAAGCCCCACCCGGACGTCAACACGCTCTCGCGCAACGTCGGCGGCACCACGGTTCACGCCGACATGAAGTATCCGCGCTTCAACGAGGTCGACTTCCAGCTCGCCTCCAAGCTGGCCGCCGCCGGGCGTTCGTACCCGGGCACCTTCTTCACCGACTGGCCGCTCACGTACGACGAACTGGAGCCCTTCTACGTGATGGCCGAGCAGCTCAGTGGGGTGAGCGGCACCGACTCCGGGGAGGGAGCCGATCCCTTCGCCTCGCGGCGCAGCGCGCCGTATCCGCTGCCGCCGATCAACGAGATGTATGTCGGGCGCGTGATCGCCAACGGCGCGCGGACGCTGCAGTACAACCCCATGCTGTTTCCGACGGGAATCAACTCGCGGCCCTACGACGGTCGGCCCGCCTGCGTCACCTGCGGACTGTGCAGCGGCTACGGCTGCCCCAACAACGCCAAGGGCTCGGCCGCGGTCACCACCCTGCGCCGGGCGCTGCTCACGGGCAACTGCCAGGTTCGTTTCAACAGCTTCGCCAAGGCGCTGGTCACCGACGCGTCGAAGGGGCACGTGACGGCGTTGCAGTACGTCGACCCCGACGGCAACGTGCAGCAGATCACCGCCGACCGCTTCATCCTCGCCGCCAGCGCCATTGAGAGCGCGCGCCTCTGTCTGCTCTCCGATCCCGACGGCCCGGGTCTGGGCAACTCGAGCGATCACGTCGGCCGCGAGCTGATGTTCCACCTGCAGACGATCGGCGTCGGCCTCTTCAAGCAGCGCCTGCACGGCGAGCGCGGCAACTCGGTCAGCAACGGCATGTCCGATTTCCGCGGCGTCGGCGAAGGCGGCACCGATCTGCGCACCGACTTTCCCCACCTCGGCGGCGTCATCGAGTTCGGCACGTCCTCCGAGCCCATCATGTCGGCAAACGAGAGCCTCAACCCGATGGCCCTGAGCTTTGCCAAGCTCCTCGGCGTCTCCATCAAGCAGCTGCTGGTGGAAAGCCCGTTCCAGGCGCATCTCGGGGTGATGACGATGCAGGCGGAGGACGCGCCGCAGCCGACCAACCGGGTGCAGCTCGATCCGACCGTCCGCGACGTCTTCGGCCTGCCGGTACCGCTGGTGACGTACGCCAACAGCCGCTACGAGCTCGACGCGGCGCAGTTCTACAAGCCCAAGATGCTCGAGGTGCTCGGCGCGGCGGGGGCGCAGTTCGGCTTTTTCGATCCCTACGACCCGACGACGCCGTCCACCTCCGCGCACGTCATGGGCGGCCTGCGCATGGGCAACGATCCGACCATGTCGGTCTGCGACGCGTTCGGCAAATTTCACGACGTCGACAACCTCTATTGCACCGACGGCGGCGTCTTCGTCACCAGCTCGGGCTACAACCCGACGCTGACGATCATCGCGCTGGCGCTGCGGGCCGCCGGCAACATCGTCAACCCCGGCAGCCCCGAGAGCATCCTGCCGCTCCGCCCAAGGGGGTTTGACTCGGTCGGGGCCGCGCGTTAGGTAAGGACGCAGAGCCAGCCAGCCGGCGAAATCCCGGGCGGCTTTTTTTTGCGCCTCCGGCTG
>CAZYMF010000217.1:0-7911 GCA_964648215.1 uncultured Binatia bacterium (SeqCode) | reverse complement strand
CAGGAGAGAAGAGATGAGCGAGGCATACATCATCGATGCGGTGCGAACGCCGGTGGGCCGCCGCGGCGGCGGGCTGAGCAAGGTCCATCCCGCCGACCTCGGGGCGCACGCGATCAAGGCGCTCGTCGAGCGCAGCGGCATCGATCCGCACGCCGTCGAGGACGTGATCTTCGGCTGCGTCGACACCATCGGGCCGCAAGCCGGCGACATCGCCCGCACCTGCTGGCTGGCGGCGGGGCTCCCCGACGAGGTGCCGGGGACGACCATCGACCGCCAGTGCGGCTCGTCGCAGCAGGCCGTGCACTTCGCGGCGCAGGCGGTGATGAGCGGCACCAGCGACGTCATTGTCGCCGGCGGCGTGCAGAACATGAGCCTCATCCCGATCTCCTCGGCGATGACGGTGGCGCAGCCGATGGGCTTTCCCGACCCCTTCTCCGGCTCGACGGGTTGGCAAGAGCGTTACGGCACCCAGGAGGTGTCGCAGTTTCGCTCCGCCGACATGATCGCCGAGAAGTGGGGCATCACCCGCCAGGACATGGAGCGGTTCGCCCTGACCAGTCACCAGCGCGCCATTCGCGCCACCGACGAGAAGCGTTTCGCGCGCGAGATCGCGCCCCACGACGGCATGACCGCGGACGAGGGGCCGCGCCGCGACACGTCGCTGGAGAAGATGGCAACCCTGAAGACGCTGCGCGAAGGCGGTCACATCACCGCGGCGGTATCGAGCCAGATCTCGGACGCCGCCGCCGCCCTGCTGATCGCCTCGGAGCGCGCGGTGAAGCAGCACGGCCTCAAGCCGCGGGCGCGTTTCCACCACCTCAGCGTCCGCGGTGCCGACCCGGTGTGGATGCTCACCGCGCCGATTCCCGCCACCGCGTACGCGCTGCAGCGCAGCGGGCTGTCGCGGCAGGACATCGATCTGGTCGAGATCAACGAGGCCTTCGCCTCGGTGGTGCTCGCGTGGGAGAAGGAGACCGGCTGGGACCCGGACAAGGTCAACGTCAACGGCGGCGCCATCGCCCTCGGCCACCCGCTCGGCGCCACCGGCGCGCGTCTGATGACCACGCTGTTGCACGAGCTCGAGCGCACCGGCGGTCGCTACGGTCTGCAGACGATGTGCGAAGGCGGTGGCCAGGCCAACGTCACCATCATCGAGCGGCTGTGAGAAGGGCTTGCGGCTGATCGCCGACGGCCAGCCATGAGGTTCGCCTTCACCGAAGAGCAGGAAGCGCTGCGCGACACGGCGCGGAGCTTTCTTGGCGATCACTCGTCGCCGGCGCAGGTGCGCGCGGTCATGGAGAGCGAGAGCGGCTACGACCCCGCGCTCTGGCGGCGCATCGGCGCGGAGCTCGGGTGGACGGCGATCCTCGTTCCGGAAGCGCACGGTGGCCTCGGGCTCGGCTACGTCGAGCTGGTGGCGCTCATGGAGGAGATGGGCGCGGCTCTGCTCTGCGCGCCGTTCTTCTCGACCGTCTGTCTGGCCACCAACGCCCTGCTGATCGGCGGCAGCGAGGAGCAGAAGAACCAATACCTGCCGGGCGTCGCGGCCGGCGCCACCACGGCAACCGTCGCCTTCACCGAGCCGAATGGCCGCTGGGATGCGTCGGGCATCGCGCTGCGCGCCGAACCGCGCGGGGCGGAGTTCCTGCTGAATGGGACCAAGACCTTCGTGGTCGACGGCCACACCGCCGAGCTACTGGTGGTTGCGGCGCGGCGCGGCGATTCGCGCGGCGCCGAAGGCATCTCCCTGTTCGTCCTGCCCGCCGACACCCCGGGAATCGAACGCCGGCTGCTGCCGACGATGGACCAGACCCGCAAGCAAGCGGAGATCGCGTTTCACGACGTGCGCGTGCCCGCGGCCGCGCTCCTGGGCGGTGACGGCGAGGGTTGGCCGATTCTCTGCCGCACCCTGGATCTGGCGGCGGTGGCGCTGGCGGCCGAGCAGCTCGGGG
The DNA here is from genome assembly GCA_964648215.1 of uncultured Binatia bacterium (SeqCode). GTDB lineage: Bacteria > Desulfobacterota > Binatia > HRBIN30 > JACQVA1 > CAZYMF01. The sequence goes on along the minus strand of CAZYMF010000217.1, from coordinate 5,959 downwards.
GCGCGCAGCGCTGCCTCGACATGTCGGTCGACTACGCCAAGCAGCGCGTGCAGTTCGGCCGCCCCATCGGCTCGTTCCAGGCGATCAAGCACAAGTGCGCCGACATGCTGCTGCGCGTCGAGTCGGCGCGCTCCGCCAGCTACTACGCCGGCTGGGCCGCCAGTGTGAACGACCCGGAGCTGCCGGCGCTGGCGTCGCTGGCCAAGGCGTACTGCTCCGATGCCTACTTCCACTGCGCCGCCGAGGCCATTCAGATCCACGGCGGCGTCGGTTTCAGCTGGGAGTACGACGTCCATCTCTATTTCAAGCGCGCCAAGTCGAGCGAGACGTTGCTCGGCGACGCCACCTACCACCGCGAGCTGGTGGCGCAGCGCATCGGGCTTTGAGATGGACCAACCACGGAGGCACGGAGGACACCGAGCAGGAACACGGAGGACAGAAGAAGGTGACGGCCCTCAAGCATCAACTGCAAGGTCGAGCGCCTCGTCGATTTCATCAAGCGCGTCAGCTCCCGAGAGTCTCCTCTGTGCCTCGGTGGTTCGTTTCCGATTTCTTTTGCGAGCAGCTCTAGCATGAACAACCCTCTCGACATGTCCGGCAAGGCCGTCATCGTCACCGGCGGTGGCAAAGGGGTCGGGCGCGGCATCAGCACCGCCTTCCTCGCCGCCGGCGCGGACGTGGTCATTTGCGGGCGCAACCGGCCGGAAACGCTTCCCGGCGCCGGCGGCAAGGAGGCGGTGTTCGTCGCCGCCGACGTGCGCGAGATCGCGGACATCGACAAGGTCGTCGCCGCCACCACCGAGCGCTTCGGCCGTCTCGACGTGCTGGTCAACAACGCCGGCGGCTCGCCCGCCGCCGCCGCCGCGACCGCGTCGCCGCGCTTCTCGGAATCCATCGTGAGGCTCAACCTCGTTGCGCCGCTCAACTTCGCCCAGCGCGCCAACGCGGTGATGCAGCGGCAGGAGGCCGGCGGCGTGATCATCAACATCGCCAGCGTCAGCGGCACGCGCCCCTCGCCCGGCACGGCGGCGTATGGCGCGGCCAAGGCCGGGCTGTTGAATCTGACCCAGACGCTGGCGGTGGAATGGGCGCCGCGGGTGCGGGTCAACGCCGTCACCGCGGGCATGATCCGCACCGAGCAGGCGCATCTTCACTATGGCGACGATGCCGGCATCGCGGCGGCGGCGGCCACCGTCCCCCTGGGGCGGCTGGGCGAGCCGGAGGACGTCGCCAACGCCTGTCTGTTTCTGGCTTCGTCCCTGGCGCGTTACATCAGCGGGGCGAGCCTCGCCGTGCACGGCGGCGGTGAGCCGCCCGCCTACCTCAACGCGGTGAAGAAGACGGAGCCGGACACTCCGTCGTGACGATGTGTGCAGAGCACAATCAGAACGGAGAGATGAACGAGATGGGACGTTTCGAAGGACAGACGGCGATCGTCACCGGCGCGGGCTCCGGCCTCGGTCGCGCCACGGCGCGGCGGCTCGCCGCCGAAGGGGCGGCGGTCGCCTGTGTGGACGTGGTGCTCGACGCCGTGGAAGCGACGGCCGCCGGGATCCGCGAGGCGGGCGGCAACGCGAAGGCCTATTGCATCGACGTTGGCGATCCCGCCTCGGTGCGCGCCGGCGTGACCGCGGCGGCGAGCGACCTCGGCCGTCCGTCGGTGCTGGTGAACTGCGCCGGCATCGGCAAGTTTGCCCACTCGCACGAGATGCCGTTCGAGGAGTGGTCGCGCATCATCGGCGTCAATCTCACCGGCAGCTTCCTCATGGCGCAGGCCACCCTGCCGTATCTGATGGACGGCGGCGGCAACATCGTCAACATCGCCTCCAACGCCGGGCTCATGGGTCAGTCGTACAGCGCGGCGTACTGCGCCTCGAAGGGCGGTGTGGTCCAGCTCACCCGCGCGCTCGCCGACGAGTACCTGAAGCGTGGCGTGCGTGTGAACGCCGTGGCGCCGGGGGCGATCTCGACGCCGTTGATGAACGCGTTCAAGCTGCCGGAAGGCGCCGACCCCAATTGCATACACAAGCTGATGACGCCCCTCGGCACCTCCCAGCCCGAGGAGATCGCCAGTCTGGTGGCGTACGTGGCGTCGGAGGAAGGGCGCTACATGACCGGCTCGATCATCTCGATCGACGGCGGCCTGACGATCTGAACGGCGCGCCGGCTCTTCAGCGCTGGAGAACGTAGGCGCTCATCGGATGGGTCTCGAGGCGGTTGAAGTCGATGAACCGCTCGCAGCTCTGCATCATGCGGCGTTGATGCTCCTGCAACCGTTCGGGAGAGCCGCCGGCGTCGTAGAAGACCATCGGGTCCGTCGCCGCTTCCGCCGGGAAGGCCTCTTCGACGATGGCGACCCAGGGCGGCGCGTCGGCGGTGAGCGCCCGCACCAGAACGTTCTGGATGTAGAGGAAGGTGCTCTGCGTCGCGATCGCCACGGCGGTATGCTGTCCCTGCCAGCGCTGCAGCCACTCGTCGTACGTCAGGGCATCGGGCTTCTCGAGAAACGCCACCGTGTACAGGCCCGGCGTCCGTTCGCCGAGGGGGCCGACGTGCCGCGTGTTGACCAACGGCACCGATTCCAGCGCCAGATAGCCCGCCAGCCGAGCGCTCACGCGCGCCAGGGCCGTCTCGACGAGAGCGCGGTCGAGGGCAGTATCCAGCCACACCGACACCACCCCCGTCAGCGGCTGGGGCATCTGCGTGATCTTCAATCCCGGCAGCGCCCGCTCGTCGGCCAGAGTCACCGTCAGGCCGCGCGCCCCCGCCGCGATCAGCTTTTCCGCCGTGGGGCCGAGAAGGTCACCGCGGAAGCGTTCGATGGGAACGTCGTCGGGCTTCCAAATCACATAGAGCAGCTTTTCCACGATCCCTCCTGCTTCGCCGTGCGTAGCATGCATGTCGATTCGCTGGTAGTGGGCTGCCGACGGCTGCCCCCGGAGTGGAGGAACGAAGAATGACGACGAGTGAGAGCGTGAACGCCTCCGCGGTTCGCGACGCGGGTGACGTGAAGAGCTGGGATCTGGAAGCCGACGTGGTCGTCGTCGGGTTCGGCTGCGCCGGCGCCTGTGCGGCGATCGAGGCGGCGGAGGCGGGCGCGGACGTGTTGGTCCTCGAACGCGCCAGCGGTGGCGGCGGCACTTCCGCGATGTCGGGCGGTCTCATCTACATGGGCGGGGGCACGCCGGTGCAGCAGGCGTGCGGCTACGACGATTCGCCCGAGGAGATGTACAAGTTCTTGATGGCCTCCTGCGGTCCGCAAGTCGACGAGGCCAAGGTGCGGATCTTCTGCGCCGAGAGCGTCGCGCACTTCCACTGGCTGGTGGCGCACGGCGTGCCTTTCAAGCACACGTTCTACCCGGAGCCGTTCATGGAGCCGCCGACGGACGACTGCCTGGTGTACTCCGGCGGCGAAGACGCGTTTCCCTTCGATCGCATCGCCAAGCCGGTGCCGCGCGCCCACAAGCCGCAGTACGCGGGTGCCGCCGGCGGCTTTCTGATGCAGAAGCTGGTGAGCGCCACCGAGCGCAGCGGCGCCCGCATCCTCGGCGACACCCGCTGCGAGACGCTCGTCGTCGACCGGCAGGGTGGCGTCGTCGGCGTCGTCGTGCGGCAGGACGGCGCGGAGCGTAGCGTGCGGGCGCGCCGCGGCGTCGTCCTGACCGCCGGCGGGTTCATCCAGAACCGCGAGATGGTGGCCCGCTACAGCCCGCTCCTGGCGAAGTGCAGCTTCAAGCTCGGGCAGGACGGCGACGACGGCCGCGCCATCCGCATGGCGATGGGGGCGGGGGCCGACATCATCCGCATGGACGCGGGGGAGGTGGCGATCCCGCTGACGCCGCCGCGCCGGCTCATGCGCGGCATCCTGGTCAATCGCGTCGGGCAGCGCTTCGTCAACGAGGACACGTACTACGGCCGCGCGGGTCAGGAGTGTCTCTTCCATCAGGACGGCCGGATGTACCTGATCGTCGACACGGCCGTCTACGAGCGCAATCTCGCCGGCATGACGGCCACGCACGTCGAGGAAACGGTGGAGGATCTCGAGCGCAGCCTCGGCATGCCGGCCGGCGTGCTGGTGAGCACGGTCGCGTACTACAACCATCATGCGGCGCAGGGTGATGATCCGCTCTTTCACAAGAGCGCAGCCATGCTGCAGCCGCTGACGACGCCGCCGTACGCGGCCATCGACTGCAGCACCGACAAGACCCTGTGGGCGACGTTCACGCTCGGCGGCCTGCACACGCGGGTGACGGGCGAGGTGCTGACTCCCGACGGCGCCGTCATTGCAGGGCTCTACGCCGCCGGCCGCACCACGTCGGGCATCGCCGCCTACGGCTACGTCAGCGGCATCTCGCTCGCCGACGGCACCTTCTTCGGCCGCCAGGCGGGCCGCACCGCGGCGGCGGCAGCGCGGTAAGCCGCAGGGCATCTACTTACACTGTCCCTTCGCACCGCTGCCCGAGGCCTGGGCCGGTGGCACAGGCTTCCAGCCTGTGCTTGTGCCCATGACACCACCGGCACGATGAAGGGTACATCCGGCCGGTGCAGGAACTCCTGCGCCACGCCGACGTGCGCACCACCATGATCTACACGCACGTCCGCAACCGCGGCGGCCAGGGTGTACTGAGCCCCTGCATCCGCGGCATGCGGATTCGAGTGTCCGACGTTCTGGAGCTTCTGGCGTCGGGAATGACTCCCAAGCAGATCCTGAAGGAGCATCCTGATCTGGAGCCCGAGGACATCCAGGCCTGCTTGCGGTTTGTCGGACATCCGGTGGTTGCCGCGTGATCTTGTGGGTCGATGCCCAGATTTCTCCGCGGCTGTGTCCGTGGATCGGTCGCCGGGTCGGAGTTGAGGCCGCGCACGTTCGCGACCTCGAACTGCGGGACGCAGAGGACCGAGAGATCTTCGAACGCGCCCGCAAAGCGGCCGTCGTCGTGCTCACAAAGGACGAGGATTTCGTGGATCTCGTTCGTCGTCGTGGACAGCCTCCACAGGTGCTGTGGCTCAGGTGTGGAAATACGTCCAATGCTCGTCTCAGAACCATCCTTGTGCGGATACTGCCTGACGCACTGGAGCTACTCTGGCCGCGGCGGGTGAGCTTCGGCGTTCGGGGGTTTGACGATACTACGGCATTGCCGTAGCATGGGCCCGTGATCAGTTTTGTCGAGAGCCGACTCTTTACGCGACTTGTGCAGGAATACTTGAGCGACGACGAATATCGAGCAGTTCAGTCGGCACTGATCGAGCGCCCGGATGCTGGCAGCGTGATTCGCGCTTCCGGTGGCCTGCGCAAGTTGCGGTGGTCGGCAGGAGGGCGGGGAAAGCGGGGCGGATACCGGATCATCTATTTCGCGAAGATCGCCCGCGGCGTCATCTGGATGCTGACAATCTACCCGAAGAGCGTCGCCGACAGCATTCCAACTCACGTTCTGCGGCAGATTCGGAAGGAGTTAGAAGATGTCTAAGGCCCAACGGAATATCGGTGCGGAGATTCTGGAGGGACTGCGCGAAATCAAGCGCGGTCGCCACGGACGTGTGGTCAATGTGCCCGACGTTGCCCGGACTCGCGAGCGGACGGGGCTTTCGCAAGCCCGCTTTGCCGAGTTGCTCGGCGTCTCGGTGCGGACCCTCCAGGACTGGGAGCAAGGGCGTCGCACGCCATCGGGTGCTGCGCGTACGCTCCTCATGGTGGCTGCACGGAATCCGCAAGCCCTCCTCCAAGTCGCATGAGTGGCAACCGGCCGAGAATGAATGCCGTCGCGATCAAAAGATCAGCCGAGCGCTGCGCGGGCCGAACGAGTTGCTCCAGACCGACGCCGGCAAGCTGGCCATTCGGCTCTGCGACGGTCTGCGCATCTGGCCGGCGCGGCTGAGCACGGCGTTCGGCCCTTGCGCAATCAACCGGGGTCGGCCCCTGAAAGTAGAAACACCTCCACGTCGGGCATCGCCGCCTACG
>CAZYMF010000216.1:0-8024 GCA_964648215.1 uncultured Binatia bacterium (SeqCode) | reverse complement strand
CTTCGTCGGCCTGCGCTACGGCAATCCCCCCGGCGGCTTCAAGCACTGCCTCAACAGCAAGATCGCGCGCTGCGAGCTGACGCTGACCGACAAGAAGGCGGACGGCTCCCCCGAGGTGCTGTCGACCGCCAACCGCGCCGCCTTCGAGATCCTGACGGACGACGAGGCCCACGGCGTCGAGATCAGGGTGTAAAGCGGCCTCGTCCGCCGCGGGATCGCAACGACGGGTACCCGGCGGATCGAGCCCGGCGTTCAAGAGCTGAGCATGAGGGACATCACCGCCGTCGTCCTGAGCATCGGAGAGCCCTACACAGCGCGTGCGATCGCCGCCGTCGAGCGGCAGACGCTGCCGGTCGCCGAGACGGTCGTCGTGCGCGATGTTTCTCCCTTTCATCGCGCCCTGAACGCCGGTGCGGCGCGCGTACGCACGCCGTTCTTCGTCCAGGTCGACGCCGACATGATTCTCGACGCCACGTGCATCGAGGAGCTGCGCGCCCATGTGCACGGCGGCATCGGGCTGGTGTCGGGGCTCCTGCGCGATCCTCTCGTGGGTCGCGCCCACGGGGTGCGGCTCTATCGCACCGAGTGCTTCGAGCGCGTGCAGATTCGCGACAGCATTTCTCCGGACATGGACTTCGGCACCGACATCGCGCGACACGGGTGGGTCAGGCTGCACGCACTCCGGTATCAAGGACGATCGCCGGAGGAGTGGCACACCTTCGGCGGCCACCGGCCGGATTACACACCGCACTACGCGTTCTGCAAATTCCTCCTCGAAGGCGTGCGCTGTCGCTACCGGCGGGGCGAGGGGCGCATCACCCGCACCTTCGGGCAGCTCCGCGCCAGCGATCATCACGTCGCCACGATCGCGCTGATTGCCACCGCTCACGGGCTCTTCCTGAACGAGCGGCGCGACCTGCTCGTTCCCTACGTGCGCACGGCGGACTTCGACTGGCTCGAAGCCTTCCTCGCCGCCGCCAACGGTAGCGAGATGGCGGTGGCCGTGGACCCCGACACAACGGACCACGATCTGCGCACGCGCTTCCGGCGTGCCTATCAGCAGGGGATCGCTTGCCGGCAGCGCGGCGAGGCCTCGGCCTTTCTCGGCCGGCTTCGGGCACTCGAGACCCGGGGCGGCCTCGACTCGTGGGTTGCGGCCGTTGGCCTGTGTCACGGCCTGTTCCAGGAGCACTATCGCCAAGCGGACGCCGACGAGGACTTCGCCTCCCTGGCGGAGATTCTCGCCGCAGCCGCGCCCTGGTGAATTTCAGCGCCGGCCGTCAGTCGAGAAACCCTTCGGCGCCAGACGCCCGGCATAGCGATCGAGGAAGCCGGGTAGCTGCGCGCGGTAGAGCATGCGTACCATCTCGGCCGTCGTCTCGTTCGGCTCGCCGAGCCAGTCGATGCCCCGCAGCCCTTGGTCGCACCAGCTCGGTGCGTGCAATCCCACCAGCTCGACCACGGCCGCGCGCGCGACCTCGACCGAACAGCCGGCGAGCTGATCACCCTGCTCCGCCGGCGCCAGATCCTCGAGCAGGAGAGCGAACTCGGGCCCCTCGCCCTCGATCGCCGCGTAGTAGCACCGCGGCGTCGAGATCGTGAGGCGTGGCTCGAGCTCCCGGTAGAAGGACACCTCCTTGATGAAGTTCCGCAGCAAGACGCCGGTCTGCCGGCTCATGGGATCGTCGGAGGGAAACTTGCCGATCAGGCTCCGTGGCGTCGGCGCGGAGCCCTCCTCCACGTCGAGCTCGAAGCGAATGCACTTCCCGATCGGCCCCGTGCCCACCCGTGTGCTGGTGAAGTCGCGCACCCGGGCGGCGCCGTGGCCGGGTTGGCGCAGTCGCTCGGTGAGCCAGTCTGCGTCGATGGTCTCTGGCGTCGGAATGGCCGACACGGCCCGCCCAATCCTAGCCCGCGGGGTTGGGGGCCAGGTGGTCGAACTTTCCGGCCGGACGCCGCTTGCGGTACGCGGCGACGATCGGCGCGAGCTCTGCCGGGCTGGCGCCGTGCAGGATCACGCCGTCGCAGCCGAGGGCGAACTGGCCGAGGATCTTGTCCACGCAGCGATCGGGCGTGCCGCTGGCGGCCGAGGCCAGCCACTCGTCCGGGATCAGCGTGGCAACGTGCTCGAGCTCCTCCGTCGTCGCCAAGGTATCCAGGGCTCCGCGGAAGCCCTTGACGAGGTCGTCGTCGCGGAAGCGCTGCAGCACCGCCGGATCCCAGCGGTTCGTCTTCACCATCAGGTCGCCGTACGCCTGGAGATAGGTCGCCATGCGGCCGACCGTCTTCTTGAGCCTGAGGTCCGCCGGGAGATGGTCGCCGACGGTCGCGAAGCACGACCAGACGCGCACCTTGGCCGGATCGCGGCCCGCCTCCGCCGCGGCCTGCTTGACGGTGCGGACGCAGCGCTCGGTGGTTTCGTCGCTGAAGAACGTGTGCAGCACCACCGCGTCGAAGGCGCGGCCACCGAGCTTCAGCGAGTTCTGCGCGAAGGCGGTGAAGGTCATGGGAATGTGCTCGTCGTACTCCGGGCCCATGGTGAGGACCGGATAGCGCCCCGCCGGACCGTCGTGCCCGAAGACGACCTCTCCCCGCCAGATGCGCCGCATGAGGCCGACGAAGTCCTCGATCTCGGCCGTCTTGATCCGGGGCAAGCCGAAGGTGTCGAAGAGCACGCCGATGCCGCGACCCAGCCCGAGCGAGAAGCGCCCGCCGGTGAGCTTGTGCATGGTCATCGCGTACGCGGCGGTCACCATCGGATGGCGCGTGTTGTGGTTGGTCGCCGCGGTGGCGATACCGATCTCCGTCGAGACCGCACCCACGGCGCCCGAGAGGGTGGCCGCTTCCTTGATGTTGAAGCGCTCGGAGATGAAGACCGAGCCGAGGCCCATCTCCTCGCCCTGCTGCACCTCGCGGATCAAGTCCCGGGGAGTGCGCGGCGCACCCGCCAGAGTGTAGAAACCAAGCTCGTTCATCCGATCCATGAATCCCTCCACGGCGCGTGTCGTCGATCCCCGCTTCCGCGACGCCCGGAACCACTAACACCTCGGCGCGACGCGCGGAAGCCGACATCGCTCCGCCGCCGGAGATTGCCGGCCGTGGCGGTGCTCTCCTTCGCAGGGGCCCCAGGGGCGCCAGGTCCGGGGGTGACGTCGGCTGCCACAGCCGCTATAAGGGATCCATGAGCCAGCGCGCCACCTTTCCCTGGCCAACGCCCGCTTTCGGCATGCGCGGGCTGCAATTCCTCCTCCACCTGCCCCAGTTCGCACGCCTGTACTGGCGCCTGGTCTGGGACGGCCGCGTCTCTATCTGGCCGAAGGCGCTGCTGCTGTTGAGCATTATCTACTTTGTCTCGCCCGTCGATCTGATCCCCGACTTCATCCCCTTCATCGGCGAACTGGACGATCTCATCGTCCTGATCGCCGTCTGCCGCTTGTTCATCTACCTGTGCCCACCGGAGGTGGTGCAGGAGCACGTTCGGCGGATTGATGCCGCAAGCTGACACCGGCCGCGAACGATCCGACCCCAATCGTGGCGGTCGGCGGAGGTCGTACCGCGCGGCGCGCTACGGGCACGCCATGGCGTGCCCTGGTCGTCGGCAATGGCCGAAACAGTCCTGGAAGCGCGCCCTGCGGCGCCCGGGAACGGGAGAGTAGATGAGAAGACCTATCGTCGTCGTAGTCCTCTCGGCGCTGCTGCTGGCGCTGTTGATCGCCTTCTTCACCCTCGGCGACTTTCTCGTCGACTGGCTGTGGTTCGACACCCTCGGCTTCGGGGCGGTGTTTCGCACCGTGTGGGAAGCCAAGACGCTGGCGTTCCTCGTCGCCGGCGTCGTCTCCGCGTTGGCCCTGGCCGTCAACGGCTTGCTGGCGTCGCGCTCGCCGTCGCCGAAGGTGCGCCGGCTGCGGGTGATCCGCGGCAACGGCGGCTTCGAGGGCGTGCCCGAGGTGCTCGAGTTCTCCCCCGATCAGCTGCCGTGGCGTCTCATCGTCTCGTTCGCCTCGCTGCTGCTCGGCTTTCTGCTCGCCCTCGCCGCGGCCACCCGCTGGGAGCTGCTTCTCAAGTGGCTTCACGGGGTCCCGTTCCATCGCACCGACCCCCTGTTCGGCCGCGATCTCGGCTTCTACGTCTTCACCCTGCCGGCCTACGACCTGTTCCGCGACTGGCTGCTGCTGCTGGTCTTCCTCTGCGGCGCGATCGCCGTCGGCATCTACGTCGTGCGCGGTGCCATCGACACCGGCGGCGGCTTCCCGCACGTCAGCGCCGGGGCGACACGCCACCTGTCGATCCTGCTGGCGGTGTTCTTCCTCCTCAAGGCCGCCGACTACGCGCTGCAGCGCTACGGGCTGCTGCTGCGCAGCAACGGGGTCGTCTTCGGCGCCGCCTACACCGACGTGTACGTCCGCCTGCCGCTGCTGGCGGCTCTGGTCGCCGCCGCGGCGGTGGCGGCGGTGCTGTGCGCCCTCAACGTCGTGCTGCGCGATTATCGCCTGCCGATCGCCGCCGTGGTGATCGTCTTCGCCGGCTCGCTGACCGAGGGGCTGGTTCCCGGCCTGGTGCAGAGCTACCGCGTCAAGCCCGACGAGCTGCGCCTGGAGAAGCCGTACATCGAGAGCAACATCGCCTTGACCCGCTTCGGCTTCGGCCTCGACCGCATCGACAGCAAGGCGTTTCCCGCGGCCGGCAAGCTCACCGCGGAGGTGCTGGCGCGCAACGACGCCACCATTCAGAACATCCGCTGGTGGGACCCGCGCCCCCTGCTCGACACCTACCGCCAGCTGCAGGAGCTGCGCCTGTACTACGACTTCAGCGACGTCGACGTCGACCGCTACACCCTCGACGGCAGCTACCGCCAGGTGATGCTGTCGGCGCGCGAGCTCAACCAGAGCCGCCTGCCGCCCGAGGCGCAGACGTGGATCAACCAGCACTTCAAGTTCACCCACGGCATCGGCCTCGCCATGAGCCCGGTCAACCGCTTCGACGAGGAGGGTCTGCCGGTCTTCTACGTCAAGGACATTCCGCCGACGACGCCGCCCGATCTCAAGATCAGCCGGCCCGGCATCTACTTCGGCGAGGAGACCGCCAACTACGTCGTCGTCCGCGGCGGCACCAAGGAGTTCGACTACGCCCGCGGCAACGACAACGTGTACAGCACCTACGACGGCAGCGCCGGCGTGGCGCTGGACAGCCTGTGGCGGCGCCTGCTCTTCGCCTGGCACTTCGGCGACGTCAAGCTGCTGATCAGCAGCAACGTCACGGTGAACAGCCGCGTCCTGTTCCGCCGCGGCATCCAGGAGCGCATCCAGCGCGTCGCCCCGTTCCTGCACCTCGACCGCGACCCCTACCTGGTGGTGAGCAACGGCCACCTGGTGTGGCTGCAGGACGCCTACACGGTCAGCGACGCGGTGCCCTACTCGCAACGCAATCGGGCGGGGGGCATCAACTACATCCGCAACTCGGTCAAGGTCGTGATCGACGCCTACGACGGCAAGCCGACCTTCTACGTCGCCGACCCCGAGGACCCGATCGTGCGCACCTACGAGGGCATCTTCCCCTCGCTGTTCCAGCCGCTCGACCGCATGCCGCCGGCCCTGCGCCAGCACGTCCGCTATCCGGAGGACCTCTTCATCCTCCAGTCCAACATGTACAGCACCTATCACATGACCGACCCGGAGGTGTTCTACAACAAGGAGGACCTCTGGAACTTCCCGCAGGAGAACTACGCCGGCGAGACCACGGTGATGCAGCCGTACTACACCATCATGCGGCTGCCGGGCGAGACGCACGAGGAGTTCATCCTCATGATGCCGATGGTGCCGAACAACCGCGACAACATGATCGCCTGGCTGGCGGCGCGCTGCGACGGGCCGAACTACGGCTCGGTGATCGAGTTCTCCTTCCCGAAGGACAAGCTCGTCTTCGGGCCGGCGCAGATCGAGGCCCGCATCGATCAGGACACCACCATCTCGCAGCAGCTCTCGCTGTGGAACCAGACCGGCTCACGCGTCATCCGCGGCAACCTGCTGGTCATCCCCATCGAAGATACGCTGCTCTACGTCGAGCCCCTCTACCTGCGCGCCGAGCGCAGCGAGCTGCCCGAGCTCAAGCGTCTGATCGCCTCGGCCGGCGATCGCGTGGTCATGAGCCAGGACGTCGACACGCTGTTCCCCGCCCTGTTCGAGGGCCCGCCGCCGGTCCCGGCGGTCGTGGCGGCCACCCCGCCCACGGCCGGCGCCGCTCCCGCGGGCGGCGCCCCGCCCGTGGGAGCGGCGGCGGCCGCACGCCAGCACTACGACCAGGCCCTGGAGGCGTTGCGCAAAGGCGACTGGCCGGGCTTCGGCGCCCAGATGGACGAGCTGCACAAGGCGCTCGCGGGCGACAAGCCAGCGGACAGCGATCACTGACCGAGGCGGCCGTATGCAGTACTTCCCGCTGGCTCTGCCGTTCCTGTTGCTGCTGTTCTTCCTCGTCGCCTTCGTCATCGTCTCGGTGGAGATCGGGATCCTCGAGTACGCCTACGAGAAGGTCGGGGTGGACCGGCGCTACGTGTTCGCGCTGCTGGTGCTGTCGCTCCTCGGCAGCTACGTCAACGTTCCGGTGGCGCAGCTCCCTCCGGAGCAGATCGTCACCGGGCGGGAGGTCACTTTCTTCGGGATGCGCTACGTCATCCCGATGGTGAAGGACCTGCGGCAGACGACCATCGCGGTCAACCTCGGCGGGGCGATCATTCCGACGCTGCTGTCGCTCTACCTGCTGGTGAAGAACCGGCTCTACGTGCGCAGCCTCATCGGCGTCGCCCTGGTCACCGCCATCGTGCATCCGATGGCGCACCCGGTTCGCGGCATGGGGATCGCCGTGCCGACGTTGATCCCGCCGCTGGTGGCCGCCGCCGTGGCGCTGATTCTCTCGCGCAAACTAGCTCCGCCGCTGGCCTACATCTCGGGCAGCCTGGGAACGCTGATCGGGGCCGACCTGCTGAACCTGGACAAGGTGCAGGGGCTCGGCGCCCCGATCGCCTCGATCGGCGGCGCCGGCACCTTCGACGGCATCTTTCTCACCGGCATCCTTGCCGTCCTGTTGGCGTGAGCCGCGCCCCGGCGCGCCCGTGGGTCCGTCGAGCCCGGCGCCAGCAATGTCGCCTCTCAGGCCCAACCGCCAACCGCCAACCGCCCGAGACCACCGGCGGAAACCACCGTGCCCGTCTTTGCCAAAATAATCCGCTGTGGTAGGGAAACGCCCATGCGTACACTACTGCTGACATCCTTCGCCGCCCTCCTTGCGCTCGTTCCGCCCGCGCTGGCCGCGCCGCCCGATGCGACGACGATCGCCAAGGACATGAAAGCCGCGCTCGAGCCCGACCACTCGAGCACCCGCACCCTCGTCGTCAAGGTTCACTCGCAGGGCGAGACGGTGCAGTGGACGGCGCGGCAGGCACGCAAGACCGTCGCCAAGCACAAGCGCATCCTGACGGTGCTGGAGGAGCCCGCCGACGTGCGGGGCATGGCCGTTGTCGTCGAGGAGCAGAAGAATCAGGACTCCGACCTGCAGTGGGCTTACTACCCACCCATCCGTCGGGTGCGCAAGATCTTCGGCTTCATGGCGATGGAGTCGTTCCTCGGCACCGACTTCAGCTACGAGCAGATGGGCTTCATCGACCTCCGCGACCGCACCTTCACCTTTCTCGGCGAGGACACGCTGGATAAAACCCCCTGCTACAAGATCCAGGAGGTCGCCAACCGCAACTTCTACTATTCCCGCATCGTCACGTGGGTGGCCAAGGACTCCATGCTGCCGTTGCAGCGCGAGTACTACGACGTGCTCCGAAACCTGTGGAAGAAGGAAACCTTCGGCGACGTGCAGAAGGTGCAGGGAATCGCCACCCCGCTCTACCTCCGCATGGAGGACGTGCAGGCGAAGACCAGCACCGAGATCCAGATGTCGCAGGTCCGCTACGACGTCAAGTTGCCCGACAGCCTGTTCCAATCGGAGCTGCTGCCCGAGGTGCTGAAGCACCCGTTCTAGCG
>CAZYMF010000215.1:0-8040 GCA_964648215.1 uncultured Binatia bacterium (SeqCode) | reverse complement strand
TGATTCTGACCCTGCATTTCAACCGAGGCAGCGAGCGCGAGAAGCGCAAGGCGCTTCGCCGCACTGCCACGGACACTGCGCAAAGGCTCTGGCAACACCTACGAGGCAAACAGCTCGGCATGACGTTTCGACGGCAGTACAGCCTCGATGCCTACGTTCCCGACTTTTACGCGCCGCGCTCGAAGCTCGCCATCGAGGTGGATGGCGGCTCGCACTTCACCACGGAGGCGATGACGTACGAGCAGGAGCGCACAGCCGACTTGCAGCGCTTCGGCATCGAAGTGCTTCGTTTCACCAACCTGGAGATTCGTGAGAATCTCGACGGCGTGCTGGCCAGGATCGACGAAATCCTGCAACGCCGAAACGCAGCCCCCACCTTACTCCCGCGCCTCCGGCAGCTCCACCTCGAGGCGCGCGCCCCCCTCCTCGTTGTTTCCGGCGCGGATGGCGCCGCCGTAGCCTTCGACGATGGCCTTGGCGATGGCCAGGCCGAGGCCGGTGTGGCCGTTGCGTTCGGCGCTGGTCGGGCGATAGCTGAAGAAGCGGTCGAAGACCCGCTCGCGATGCTCCGCCGGCACGCCGGGACCGCTGTCCTCGACCGTCGCGCTCACCGTGCCGCTGGCTAGCGTTACGGTCACGTGCACCGTGCCGTTCGCGGGCGAGAAGCCGACGGCGTTGTCGAGCAGGTTGTCGAACACCTGCGTCAGCCGGTCCGCCGAGGCCTGAATCCAAATCGGCTGCTCCGGGCGCGAGAGCTCAAAGGAGACGCCGTGATTGCTGCGCTGGCGGTAGCCCTCGACGATGCCGGCGAGCAGGGCGGCGAGATCGACGGGGCCGCGCTCCTCCTGCTCGAGCTGGGCGTCGATGCGCGTGATCTCGCGCACACCCGCGAGCAGGCCCTCCATGCGCGCCACCTCGCGCTGCACGAGGTGCAGGAAGCGGCGGCGCTGCTCCGGGTCGTCGACGTCGGAGAGCACTTCGGTGGCGCTGCGGATCGCCGCCAGCGGGTTCTTGAACTCGTGCGAGACGTCGGAGGCGAAGGTCTCGATGAACGCCATGTGATCCTGCAGCCGCCGCGTCAGCTCGGCCAGCGCTCGCGACAGGTCGCCGATCTCGTCGCGTGCGCGCGAGGCGCGAAACGCCGCCCGCAATCGCCCGCGCCGATCGAGCAGCGCCGCCGCCTCGTCGCGCAGTCGGCGCAGCGGCCGTGCAATGGTCATCGATAGCAGCAGACTCAGCACCGCCGCCGCCA
Source organism: uncultured Binatia bacterium (SeqCode) (assembly GCA_964648215.1). GTDB lineage: Bacteria > Desulfobacterota > Binatia > HRBIN30 > JACQVA1 > CAZYMF01. The sequence goes on along the minus strand of CAZYMF010000215.1, from coordinate 6,788 downwards.
GGACCGAGGCGAGGACCACGGTGAACACGTCGACGCGGACGGCGTCGAGCGCCTGCAGGATGGCGAACGTCGACTGCGACACCAGCGCCGCCCCGATCACCCGGCCGCGCGCGCGAATGGGGATGGCGACGTAGAGCGTCACCGATCGCTGCCCGCCCGAGAGGCGGGTGGTGGCCCCGTAGCGGCCGGCGAGCGCGGCGATCACCTCGGAGCCGAGAAGCTGTCGCGCGCCGGAGTAGAAGTCGCCCGACTCCATGTCGGAGCCGCCGCGTTGGGCGATTCCCCGATACGCACGCACGGGCAACGAGCCGAGCCAGTAGAGCCAGCTCTGGCGGATGCTCGGCGAAACGCTCTCGGCCGCGCTGTCCGGCTCGGCCCGCGGGCCGATGCGGCTCGAGTCCGCCAGCAACACCCCCGCTTCGTCGAGCACGCGCAGGCGCGCCTGGTGGCGCTGCTGCAGATGGCGCAGGATGCGCTTGGCGGCGTCGGGGTCGATCGTCTCGTGCAACGACAGCGCCGAGGCCAAAAGGCGCCCCTGCTGCACCATCGCCTGCTCCTGCGCCTTCAGCAGCTCGCGCTCGTAGGTGTCGAGATAGAGCAGGCCGGCGGCGGGGAGGAACACCAGCAGGATGTTGAAGGCCAGCAGGCGAACGGAGATGCGCGAGAGAAGGCTCATCGCTTGCCGACCTCAATCCGAAAAAGACAGCTCACCACAGAGGCAGTAGAGCCCACAGAGAACAAGGTCACAGAGAACTCTTGAATCGACATCCATGACGTTCTGACAGCCTCCCTATCGGCAATGACCTGGCGATTCTTTTTGGCCGGCCTCTGTGTCCTCTGTGCCTCTGTGGTTCAATATCTTCGGGTTTTCTACCGCTCGCCGAGCTGGCAGCGGTAGCCGAGGCCGTGGACGGTCTCGATCGCGGTGAACTCCGGATCGACCCGGCTCAGCTTCTTGCGCAGCCGCTTGATGTGGCTGTCGATGGTGCGCTCGCTGACGTAGGCGTCGTAGGCGTAGCCCTCCTCCATCAGCTGCCGCCGCGTCTTGACGTGGCCGGGGTGGCGCACCAGCGCCCGCAGGAGCAGGAACTCGGTCACCGTCAGCGCCAGCGGCGTCTCGTTCAGCGTCGCCGCGTAGCGCTGCAGATCGAGCCGCAGCGGACCGCAGGCCAGCACGCTCTCCGCCGACTGCGGCGCCCGCTGCCGCATCAGCGCCAGACGGCGCAGGAGAACGCGGACGCGGGCCAAGAGCTCGCGCGTCGAGAAGGGTTTACACAGGTAGTCGTCCGCGCCCAGCTCGAGGCCGAGGACGCGGTCGAACTCCTCGTCGCGCGAGGTCAGGAAGATGATCGGCACCTCCTCGGACAGCGTGCGCAGCCGGCGGCACAGCTCGAGGCCGTCCATCCTCGGCATCATGATGTCGAGAACCACCAGGTCGGGCAGCGTGTCCTGGAACGCCTCCCACGCCGCCGCCCCGTCGGCGAAGGTCTTCACCGTGTAGCCCTCGCGCGTCAGGGCGAAGCCCACCGTCTCGCGCAGGTTGTGCTCGTCATCGACGAGGGCGATCGCACCCGTGGCCGTCATGGCTCCCCAAATCCGGCGGCATTGTACACCGAAAAATCCGCTCCGGGCATGTTGCCACATCTCCGCCACAATTGATCGCGGAATTTCCCCGGCCGCGCCCTCCGCCTCCCTTGCCGCGGTCGTAACAGAATGAGGAGACCGGGCTCGCGCGAGCCCCCAGACAAGGGAGGAAGCGATGAACAGGACGAACTCACCGTGGTGGCCGATCCTGCTGGCGCTGGGCTGGCTGCTCGGGCCGCTGCCGGCCACGGGACACGCGCAGCTCGGACCGTCGGCGGCCGCGGACGACGCGCCCAAGGCGGAGCTGCTGTTCGCCACCGGCGACCCCCAGGCCTTCGTGCCGGCGCCGACGCTGCACACCGACGTCTTTCTGTCGGTGACCGGCCCGATCGTGCGCGCGCAGGTGACACAGCAGTTCCAGAACCCCACCGACCAGTGGCTCGAAGGCGTCTACGTCTTCCCGCTGCCGGCAACCGCCGCCGTCGATCACCTGCAGATGATGGTCGGCGACCGCATCATCCACGGCCAGATCCTCGAGCGCCAGGAGGCGCGCCAGCTCTACCAGCAGGCCAAGTACAGCGGTACCAAGGCCTCCCTGATCGAGCAGGGCCGGCCCAACATCTTCACCACCCGCGTCGCCAACATCGGCCCGGGCGAATCGATCCAGGTGGTGATCGAGTATCAGGACGTCGTGCAGTACGACTCCGGCGAGTTCCGCCTCCGCTTCCCGCTCGTCGTCGCGCCGCGCTACACCCCACCACCGGCCGGGGAGCAGATGCAGCCGGACGACGGGTCCCTATCGCCGGACGAGCCGGGGGACGAGCCGCCGGCGGACGAGGCCGGCCCCGACGCGCCGCGCGGAGAGGGGCTCGACCCGGTGACGCTCACCGTCGAGCTCAATCCCGGGCTGCCGCTGAAGTGGCTCTACAGCCCGTCGCACAACATCGAGACCGAGCCGCTGCAAGACCAGAGCTGGGTGGTGCGGCTGACGGGCGACGTCGTCGCCGATCGCGATTTCGTCCTCGTCTGGGCCCCCGACATCGGCGACAACCCGCGCACGATCGTGTTCACCGAGCCGTGGGACGGCGACACCTACGCCCTGCTGATGGTGGTGCCGCCGGACCCGCAGCTTCCTTCCCGCCGGCTGCCGCGCGAGAGCATCTTCGTCATCGACACCTCCGGGTCGATGAACGGCGCCTCGCTGCAGCAGGCCAAGCTGGCGCTGCTGATCGCCCTGGACAAACTGGAGCCCGAAGACCGCTTCAACGTCATCCAGTTCAACTCGGTCACCAGCCAGCTCTTTCCCACCAGCGCCGCCGCCGATGCGGAGGACGTCGAGGCGGCGCGACAGTACGTCGACTCGCTCCGTGCCGACGGCGGCACCGAGATGCGATCGGCTCTGGCGGCGGCGCTCGCCGGCGACGCCGGCCTCGACCGGGTGCGACAGGTGGTCTTCGTCACCGACGGCGAGGTCGGCAACGAGATGCAGCTCTTCGGCGATATCAGCCGGAACCTCGGCCGCACCCGCCTGTTCACCGTCGGTATCGGCTCCGCCCCCAACGCCTACTTCATGCGCAAGGCGGCCCAGTTCGGTCGCGGCACGTTCACCTACATCGGCAGCCCCGACGAGGTCTCCGAGCGAATGGATGCGCTCTTTCACAAGATCGAGAGGCCGGTCCTCAGCAACGTCGAGGTCGACTGGAGCGACCCCGGCGCCGACGCCGAGCCGGCGCAAGTGCCCGATCTCTACGCCGGCGAGCCGCTCGTCGTGACCGCGCGCCTGAGCAGCGCCGACGGCGAGGTGTTCCTCGGCGGCACACGGCCGGATCAGGACTGGCAGGTGGACGTTCCCCTGGCCCCGGACACCGTCGCCGAGCAGAGCACGCCGGACCTCGGCATCGCCAAGCTGTGGGCGCGGCGCAAGATCGCCGGCCTGATGGACAGCCTGGTCGAAGGCGCCGATCCGCAGGCGATGCGCGCCGCGGTCGTCGATCTCGGGCTGCGGCATCACCTGGTGACCCGCTACACCAGCCTGGTCGCCGTCGACGTGACGCCGACCGCTCCGGCGCAAAGCGAGGCGCTGACGCGACGTATCCCGCTCAACGCTCCCAGCGGGTACGTCGGCCACCTGCCGCAAACGGCCACCGCGGCGCCGCTCTACGGAATGGTGGCGCTCGTTCTGGCAACGCTGGCGCTGTTGCTGAAGGGATCGGAGATATTGAGCGCGGCGTCGGGGATGACGTTCCCTCACCCTGACCTCCCAGGGGGAGAGGGGACCCAAATTCGTCGCGGCGCACTGTTTCCGGCACGGGGGACCAGATGCAACCGAGCCGACTGAACCCATCGCGGGTGCGGCGAGCTGCCGTTGCCCTTCTGCTCTTCGGCGCGCTCGGCTGCTTCGGCCGCGCGCTGTGGATCGAGGGCAAGGCGATCGTGGCGCAGGTATTGTTGCGCCGCGCCTGGGCGGAGACGCGGGCGGGCGGGCACGCCGTCCGGCCCTGGGGTTGGGCCGACACCTATCCGGTGGCGCGCCTGCGGGTACCGCGCTACGGCATCGACGAGATCGTCCTCGCCGGGACGACGGGAAGAACCCTGGCCTTCGGCCCGGGCCACGTCGACGGCAGCGCCGGCCTCGACGGCCGCGGCAACATCGTTCTCGTCGGCCATCGCGACACGCACTTCCGCTTTCTCCGCCGGCTGCATCTCGGCGACGAGATCCTGCTCGAGACGGCAAGCGGCCACCGGCGCCGTTTTCAGGTGGTGCAAGCGCGCATCGTCCACCAGGCGAACACCGCAGTGCTCGACGACCTCGGCGTACCGCTGCTGACGTTGATCACGTGCTACCCGTTCGACGCCGTCGTTCCGGGCGGACCGCTGCGCTTCGTCGTCCAGGCGCGGGAGGTCTCCGCGCCGCCCGCCGTCGTCCATATCCGCTTCAGCCCCGATCGCCGACTCGAGTGAGGCCGAGGCAGAAGATGCACCGCCGCTACGGCTGTTCTCCCCATCGCAACCCCGCAGCCGCGAGCTTTGGCCCGCGCCGCTGTCGATGTCATCGCGGCAGTCGCTGCAACCTGTCGCCGAGGATTCTCGCGATGTGCCCCCACGAGTGCTCCTCGAGCCACCGCTCGGTTGGACCGCGCGCGAGCGGCTCGCCTGCCGTGACGGCACTGGCGATCGCCTCGGCCAGGGCACGCGGAGTCTCCCGCGATGCCAATCGACCGAAGCCCGAAGACTCCACCAGCGTGCGGTAGATGGGGTGGGGATACGCGATCGCGAATGCGCCGCTGCACAGGGCGTCGAGAAGAGCCAACCCGAAGCTTTCGGACGCACTGGTGAACAGGAAGTAATGAGCCCGGGAGTAGAGCAGCCAGAGCTCCGACTCGGCGACGTTGGGGAGAAGCTGGACACGGTGCTCGAGCGCGTGCTCGCGGGCGACCGATTGGATGTCGGCGAAGACGCTCCCCGCACGCACGACACCGGCGAGGGTGAGCTCGGCGTCGATGCCGGCCGCACGCAGCAAGGCGAGCGCTTCGATCTGATCGGAGAAGCGCTTGTGCCTGGCAAACTCTCCCACGCTGAGGAGCTTGATGCGCTCTCCGGCACCAGGCGCACGTGCGGCCGAACGGGCCCGCGCCGGGGCGGCCGACCCACACCCCAGCAGGAGCGCGCGCTCGGCCGGAACTCCCGCGCGCATCGTGAGCCAGCGCCGCTCGAGATCGGAGCTACAGACGATCAGCGCGGCGGACCGATAGAGCCTGGCCGCCGTCCGGTTGACGTGGCGCCGATACTCCAGGTGAATGAGGGGCCACAAGACAAGGGGCACGCCGAGGTGCCCGGCGACGCGAGCCGCCTGGTGCGCCTGCGCAGAGTTGTGCGGCGTGTAGAGGAGGCAATCCGGTCCAATCTCGGCAGCGAGATCGTCCAAGCCCATCAAATACGAGCCGCCAACGATCCGCCAACGGTGCGGCATCCACCCGGGGCGCGGCTGATTCACCAACGGCAGGCGAATCTCTCGGTAGGGCGGCGGCGGCAGCCGGAGGGTCTTCTCGTCGGGCATCGCGCCCGTCACGACGATGACCTCCAGACCCGGCTGCCGGCTGAGCTCGGCGGCAAGGTTGCGCGCCAGCGTCTGCGTTCCTCCCGCCGTGTCGAGAGGCCAGATGGTGGTCAAGAGAATCTTGAAGGGCATCCTCAGACCTTCGGCGACGCCCGAGGCCGCCGAGGAATAGTCCTGCGGCGCGAACTATGACACAACAAACGGCGGTGCAAGCGACTGCGGCAGCTCCTCGGGTCAGTGTCGTCATGGCGGCGCACAACGGCGAGCGGTTTCTCCGTGAGGCGGTCGACAGCATTCTCGGGCAGACATTCCCCGACTTCGAGTTCGTCATCGTCGACGATGCCTCGACGGACGGCACGGCGGAGATCATTGCCGAGTACGCCGCGTGCGATCGGCGAATCTCGGTGCTGGGCAACGACGCCAACCTCGGCCTGTCGCGCTCTCTCAACCGCGGCCTCGACGTTGCGCGCGGCGAATACGTGGCTCGCACGGACCACGACGATGTCGCCCTGCCGCAGCGATTCGAGCGTCAGGTCGCCTTCCTCGAACGACACCGCGACGTCGGCATTCTAGGCACGAAATCGTGGCTCACCGACACCAAGGGCGCGATCCGCGGCGGATCCTCGTTGATGCCGCTCGACGATCTGCAAATTCGCTGGTCGACGATGTTCCAGAGCCCGATTCACCACCCGACGGTCATGCTGCGGCGCGACGTGCTCGAACGACACCATCTGCGCTACGACGACGCCTGGGAGGCGCAGGACTACCACCTCTGGGTGCGGATGCTGCGATACACGCGAGCCGCGAATCTGCCCGTACGGCTGATGAAGTATCGCGTTCACGGTGCCAACCTCACCGGCCGGAAGTTCCAGGAGATCAAGCGCGAGACGGCTGCGATCGCGTTGCAGGCGGTGCGAGACCAGTTGCCGGAGTTTGCGGTGACGCCCGAGCGCCTCGCGCAGCTCGTCGCCTTGTGCAGCAACTGGGCAACGCCGCCGCTGCGCGGCTCGCGATGGGCGGAGCTCGTGGCGACGCTCTTCGACCTGCTGGCGGCGTTCACGCAGGCGCACGCCGGTTCTGCGGGCCTGGAGGCCCTGCGGCACTACGGCGCGCTGCGGATCGCGCGCGTCGCGTTCCGCGGCGCGCC
>CAZYMF010000214.1:0-8171 GCA_964648215.1 uncultured Binatia bacterium (SeqCode) | reverse complement strand
CTACCGCATTGCCCGAGCGCGGTCATCGTGAACGACCGAGAAAATCGACAGGCTCCCCTGGGAGAGGGTCGGGGTGAGGGGACCCGAGCACACAGCTTTGAATGCATCTTCTCACCGTGCGCCCTGGCGCACGACCCGTATTGCGTCGTTGCCCGACGCGGGGTAGCGATGAACCATGGCGCTCGAGATCGGCGAGGTGGTGATGCTCCCGGGCTACGCCCCCTATCCTCGCTACGGCCGCGTCGCAGCGCGCGAAGCGGACGGGCGCGTGCGCGTCGCTGCCGTGCACTGCGGCGATCCCCGCTGCGCCGCCGAGCACCGGCACGGCGATCAGGTCTGGCCGGTCGCGGCGCTGCTGGCGGCGCAGGCCTACCAGCCGCGCGCGCCGTGGGAAGAAGGCCGCAAGAGCTCGCCCAACGCCCCGGTCGAATGAAATCGAGCCGTTGCCGGGGCGACCCCCCGGTTGCGGTACGGTGGTGGTTGCGATACTTTTCGTAGCACTCAGATGGTGAGCGCGGCGTTGATTCAGCCGTCTCAGCACGGGGCTTGACGGTTGATCTAGCGCCGGCCACGGTGCGACGCCTCGCAAGGGCGTCCGCGGACGGAACGCATGCCAGCGCGATGACGACAACGGCGTAGCCGACGTACGGGAGCGTAGCTCCGGGCGCTATCTCCACCGGCGCGCCGTGTTTCGCCCAGACGGGAGAGAACGATGGCCAAACCCGACGATCGCAATCAGCTCGCGCGCGGACGCGGCGCGCTGTTCCGCCTGCGCGGGGCGACGGGTCAACCGCTCGCCCCGGCCTCGAGCATCGGCGACAGCTTCGTCCTCACGCGCCTGGCCTCGGCGGTGCAGTGGGCGCGCAAGTACTCGTTCTTCCCCTATCCCTTCGTCACCGCGTGCTGCGGCATGGAGTACTTCTCCGCCGCCGGCCCGCGTTTCGACATCGACCGTTTCGGGGCCGCGCTGCCGCGCTTCACCCCGCGTCAGTCCGATCTCCTGATGGTCGTCGGCACCATTACCCACCGCCTGGCGCCGGTGCTGCGGCGCGTGTGGGAGCAGATGGCGGATCCGAAGTGGGTGGTGTCCTTCGGCGCCTGCACCTCTTCGGGCGGTCCCTACAACAACTACGCCGTGGTGCAGGGGATCGACACCATCATTCCGGTGCACGCCTACATCCCGGGATGCCCGCCCCGGCCGGAAGCGGTGCTCGACGCGCTGCTCAAGCTGCAGGACCGGGTGCAGAACGAGCGCGGCGGGCAGCCGCTGCCGGAACGGCACGGCAGCGGCCGGCCGCTCGAGGACGAGCCCGATGCCCACGATCACGATTGACGACCGCCGCATCGAGGCCCCGGAAGGAGCGATGCTGCTGCCGGTGGCGCTCGAGAACGACATCCATATTCCGCACTACTGCTGGCACCCCAAGCTCGCCGTCGACGGCAACTGCCGCATGTGCCAGGTGGAGATCGAGGGCAGCCCCAAGCTGTCCATCGCCTGCAACACGCCGGTGCGCGACGGCCTGGTGGTGCGCACGCGCACGCCGGCGGTGGAGAACGCCCGACGCGGGGTGATGGAGCTGTACCTGGTCAACCACCCGCTCGACTGCCCCATTTGCGACAAGGCCGGCGAGTGCCTGCTGCAGGACTACTCGTTCGCGTACGGCAGCCGCCGCTCGCACAGCCGCGAGCCGCGCCGCAAGCTGGAGAAGCGCAAGGACATCGGGCCGCGCATGATCCTCGACCAGGAGCGCTGCATCCTCTGCCGCCGCTGCGTGCGCTTCTGCCGCGAGATCACCGGCACCAACGAGCTCGGCACCTTCAACATGGGCGATCGCACCGTCCTCGACGTCGTCGACGGCGTCCCGCTGGCCAACGACTACTCCATCTGCACCGCCGACATCTGCCCGGTGGGCGCGCTCGAGAGCAAGGACTTCCATCACAAGCTGCGCGTCTGGTTCCTGAAGAAGACCGAGACGGTGTGCCCGAGCTGCTCCAACGGTTGCAACATCACCGTGCAGCACTACCGCAACCGCGTCTGGCGGATCATGCCGCGGCGCAACGACGCGGTGAACGAGACCTGGATGTGCGATCACGGCCGCGAGAGCTACAAGCCCGCCCTCGACCCCGCCCGTCTGCGCGAGCCGCTGCTGCGCCGCAACGGCTCGCAGCAGCCGGCGAAGTGGTACGAGGCGCTGGACGCCGCCACCACCGCGCTGCGTCGGGTGGCGACCGACACGGGCGGCCGCGGCATCGCCGCCGTGGCCTCGGCGCACCTCACCAACGAGGAGCTGTTCCGCTTCGCCCAGCTCCTGCGAGCCCTCGGCGTCGTCCACGTCGCCGTGCCGGTGGCGCAGGGAAAGAGCGACGACATCCTCCTCAAGGCCGATCGGGCCGCCAATGCGCGCGGCGCGCGGGACATGGGTCTGCGCCCGGATGCCGGTGGCCACGATTTGAATGGCATTCTCGACGCGGCCGCCGCCGGTGACGTGCGCGCGCTCTACGTTTGCGGCCCCGACCTCTGGGCGGTCGCCGAGGCGAAGCGACTGGAGCGGGCCGTCGAGCGGGTGGAGTGCCTGATCGTTCAGGATGTCCTGCGCTCGCCGTGGAGCGAACGTGCCGACATCGTTCTCCCGTCCCTGACCTTTGCGGAAAAGGAGGGCACCTTCACCAACTGCGCCGGCCGCGTGCAACGGCTGCAACGCGCCATCGAACCCGCGTCGGACCAGCCGAGCGACGGCGAGATCTTCTGCCGCCTGATGGGGCTGCTGTTCGAGGCGCGGCCCGACGCCGACCCCGAGGCGGTGCTGCGGGAGATCGGCGCCGCCGTCCCGGCATACGCCGGGCTGACCTTGGCGCGGATCGGCCCGCTCGGGTACGCCCTGCCGCAGGCGGGAGGAGCGGGCTGATGGCCACCCGCGTCGTCACCGTCGCCCGCCCCCAGCCGCAGGGCCCCGGCTGGCTGTTCGGCGCGCGCGCGCTGCTCGTCGGCTTCTGGGTGACCAACCGTCACTTCTGGCGCAACCTGTGGGGCTTCATCCGCCGCAAGCCGACCGTGTTCACCGTGCAGTTTCCCGAGCAGCGACTGGCAATCCCCAACGCCTTCCGCGGCATGCCGGTGCTGGTACAGATGGACAACGGCAAGGAGCGCTGCGTCGCCTGCGGTCTGTGCGAGTGGGCGTGCCCGACCGATTGCATCACCATCTTCCCCGCCGAGACCGAGGACGAGATCGAGCGCTATCCCGGCACTTTCGACATCAACATGTCGCGCTGCATGTACTGTGGCCTGTGCGAGGAGGCGTGCCCGGAGGAAGCCATCGTGATGAGCCAGAACGTCGAGATCGCGGCCTTTTCCCGCCAGGGCACGCTGTGGCACAAGCAGGATCTGCTGGTGCCGGTGGACAAGCTGATCCGCACCCGTCTGCCGCACCTGCGGCGCGGCTACGACCGCTGAGGGAGAGGAACCGTGGCGACCCATCCGCTTCTCGACCGCCTGCGCCAGCACTTCCCCGGCGACATCGTCGCCGACGACCTCTACCGCGGCGACGTCAGCGCCACCGTTCGCGCCGAGCGCATCGCCGACGTCGCCCGTTTCGCCCGCGACGATGCGGCGCTGGCCTTCGACATGCCTCTCGACGTGACCGCGGTCGACTACATCGGCCAGCAGTCGCGCTTCGAGATCGTCTACCACCTCTACTCCACCAAGCACCACCACCGCCTGCGTTTGAAGACGCGGGTGCCGGAGGAGAACCCGAGCCTGCCCACGGTGACTCCCGTCTGGGTCGGCGCCAACTGGCTGGAGCGCGAGACCTACGACATGTACGGCATCCGCTTCGAGGGACATCCCGATCTGCGCCGCATCTATCTCTACGACGAGTTCGAAGGTCATCCCCTGCGCAAGGACTACCCCAAGGAGAAGCGGCAGCCGCTGATCGGCCCAGGCTCCCGCCACGGAGCGCCGGCGCTCGCGGAGGTCCTCTATGCCCACGACCTGCCGCCGCCGGAGATCAAGGGCTCGTTCGGCGAGGAGCTCTTGCGAGTGCAACTCGGGCCGTCCCATCCCGCCACCCACGGCACCGTCCGCATCGTCGCCGATCTCGACGGCGAAACCATCGTCAACGCCGACGTGCAGGTCGGCTTCCTCCACCGCGGCTTCGAGAAGGAGTGCGAGAGCGGCTTCTACTACCAGGCGATCCCGTACACGGACCGGCTCAACTACAGCTCGGCGATCCTGTGCAACATCGGCTTCTGCCTGGCCGCGGAGAAACTCTTCGGCGTCGAGACTCCGCCGCGCTGCCAGTTCCTGCGCGTCCTGGCGGGCGAGCTGGCGCGCATGGCGGACCACTTTTTGTGCATCGGCGCGACAGCGCTCGAGCTCAACGCTTTCACTCCGTTTCTCTACGGGCTGCAGGCAAGAGAGCTGATCTGGGATCTCGTCGACGCCCTCTGCGGCGCGCGCGTCACCAGCAACTACGTGCGCATCGGCGGCATGAGCGCCGACATGCCCGATGGGTTTCCCGAGCTGGCGCGCGCCAATCTCCCCAAGGTCATGAACCTGCTCGGCGACATCGAGCGTCTGCTCACCGACAATCCGATCTTCCGCCTGCGCATGGAGGGCGTCGCCATCCTGCCGCCCGAGGAGCTGATCGCCTTCGGCGTCTGCGGCCCGTTGCTGCGCGCCGCCGGCGTTGATCTCGACCTGCGCCGGGCGCAGCCGTACCTCGTCTACGACCAGCTCGACTTCGACGTGCCGCTCGGCTCGCGGGGCGACAACATGGATCGCTACCTCGTGCGCGTCGAGGAGCTGCGCCAGAGCGCGCGCATCGTCGAGCAGTGCCTGCGCCAGATGCCCGACGGGCCGGTCAACGTCGACGACCCCACGATCCGCTGGCCGGGCAAGTCGCGCGTCTACGGCTCGATGGAGGAGCTCATCGACCAGTTCAAGCTGGTCACGGAAGGGCCCAAGCCGCCGCCGGGCGAGGTCTACGTCGGCAGCGAGTCGGCCAACGGCGAGATCGGGTTCTTCCTCGTCAGCGACGGCACGGGCAAGCCGTACAAGTGCCGCGCGCGCACGCCGAGCTTCTCCAACACCCAGCCGCTGGCGCGCATGGTCCAAGGGCGCCTGCTCGCCGATCTGGTGCCGACGTTCGACATGGTCAACATGATCGGAGGCGAATGTGACCGCTGAAGCGCAGGACGGCACGCGCGAGCATCGTCTCTCGGCCGAGTGCCGCGCGCGCATCGAGGAGGAGAGGAGGCATTTTCCCGAGCCGCGCGCGGCGTTGCTGCCGGCGCTGCATCTGGCGCAGGCCGAGATCGGTCATCTGCCGCGCCCGGTCGTCGACGAGGTCGCCGAGCTGCTCGGCCTGCTCCCGATCCAGGTGCTCGAGGTGCTCTCGTTCTACCCGCTTTTCCACGAGCGGCCGGTGGGTCTCTGCCACGTCCAGGTGTGCACCAACATCGCCTGCGCCCTGCGCGGGGCGCGGAACCTGGTGAAGCAGATCGAGTCGACCCTCGGCCTGCGCGCCGGCGAGGTGACGTCCGACGGGCGTTTCTCGTTCGCCGAGGTCGAGTGCCTGGGCTCCTGCGGAACGGCGCCGGTGGTGCAGGTCAACGACCGTCCGTTCATCGAGGGCGCGACCGCGGCCGACGTCGAGCGCCTGCTCGGCGGCGCCGATGCCGGCGAGCTCGAGCGGGCGCCGCTGGTGTCGTCGATTCCCGGCGGCGTCGAGGGCTACCTGCTGCCGCCGAACGATACCGCGTGCCGCGGCATCGACGACTACGTCGCCGCCGGCGGCTACGAGACGGCGCGCAAGGCCTGGAAGGAGATGAGCCCGGAGTCGATCGCCGAGGAGGTGAAGCAGGCGGGGCTGCGCGGGCGCGGCGGGGCCGGCTTCGTCACCGGCATGAAGTGGAGCTTCATGCCGAAGGACTCGGCCAGGCCGTGCTACCTCGCCGTCAACGGCGACGAGAGCGAGCCGGGAACGTTCAAGGATCGCCAGATCCTCGAACGCAACCCGCACCAGTTCCTCGAAGGCGTGCTCATTGCCGGCCGCGCCATCCGCGCCCGTGCCGCCTACGTCTACGTCCGCGGCGAGTACACCATCCCGTACCGGACCCTGATGAAGGCCATTGCCGCCGCCTATGGCCGCGGCTTCCTCGGCGACAACGCTCTGGGCAGCGGGCAGCGCTTCGACGTCTACGTCCAGCGCGGCGCCGGCGCCTACATCTGCGGCGAAGAGACCGGCATGCTGGAGTCGATGGAGGGCAAGAAGGGTCAGCCGCGCAAGCGCCCGCCCTATCCCGCCGGCGCGGGCTTGTGGGCCTGCCCCACGACGGTGAACAACATCGAGACGCTGACCCACGTGCCCGTGATCCTGCAGCGCGGCGCCGACTGGTTCAAAGGCATCGGCCCCGAGAAGAGCACGGGGAACACGCTGTTCGGCATCAGCGGCCACGTCAAACGACCCGGCGTGTACGAGCTGCCGCTGGGCACGCCGCTGCGCGAGATCATCGAGAAGCACGCCGGCGGCGTGGCCAGCGGCCGGCCGATCAAGGCGATCATTCCCGGCGGCGTGTCGATGCCGGTGCTCGGCGCCGACCAGCTCGACGTGCACATGGACCACGAGTCGCTGCGCGCCGCCGGCACGCTGCTCGGTACCGGCGGAATCGTCGTGCTCGACGACTCGGCGTGCATGGTGCGGGCGGCGGCGGTCATCGCCCGCTTCTTCCGCCACGAGACCTGCGGTCAGTGCACCCAGTGCCGCGAGGGCACGGCGTTTCTCTACAAGCTGCTCAAGCGCATCGATCGCGGCGACGGCCGGCCGGACGACCTCGACACGATCCAGCGCGTCTGCGGCTACATGGAGGGGCAGACGATCTGCGCCCTCTCCGATGCCGCCGCGTGGGCGGCGGGCGGGTTCCTCAAGCGCTTCCGCGCCGACTTCGAACGGCACGTCGAGGAGAAGCGCTGCCCGTTTCCCGACAGCTTCGAGATCTGAAATGCCCGGTGCGATTCCACGAAACCTCGTCGTCAAGCAGTTCGGCACACCCGACGTGACCGAGGGCAGCGTCAACGAGCCGCGCTTGCGCGAGGAGCACGGCTTCCGGTTCAACGAGAAGTGGCTCTACCGCCGCCCGCCCAACGACCCCGCCGGCGCCGTCGAGCGCGCGATCTACTGGCAACGCTACGACTACGTCGGCTCGGCCGTTCGCAAGACGAAGGACGGCGACTGGGAGAACGACGACCTGCCGGCGAGTCTGAAGCGCCCGGCGGACTGATCCCATCCCTTCGCGAATCCGTGTCCCCCTCCCCCTGGAGACTGTCGATTTTCGTTTCGCACAAGGGTACCTCCCTCTGGAAAAGGGAGGCCAGGAAAGATCTGTCTGGGCCGATCATTCGGAAAGTCTGCTCCACCAGCCGGACGCCCTGCCGCTGAACCGTGGCGGGCCGACAACAGCTTCGAATCAAGGAACCAGCCACCGCCCGCCGTCGGTTCCAGCGGCCGGTTCGGCTTATAAGAGCCGATCATACTCAGCGTGCGTGCCAATCCAAACCCAGAGCATTCCGTCTTCGACTTCGATTGCCAAGGCCCGATGGTGCAGCCCAACGCGTACCGACCAGAACTTTCCGAGCTTCTTGAAATGCAACGATGGGTGCTTCGCATCGCGCTTGAGAAGCTCATAACTTTTGTCCGCTAGGTTTCGGATTTCCCCTGGCAGCGCCGCATACCGTTGCCAGAATCGACTGCTGGCGAAATGCTTCACAGGGGGCGGGTCTTGCCGGCGCGATGCTCAGTCAGGGCTTCGTCCGCGAGAACATCGAGTTTTCCCGAAGCCGAATCAGCCTCGATCTGGCGATCCCAACGCGCATGGTCGTACTCAATGAACCATTGGCGGAGCTGTGCAAATGCCTGCTCGTCGAGGCCCTTGATCTGCTGCTCAATCCGTTCAACTTCGGTCATACAACCCTCCGCTCCACGGCAATTGTAGCGCAAACGTACCGGGCTGCCGAACGAGGCCGCTCAGGCGCGGTGCTCTTTCCGCCGGCGCTTGGAGCGGCTTCGGCACCGTTCAGTGCAACGACTCGATTGGGCCAACTCGGCGCCACGTTTTCGATCCGTGCGACTCACTTCGAACCAGCCGACCTACATGCGGTAAAATGCGGCATAGCC
>CAZYMF010000213.1:0-8196 GCA_964648215.1 uncultured Binatia bacterium (SeqCode) | reverse complement strand
GTGGCGACGCACCGATCGGTATTCCGCGGCCGTATGGGGATCTCCGGGGATTCTGCGCGACAGCTTATGCGGCGCCGCCGGATTGTCAAGAACAAGAATAGTTGCAAGCTACAAGCTGCAAGCGGCAAGACGAAGAGTCTTCTCCACCTTGAAGCTTGTGCCTCGTAGCTTGCAGCTTCCACGGAGCTTGCAGCTTTCGCGCGCCGGTCGACCCCGTTGCCGCGGGCCCACGTTCGTGCGATCGTCGGGCGCATGGACTTCGACCTCATCCTCGAGAAGGGAACCATCGTCGACGGCACCGGCGCCGAGGGCACCGACGGCTCGGTCGGCATCAGCGGCGGACGCATCGCCGCCGTCGGCGATCTCGGCCAGGCGGGCGCGCGCCAGGTCGTCGACTGCGCCGGCAAGGTGATCGCCCCCGGCTTCATCGACATGCACTCGCACAGCGACTGGGTGATCCCGCACGCGGACCACGGCGCCGTGCTGGCGCCGCTGCTGGAGCAGGGCATCACCACCATCGTCGGCGGCAACTGCGGCTGCTCGCCAGCGCCGTTCGTGCCGGGCAACCGCGAGCTGCTGCCGCTGGTGGGAC
The DNA here is from genome assembly GCA_964648215.1 of uncultured Binatia bacterium (SeqCode). GTDB lineage: Bacteria > Desulfobacterota > Binatia > HRBIN30 > JACQVA1 > CAZYMF01. Next base: position 7,604 of record CAZYMF010000213.1, on the reverse strand, counting down.
GCATGCTGCACGACCACGACCTCGACTACCGCTGGTCGGGCATGGGCGAGTTTCTCGATCGCCTCGAGGGTCAGGGCCTGGCGCTCAACCTGGCCCAGCTCGTCGGCCACGGCACGGTGCGCGCCGCCGTCAAGCAGATCGACGGCGCGCCCGCCAACGCCGAGGAGACCGCGGCGATGGCGGATCTGGTGCGGGCCGCGCTCGACGAGGGCGCCATCGGCCTGTCCACCGGCCTTGGCTATGCGCCGGGCGTGTTTGCCGATGTCGACGAGCTCGTCGGCGTCACCGCACCGCTCAAGGAGCGCCGCGGCGTCTACACCTCGCACGCGCGCAGCTACATCGCCCTCGGCGGCCTCGATGATCCGGAGCAGGTGCCGACCAACCTGCGGGCGGTGGACGAGACCGCCGCGGTCTTCCGCGCCCACGGCGTGCCGGTGCAGCACTCGCACCTGATCTTCGTCGGCGACACCACCTGGCCGACCACCGATCGCGTGCTCGAGCATCTCGAGCACCTCGTCGCCGACGGCGTCGACATCGCCTGGGACGCGTTCCCCTACGTCGGCGGCAACACCACGCTGGTCGTCTTCATGCCGCCGTGGACGCTGCCCAATCTGCGCGAGGCGGTCACCGACCCCGAGCAGCGCCAGCGCGCCGCCGGCACCCTGAACTGGGTGCTGCCCCACCTCGGCATGCGCTGGGAGGACACGCAGATCCTGTGGGTGCCCAACCCCGAGGTGGCGCGCTACGAGGGCATGACCATCGCCGAGATCGCGCGCGAGCGCGGCAACGACCCGACCGAGACCTACCTCGATCTCGTCGGCGAGCTCGGCAGCCAGACGCGCATCATCAACTGGAACTACAGCGGGCGCGACGACGAGGAGACCAGCCTGCGCAAGGTGCTGCAGCACGGGCGCACCTGCTTCGAGACCGACACCATCCTCACCGGCAACGGCTTCGACAACCCCGCCTCCTACGGCACCTTCCCGCGCCTGCTCGGACGCTACGTGCGCGAGCTCAAGCTGCTCTCGCTCGCCGAAGCCATCCGGCGCATGACCGGCTACTCCGCCGACCGCATGGGCCTGGCCGATCGCGGCCGCCTCGCCAAGGGCCTGGCCGCCGACCTGGTCGTCTTCGACCCCGCCAGCGTCGGGGACAACACCACCCGGCGCGCCCCCAATCGCTCGCCCAGCGGCATCGAGACCGTCGTCCTCAACGGTGCCGTGGTGGTGCGCAACGGCAAGTTCGACCGCGCCTCCCGCGCGGGGCAGGTGATTCGAAGAAGATGAAGCCGGAGAGCCGGAAAGGTCAAAGGTAAAAGTCGGAATCTGGCTCTCCTGCTTTCACCTTTGACCTGTTGCCTTCCGATTCAGTGCACCCCCGGCGTCATCTGCAGCGCGTTGGGATCGACGCCGAGGCGGCGGATGGCGGCTTCCCACATGAGCTCGGCGTCGGTGTCGAACACCAGGTCGAGAGCCACGTCCGTGGTCAGCCAGGCCGACTGCATCAGCTCGGTGTCGAGCTGCCCCGGCCCCCAGCCGGCGTAGCCGATCAGAAAGCGGCTGCGCGGCGGCACCGGTCCCTCCAGCAACCGGCGCAACAGGACGGGCGAGGCGGAAAGATAGAGGCCGTCGCTGACGCGCAGGGCCTCGACGTCGCTCGGCTCTTCGTGCACCAGGATCCAGCCGCGATGCTGCTCCACCGGCCCGCCGACCCAGAGCTGCAGCCCGCTGTCGCTCTCGGCCGGCGGATCGAGCTCGATCACGTCGGTGGCCGCCGTTCCCGTGGGGCGATTGAGCACCAGGCCGAAGGCCCCGTCGCTGTTGTGCTCGCACAGGAGCACGACGGTGCGCTTGAAGTTGGGATCGTCCAGCTGCGGCATCGACAGCAGCAGCGTCGGTGCCAACCCGTCTGCGGATTTCCCCTGCTCACTCATGACAGGCATGATAGGGCGTGTGGCCGGGTAATCCAATATCCTTGTGCGGCCGCGGAATCCGAAGGGAGACGGCGGTGAATACGCTGGCGAATTTCAGACGGATCGTGTGGCTCCTGGCGCTGGTGCTGGCGGCCCCGATCGGAGCAGGAGCCGACACCATGCACGGCAGGCAGCGCGGTGACTACCACGGTTGGCCCGACACCTACACGCTGAGCAACGGTCGCGTCGAGCTCGCGATCACCACGGCCATCGGCCCGCGCATCGTCGACTTCCGCCTGACCGGCGGCGACAACGTGTTCTACCTGCGCCCCGCCGAGCTCGGGAAGACGGGCGAGGCCGAGTGGGTCTTTCGCGGCGGCTGGCGCCTGTGGGTGGCGCCGGAGGAGAAGGAGACCACCTACGAGCCCGACAACCAGCGCTGCACCGTCGAGGAGCTGAAGAACGGCGGCGTGCGCGTCACCGGACCGGTGGAGCCGCGCGCCGGCATCCAGAAGAGCGTCGAGGTCGTGCTCGTCGCCGGCCAGCCGCGCGCCCAGCTCGTGTCGCGCATCAAGAACGTCAGCGACCACCCGGTGCGCTATGCCGCCTGGAGCCTGTCGGTCATGCGCCCGGGCGGGCGCGCCCTGGTGCCGCTCGACATCGGCGACCCGAGCGCGTTCTTCGACACCCGCAGCCTGATCCTGTGGAGCTACGCCAAGTTCGCCGACCCGCGCTACAGCTTCGGCGACCGCCTGGTCCAGGTCGACCAGGGCAAGGTGCAGCCGTCGCCGCCCGGCCTCACCGGCCGGCGGCCGGACGAGAGCAAGATCGGCGTCGACACCTGGCAGGGCTGGGCCAGCTACCTGCGCGGGAACGTGCTCTACGTGAAACGCTTCCCGCACCAGCCCGGCGGGGCCTACACCGACGGCGGCGCGACCGTGGAGGTCTACTCGTCCGCGGAGTTCCTCGAGCTGGAGAACCTGAGCACGCTGGACACTCTCAAGCCGGGCGAGCAGATCGTGTACCCGGAGGAGTGGTCGCTCTACAGCGGCGTCTCCGTCGCCACCGACGAGGCCGGCGCGCTGCGCGACCTCGACAAGTGGCTACGGCAGGCCGGCGCCATCGGCCACTGACGAAACCGAACAACGCCAGGAGCGGAGCCATGCCCGAGCTGAGCTATCGCATCTACGACGCGGACAATCACTACTACGAGCCCGACGACTGCTTCACGCGGCACATCGAGGCGAAGTACAGGGAGCGGAGCGTCCGGGTCGACCGCGCGAACAACGGCCGCATGTACGTCGGCAACGAGCGCTGCCAGTTCTTCAGCGTCGGCGTGGGCGACAGCGTCGGGCCGCCGGGGATCATGAAGGAGTTCCTGCGCGGCACGAGCGACGCCGGCGGCAGCCCCAGCCTGAGCCCGATCAACGCGCTGCAGGTGCCCGAGTTCGTCGATCGCGCCGCCCGCCGGCGCAAGATGGACGAGCAGAACGTCGAGGCGTGCCTGATGCTGCCGACGGCCGGCGTCGGCGTCGAGCCGCAGCTACGCGAGCCGCAACACCGCGAGGTGCTGTACCCGACGATCCGCGCCTTCAACCGCTGGCTCGAAGAGGACTGGGGCTACGGCGCCGACGGACACATCTACGGCGCGCCGATCAACTCGTTGCTCGACCGCGACGAGGCGATTCGCGAGCTCGACCGGCTGCTGGCCCGGGGCGCGCGTTTCCTGGTGGTGACCGCCGGCCCCATCGAGGGGCGCTCGCCCGGCGATCCGCACTTCGACCCGTTCTGGGCCCGCTGCGAGGAGTCGGGCATCAACGTCGTCTACCACATCGGCCGCACTCCGTTCAGCGAGATCTACAACACGCCGTGGGGGCTGCGGCCGCATCCGCCCTCGCACCGGCACTCGCTGATGGAGTACGTCCTGTCGTTCACCGAGCGGCCGGTGGCCGACACCATGACCGCCCTGATCGCCGACAACGTCTTCGGCCGCTTCCCGCGACTCAAGGTGCTGAGCGTCGAGTACGGCTCGACCTGGGTGCGGCCGCTGCTCACCAAGCTCGACCACATCGCGCGGCTGTACAGCAAGGACATGTGGCGCTTCGGCGCGCCGCCGCTGAAGCCGAGCGACATGTTTCGCCAGAACGTCTGGGTGGCGCCGTTCTTCGAGGACGACATGCCCGGGCTCGCCGAGACCATCGGCGTCGACCACGTCCTGAACGGGTCGGACTATCCCCACCCCGAAGGTCTGCTCTGGCCCGCCGAGTTCGCCGACGAGCTCGCGGACCTGCCGGGCGAGGCGGTGCGCAAGATCATGCGCGAGAACCTGCGCGCGCTCGTGGCCTGAGCCGAAGGCCGACCCCAGAGGCTCGGGCTACTCGCCGTCGATCCGGCGCACCGGCATCCGCTGCGCGCGCAGGCGCAGCGGCGCGGCCTTCTCGGCGACGAGGGCGCGGCTGCTCTCGCTGTAGGAGAAGCAGGTGTTGCGCATGCCGGGTATGTTGTCGATGACGAACGCGTGCCGCTGGGCGGGCACGTCCTCGCGCGCCCGCTGCTCGGCGGACGCGCTCTGGAACAGGCGCACGAAGTGGAGCTGGTAGGCCGCCTGGGCGATCTCGACCAGGAGCTCGGAGACCCGGTGGCAGCCGTTCGGGCCGCCGACGATCTTGCGCGCCTCGCCGGTGAAGCCGCGCGCGACCCGCATCCCGACGAGCCGCTCGACGTTGGGGTGCGTCATGTTGCAGATGTTGGTGAACGGGCCGTTGCGCACCTCGCTGCGCGCCGCGACGATCTCGAGAGAGGGGTGGAGGATCTCGATCTCGGCGTGGACGTCGTGGACCTCGTCCTGGAGAAACGCCTCGATCAGGAACCGATCGCCCGCGATCGGGTAGATGTTCACTTCCTTGGTGCGGTGATAGATGGCAGCAACGTCCGGCATCCGGCTCTCATAGCGCACGAACGCCGCTCGAGCCACCGGGACCGATCTGGGGCGAGCTTGTCCGGTGAGCTGTCGCCGGGTATAGGCCGGCGCGGGAAAAGGAGCCGACTCATGCCGCGTGCGACCGTGATCGAGGAACTGTCCGGGGGAGTGCTGCTCGTCACCCTCAACCGGCCCGAGCGCAAGAACGCCTTCAACCATCAGATGTGGTGTGACTTCCGCGATGCGCTCGGCGAGGCGCAGGAGCGCGACACGGTGCGCGTGGTCGTGGTCACCGGGGCCGGCAACGCCTTCTCCGCCGGCGCCGATCTCGGCGAGATGATCGGCGAGAGCTCGGCCGAGAGCGCCGAGGGTCACGGCTTCAGCTCGTTCATGGATCGCCTGTGCGTCTTCGACAAGCCGCTCATCGCCGCCGTCAACGGCGTCGGCGTGGGCATCGGCCTGACCCTGTTGCTGCACTGCGACTACGCGTACATTGCGCGCGGCGCGCGGCTGCGCGCTCCCTTCATCACACTCGGTGTCGTGCCCGAGGCCGCCAGCAGCTATCTGTTGCCGGCCCTGCTGGGTTATCGCCGGGCGATCGACCTGCTCTTCGAGTCGGACTTCCTCTCCGCCGAGCGCGCGGTCGAGCTGGGAATCGCCACGCATCTGTGCGACCCGCAAGGGCTGCTGCCCGCCGCGATGGAGCGGGCGCGGCAACTGGCCGCCAAGCCGCTCGGCTCGCTGCGCTGGACCAAGCGTCTGGTGCTGGCCACCCGCCAGGAGCAGGTGGCCGCGGCGCGGCGGCGCGAGGACGAGGCCTTCCTCCATCGCATCGGCTCGCCCGAGAATCTCGAGGCGGTGTCGGCGTTCTTCGCCAAGCGCAGCCCGGACTTCTCGAACGTGCCGCCGGGCGATGCGGAGCGATAGGGGGGCAGGTGTTGGGTGACGGGTGACGGGCCCGTCACGGCGCCAGCCAGTCGGCGAGAGCTTTGAGGTCGTGCACCTCGTGCAGCGGCCGCACCGCGCCCGGCGCGAGGATCTCGCGCTGCCGGTTGACCCAGGCGACGGGGACTTCGAGAGCGACGGCCGGGATCACGTCGTGATAGTGGCTCTGCGCCGCGTGCAGCCAGCGCGCGCCCGTGTGGCTCGCCTCGATGCGCCGGCGCGCCTCGAGGAAGTGCGCGTGCGCCGGCTTGTACGACTTCACCCGCTGCGCGGTGACGATGAGATCGAAGTCGACCCGGAAGTGGTGCCGGGTGGCGGCGAGCAGATCGTCGTCGATGTTCGACAGGATGCCGAGACGACAGCCGGCGGCGCGCAGGCGCTCGAGGGCGTGGTTGGTGTCGGGAAAGGGTTTCCACCCGGGAAGGCTGTCGGCGAGAAAGCCCGCCTCGCCCTCGGGCAGATGCCAGCCGAGCTCGCCCGCCACCCGCCGTCCGGTCTCGGCGAGGATCTCGCGGTAGAGGCGGTAGACGCTCGACTCGACCGCCATCTCGGCGCGCAGGTAGGCGGGGAAGATGTCCTTGCGCGCGATCACGTGACCGGCGCGCTGCGCCGCCGCTTCGACCGCGTCGGTGATGCCGCCGATCCAGTCGATCAACGTGCCGTAGCAATCGAAGGTGACGACGTCGTAGCGGTGCACCGCGGCCTCACAGCGCCTTGTCGTAGATGCGCCAGGTCTTGTAGACGCGCGCGTTCACCATCTGCAGCGCCGCATTCATCGGGCCGTTGTCCTCGAGGATCCAGCTCATCTCGCCGGCGGTGTAGCCTCTGCGAACGCCGGCCTGCCAGGTCTCCAGGTACAACAGGGCGCCAATGCCGAGCGGGTGATGGTCGGGCAGGACGCCGAGAGTGAAGATGCGCACGAAGTGAATGTGGCGGCGGGCCAGCAGCAGCCGCAGCCAGCCGAACGGAAACAGGTGGCCACGCAATGGCTTGAGCGCGCGGTTGATGTCGGGCAGGCAGACGACGAAGCCGACCGGCTCGGGCTCGCCCTCGACCCAGGCGTAGAGAACGAGGTCGGGATCGGCCAGCCAGCGCAGCCCGCGCGCCATCTCCTCGACCTCCTCGTCGGTGACCGGCACGAAGCCCCAGTTCCCGCTCCACGCCTGGTTGTAGATCCGCTGCACCCGCTTGGCTTCGTTCTTGTAGTCGCGCAGGTTGATCTTGGTGATGCGGACCTTGGCGCGCTCGCGCGTCCGCTCGGCGGCCTCCGCCAGGCCGGGCGGCGCCGCTGACCCGGCATCGAGCCAGTAGGCGTACAGGTCCTTCGCCTTTTGCAGCCCGGCCTGCTCGCAGAGGCGCTGGTAGTATGGTGGGTTGTAGGTCGTCATGACCACCGGATCGTCGTCGAAGCCGTCGATCAGCAGTCCCACCTCGTGGTTGGTGGTGAAGTTGTGCGGCCCGCGCATGATCTGCATGCCGCGCGCGCGCAGCCAGGAAGCGGCGGCATCGAGCAGCGCGCTGGCCACCTCGGCATCGTCGATCAGCTCGAAGAAGCCGAAATAGCCGATCGGTTGTTTCTGGAAGTCGACGTAATTGCGATCGACGGCGGCGGCAATGGTGCCGACGACCTCGTCGCCGCGGCGGGCGAGGAAGTACTGCGCCTCGGCGTGGCGAAAGAACGGGTTGCGCCGGGCATTGAAGAACTGCCGGCGCTCCAGCAGCAGAGGCGCCACCCAGTGCGGGTCGCCGGCGTATACCTGCCAGGGGAAGCGGATGAAGCGACGCATGTCGGCTCGATCGCCGACGGCATCGACGCGCACCATAAGC
>CAZYMF010000212.1:0-8272 GCA_964648215.1 uncultured Binatia bacterium (SeqCode) | reverse complement strand
GTGATCGTCGACACCTCGAACGAGATCGCCGGCGACGGCGACATCCCCCACCCCGGCATCGGCCGCGCGCGCCGCATGCAGGTACCGACGCCCGAGCTGCAGCACGCGGTGATGATCGAAGCGGTGGAGAACCACATGCCCGAGGTCGTGGTCATCGACGAGATCGGCACCGAGGCCGAGGCTCTGGCCGCGCGCACCATCGCCGAGCGCGGAGTACAGCTGATCGCCACCGCGCACGGCAACACCCTCGACAATCTGATCACCAACCCGACCCTGGCGGATCTCATCGGCGGCATCCACTCGGTGACCCTGGGTGACGAGGAGGCGCGTCGGCGGCGGACGCAGAAGACCGTGCTCGAGCGCAAGGCGCCGCCGACCTTCGACGTCTTGATCGAGATTCACAGCCAGGAGCGATTCGCGGTTCATCTCGACGTGGCCACGGTCGTCGATGCCCTGCTGCGCCAGGCGCCGGTCCGCCCGCAGCTACGCCTGCGGCGCGCTGACGGCGGCGTGGATCTCGAGAGCCCGCCGGCGCCGCCGGTAGCGCCAGCCCGCGCGCCGGCCATCGCCGCGGTACGCCGGCGCCGCGTACGCATCTTCCCGTATGCCGTCAGCCGCGAGCGGCTCGAGCGTGCCATCCGCGAGATCGAAGCGCCGGCGGTCGTCTGCAGCCATCCGCGCGACGCCGACCTGGTGCTGACACTGCGCGCGCTGGCGCGCAAGCACCCCAAGAAGCTGCGCGAGCTGATGACCCACAGCGTTCCGGTGCATGCCGTGAACGCCAACACCGTTCCTCGGTTGAGCGAGTTTCTGCGCGATCACTTCGACCTGGAAGCGGAGGGCCCCGATCCAGAGCAGCAAGCCGCATTGCGCGAGGCCGAGGACGCCATCGCCTGCGCCATCGCCGAACGTCGCTCGATCGAGCTGGCGCCGCAGAACGCCTACGTCCGGCGCTTGCAGCACGAGCTCGCCGGGGCCTACGGTCTGGAGTCGGAAAGCGTCGGCACACAGCCGTTTCGCCGCATCGTCATTCGCCCGACGCGTGCGGAATCCGGCTCTGGCCGCCGCGTTTTGCCCTCTCCGCGCCAACATTTTGCTTGACACCGGGCAGTGCTCGTAGCAACTATACGCTGGTTTTCGGGCTTTCCAGGGGCGATTTTCGTAACCTGAGCGACTGAAAGAGGGGAGGACGGCTGATGACGAAATCACAGTTGGTGCAGAAGCTGGCGGAGTCGGGGGACATCGCCAAGAAGCAGGCTGATGCGGTGTTGGACGGGTTGGTCAAGACGATCGTCGGGGCGTTGAAGAAGGGTGATCCGGTCAAGATTCCCGGCCTCGGCACGTTCCGCAAGGTGCAGACCAAGGCCCGCATGGGGCGTAACCCGCAGACGGGCGAGGCGATCAAGATTCCGGCCCGTAAGAAGGTGCGCTTCACCGTCGCCAAGCCACTCAAAGAGTCGGTCCTCGGGGCAAAGCGATAGCGTAGAGCCCGGCGCGACCGGGCTTCGACTTCCAACACTCCTTCCTGCTCCGGGCAACCTCTTGCCCGGAGGGGGGAGGAGTGTTTTGTTTTGCGGGCGCGCCAATTAGCCTCCATCACTGACGAGACAGATTTTTTCATTTGGCTGATCACGCGCCATGGGTCATTCTATCGGGCAACCGTTTGCACCCACTTGAAGGAGAATGAAGACGATGAACGACCGCTCGTTTGGTCTTTTCGAGCCTGACGCGCTCTTGCCAGCCCAGTTCTATGCAGCCTTCCGGGGCGGCTCCGGCGTGTCCGGGGAAAAACGCCTGATGCTCGCGGTCCTTCAGGACGCGCTCGACTGCTATCAGAAGTACGCCTTTGCCAAGGACGGCGCCGGTCAGCAGATGTTCGCGGATGCCGACGAGTGGATCAACGACGAGGACCGTGCCTGGTACTTCTCGTTCGAGAACATCTGCGAGATCCTGGACATCAACCCCGCCTACCTGCGGCGCGGCGTCCGCTACTGGCGGCAGACGGCGAGCCATGCGGCGACCCAAAACGTAGCACGGCCGCAGGCGGTCATCCCCCTTGCAAGCGAGACGCCGCTGCGCGCCGTCGGCTGAGCCGGGAATAGGCGCGGCGAGGCGCTCGGAGAGAGCTTCGCTGCGCGGGCAACATCTTTCTCCTTCGGCGCTGTTGCGGGAAGCCCGACGACGGCGCCCGTAGACCTCTTTGCGTCAATCGGATAGTTCAACCCGCGATGCGTACCATCGGCCTCACGGGCGGTATCGGCTCGGGCAAGAGCACCGTGGCCAAGCTGCTCACGCAGCTCGGGGCCGAGGTGATCCACGCCGATCTCGTCGGGCACGAGGTCTATCGCCCAGGGACCACGGGGTGGCAGAGGGTCGTGGAGGCGTTCGGCCGCGACGTGGTCGGTTCCGACGGCGCCATCGACCGCAGGCGCCTGGGGGCGATCGTCTTTGCCGACGCGGCGGCGCTCGAGCGCCTCAACGCCATCGTTCACCCGCTCATCTTCGAAGAGATCCGGCACCGCATCGCGGCGCGGCGCCAAGAGGGTTTTGGCCCGCCGATCGTGGTCGAGGCTGCCATCCTGATCGAAGCCAATTGGCTACCGCTGGTCGACGAGGTCTGGCTGGTCGTTGCCGGACGAGACGCCGTGCGCGAGCGGCTGCGGGCCGAGCGCGGTCTCGATGCGGCCCAGGTCGACGCCCGCATCGCGGCGCAGCTCGGCAACGAGGAGCGCCGCCGGTACGCCGACGTGGTCATCGACAACGACGGCTCGCCGGCCGTGCTCGAAACCCGCGTGCGCGCCGCGTGGGCCCGCGTGGCCGGCGCGTGACCGTGCGCGGCATCATCTTCGACCTCGATGGAACCATCGCCGATTCCATCGAGCTCTTCTACGGCTTCGCCTGCGAAGTCGCCGCCGATCTGGAGCTGCCGGCGCCGGAGCGGGAAACCGTCCTGGAGCTGATGCGGACCGGGAGATCGACGCTCACCCACTTGCTGCCGGCCTCGCTACCTCCCGATCGTGTCAGCGCCGCCCTCGGCGCCCGGGCGCCGCAGTGGCTGCGACGCTACCACGAGGAGACCGATCCGATTCCGGGAAGCCTGGCGGCGCTGCGCCGTCTGCACGCCCGTGGCTGCGCCCTCGGGATTGCCACGTCCTCGGGGCGCGACGCCCCCTTCTTGCACCGCTGGGGCGTACGCGAGCTCTTCGTCGCCGTCATCGGGCGGGAGGACGTGGCGCAGCGCAAGCCGGCGCCCGACGTCATCCTGAGGTGTCTCGAGCGCCTTGAAGTGCCGGGTTCGCAGGTGGTCTACGTGGGGGATTCCCCAATCGATATCGAGGCCGGCAAGGCGGCCGGTGTCGCAACGGTGGGGGTGCTCAGCGGCGCCAGCCCGCGCGAGGTGCTCGCCGCGCAGCGACCCGACGCCATTCTGGACAGCATCGTCGAGCTGCCCGATCTGCTCCAGCGCCTGGGGTGAGGGTGGCCGGTCTGTAGGCGCAGGCTTTAGCCTGCGCGAGCCTGCGCGCGAGCGGGAGGCGCAGGCTGTGAAGCCTGCGGCTACGGGGAACGTGGGGCTGGGAGCGCAGGCTGAAGCCTGCGGCTACGCGGCCTTCGAATCGAGGGCGGTGGCAGCGGCGCGACGCGCGGCGCAGCGGCCGCGGATCTCACGTCGGATCGCCGAGGGGGACAGGCCGAACTGGCTGCACACGTGGTCGAAGCTGAAGGCGCTCGACTCGGGTGTGTAGTTGAAAAAGTACGCTTCGGCATCGGCGCGCACGGCCGGGCAGTGGTGCACGAGATCGGCCACCGCTTGCTCGAGAACCGCCAGCATCAACAGCTCCTCCGACATCAACGTCCGCCCCTCGGTCTCAGGCGTCAGCGCTTTGATTCTCACCATGACGCTATCCTTTCCTCACCCGAGGTGAGGCGGGGTGCAATGGCGGTGCCAGAGCGCTCGGGGGTGCGAGCAGTCGGTTGCGGCGACCGGGGGGACGTCGATATGCCTTAACAACGTTCAGTTTCGTCGCCGCCGAGGCAAAAAAGTACGGTAGGGCGCCGTCTTGTGGGACGACGGTGGCGGCGCCGTCGGCGCGATTTCGGAGATCTGTGCCGGCTCAGCGATCGACGCCGGAGGCCAGCGCCTGCCCCAGCGTGTTTGCCAGCTCGCTCGACAGCCGCTGGCGCAGCTCGGGCAGGGTGCAGCCGGCGGCTGCGGCGTGTCCGCCGCCGCCAAAGGCGCGCGCGAGATGGGAGAGATCGACCTCGCAATCCGGCGAGCGGCGCAGGCTGACGGAGAGGCTCTTGGCATCGAACAGGGCAAAGACGGTCCGGGCGGACCGTTTGCCCCAGGCGTCGGCGATTTCGCTTGGATAACCGTCACACATGGCCGCCACCAAGGTTACGGACCGCCCGGGAACGGCAAAGGACACGCGGCTTTGTTCGGCCACCTCGAAGCTGCGCTGCAGCTCGGCGGCGAAGCGTTCCGCGGCCGCGTGCATCCGCGGCGTGTAGTGGACGGCCCGGTCGATGGTGAGCAGGTCGTCGTAGGCTTCGGGCCCGCCCATGGCCCGCACGGTGTTGGCCAGCTCGCGCGAGCCCGCAATCTCGTGCAGCCAGCGATCGTTGTCGTCGGCCATCCGCACCAGCGGCTCGAGATCGGCAAAGGCCTGGTTGCGTTCGCCGCTGCGGGCCAGGCGCTCGGCCAGGTACTCGTAGGTGAGACGCGAGGCGGCGTAGTCGTCGCGAACGACGGAGTCGGTGAAGGGAACCTTGATGTTGCCCGCCGCCACCCGCTCGATCGCGGTGCGATGATGATCGATCCAGTAGATCTTCACGCCCCGCTCGGCGAGCCGGCGCAAATGGGCGTCGGCCTCCGGCGTGGTCCACGAGATATCGGTGACCCAGACCTCGTGCTCGGCGTCGGCGGGCTCGCAGCGCAGGCCCAGAATGATCTCGTCGATCTTCTGGTTGCTGGCGAAGCAGGGGATCACGGTGGCGTCGCGGTGAAAGCGGGCGACCGCCACCGCGGCGGCGACGCCGTCGAGGCAGTGCGGGCCGTGGCTGACGACGTGGACAATCTTCGGCTTCTTCTCTAGGCTCATGCGCCATTATAGGCAGAGGGCGCGAACGGCGAAAAGGAGACGGCATCATGAAGCTTGCGGGAAAAGTCGCTTTGATCACCGGCGCGGGCAGCGGGCTGGGACGCGAGATTGCCCTGACCTTCGCGCGTGAAGGAGCGGCGATCGCCATCAACGACGTCAACAAGGAGAGCGCCGCGGCCGTGGTGAAGGAGATCGAGGCGGCCGGCTCTCGGGCGCGCGCGTACATCGCCGACGTCTCCGACAGCGTCGAGGTGGCTGCTCTCTTCGAGCATCTCGTCGACGAGATGGGCACCATCGACATCCTGGTCAACAACGCCGGCATCGCGCTGATGAGCGACGAGGTGAAGGCCAACTCGGCGGCGGCGACGCAGGAAATGCTCACCACCGGCAAGGCCACCACCTCGGTCGGCGCCACCCGTTTGATGGCCGACTCGCAGTGGCGGCGTACCCTCTCGATTCACCTCGACGGGACCTTCTACTGCACGCGCGAGGCGCTCAAGGTCATGGAGCCCCGGGGATCGGGCAAGATCATCAACATGGCCTCGATCGCCGGCACCACCGGCCTGGCCGGCTCACCCGACTACTCGGCGGCGAAGGGAGGCATCATCGCCCTGACCAAGTCGGTGGCGCGCGAGGTGATCGGCCGCGGGGTGTACGTCAACGCGATCGCGCCCGGCTTCGTCGATACGCCGTTGCTCGACGTGATGGACGAGACCATGCGGCAGATGGCCGTGCTGCAGACCCCGATCGGCCGCCTCGGAACGCCCGCCGAGATCGCCGCCGTGGCGCTCTACCTCGCCGCCGACGACTCCAGCTTCACCGTCGGCCAGGTCATCAGCCCCAACGGCGGCTACTTCATGTGAGGGCGCTGCAGTCGGTGAACTGCGCGCCGCGTGCCGGAGCGCAGCCGGCGCCATGCACCCGACCCGTCCGGGCGCCGGCCGTCTCTTCGCGGGCAGCGAGTATTTTCGGCGACTTACGCGCGTTTCCCCCCGCCGGCCGCTTTCGTCTACAATCTGGCACTCCGCTTGCCTTCCCTCGGTGCAGAAGGAGGAAGGCAACATGGGGTTCTTCAACATGATGGCGATGAGCGCTCCAGTTCCCGAGGGCGTATACGATGCAACGTTGCCCTCCGTCGCCGCGCTGCTCGTGGCGCTCGTCCTGGCCGGCGCCGCGGCCCTGCTCTGGGCCAGTCGCGAGCGCAAGACGGTGCCCGCCGGGCGCCTGAAGCTGGTGGGCGCGCCGGTCTGCGGCGCCAACAACTGAGGCGGAGAGCGATGCGCGTATGGCGGTCCTCGGCCTCATCCTAGCCGTCGTGCTGTTCTGGCACTTCAAGCGCCAGCACCGACGTTATCGCGTCCGCTACCGTCTCGACGAGACGATGCGCGCGACGACGGTCTGCGGTGGCCCGGCGGACTGGAAGGTCGAGCGCGAGCACTGGCGCGAGATGGCTCGCGAGCACAAGCGACAGTGGAAGCACGAGCGCGACCGGTGGAAGGAGGCGGCGCGGCAGTGGAAGCGCGGCAACTTCGTCCCGCCGAAGCGCGACGCGGAGCAGGAGGCGCTGCGCCGCGCCCGGCTGCGCGCCGCGGCCGAGGCGAGCTTCTACGTGCACCTGATGTGGTACCTCGCGGTCATCGCCCTGCTCGCCTTCATCAACCTGATGACCACCGGCTACCCGTGGTTCCTCTGGCCGGCGATGGGCTGGGGCGTCGGCCTGTTCGCGCACTTCATGGCCGTGTTCGGCTCGCACTTCGTCAAGGAGAGGTTCTTCGATCCCGTGGTCGAGCGCGAGGTGCGGCGCGAGAAGCAGGCGATGACCACCGAGAAGCAGGCCTCGATCGAGGAGATCTCCGCCACCATCGCGCACGAGATCCGCAACCCGATCGCCGCGGCCAAGAGCCTGGTGCAGCAGATGGGCGAGGACCCGCACTCGGTGGAGAACGTCGAGTACGCCAAGGTGGCAATCGACGAGCTCGACCGCGTCGAGCGCCGCGTGTCGCATCTGCTCAAGTACGCCAAGGAGGAGGAGTACGCCTTCGCCCACGTCAACGTCGCCGGTGTCGTCGACGCCGCGTTGACGCAGCTGAGAAACAGGCTGGAGGCGGCCAAGGTGCACGTGGCGCGCAACTACATCGCCGGACCGACCGTCTGGGCCGACGCCGAGAAGCTGCAGCAGGTCTTCGGCAACATCATCGACAACGCCGTGGATGCCATGGAGGCGGTGCCCGAGAAACGCCGGATCGATCTGTTCATCGAGAACGGCACGCCCAAGACCGTCACGGTGCGGGTGCGCGACAACGGCTGCGGCATTCCCGAGGCCAAGCTGGCCAAGATCTTCAACCCGTTCTTCACCACCAAGGAGAAGGGCACCGGACTCGGCATGGCCATCGCCAAGAAGATCGTCGACGCCCACCAGGGACAGCTCAGCGTCGACAGCGCCGAGGGCCGCGGCACCGAGTTCTGCATCACCTTGCCGACCCCCTGAGCACGCCGCGCGAGCACGAGCCACGGTTATGAAAGGCCGCATTCTAGTCGTCGACGATGAACGGGCCATGCAGCTGGCGCTGCGCGGACTGCTTGCCAAGGAAGGCTACACGGTCGAGACGGCCGGCAGCGGCGAGGAGGCGGTGCGCAAGATCGAGGGCGGCGACTACCACCTCGTCATCACCGACCTCAGCATGGCGGGGATGGACGGGATCCAGGTGCTCGAGCGCGCGCGGGCCTTCGACCCGGATCTTGCCGTGGTCATGATCACCGCCTACGGCTCGGAGAAGATCGCCGTCGAGGCGATGAAGGCCGGCGCCGCCGACTACATCCCCAAGCCGTTCGACAACGACGAGATGCGCCTGCTGGTGCACAAGGTGATGGAGCACAGCCTGCTGCGCCGCGAGCATCGGCGCCTGCTGGCGCAGGTGCAGGACAGCTACGCCTTCGACCAGATCGTGGGCAAGAGCCAGGCGATGCTGCGCCTCTTCGAAATGGTGCAGAAGGTGGCCGACACCGACATCACCGTTCTGGTGCGGGGGGAGAGCGGCACCGGCAAGGAGCTGGTCGCGAACGCGCTGCACTACCACAGCCCGCGCCGCACCAAGCCACTGGTCAAGGTCAACTGCGCCGCCTTCAGCCGCGAGCTGGTCGAGAGCGAGCTGTTCGGCCACGAAAAGGGCGCC
>CAZYMF010000211.1:0-8312 GCA_964648215.1 uncultured Binatia bacterium (SeqCode) | reverse complement strand
TGCCGCCGCGGCGAGGTGCGGTCTCGTGGAGAAGGGGTGCTGACGGCCGGGGCGACAGGGAGGTGCACGCCGTGAGCGGCGCGGAGGATGGGGCGGCGACGCTGGTGATCCGCACCGGCGACTTCGACGCGGTTCTGGCCGATCTCGACGGCGTGGTGACCAGGACGGCCGCGGTGCACGCGGCGGCGTGGAAGCAGACGTTCGACGAGTACCTGCGGCGGCACGCGGCGATCCACGGCGAGAGCTTCCGCCCCTTTGACGTCGAGGCCGACTATCGCCCCTACGTCGACGGCAAGCCGCGCTACGACGGTGTCCGCAGCTTCCTGGCCTCGCGCGGTATCTCGCTGCCCGACGGTAGCCCGGAGGACGACCGGCAGGCGGAGACCGTCTGCGGCCTCGGTAACCGCAAGAACGAGATCTTCCGTGCCGAGCTGCAGCAGCACGGCGTCGCCGTCTACGAGCACGCCGTTGCCTTTCTGCGCGCCGCCCGCGCCCGGGGCCTGCGCCTCGCCGTGGTCTCCTCGAGCAAGAACTGCGAGGCGGTGCTACGCGCCGCGGCCGGGTTGGAGGCGGTGTTCGACACCCGGGTCGACGGCGTCGAGGTGGCGCGACTGAAGCTGGCCGGCAAGCCGGCGCCCGACATGTTCCTCGAGGCCGCGCGTCGGCTGGGCACGGTACCGGCGCGCGCCGTCGTCGTCGAGGACGCTGCCGCCGGTGTCGCGGCCGGGCGCCGTGGCGGCTTCGGTCTGGTGATCGGTGTCGACCGCTCCGGCCAGGCCGAGCGGCTGCGGCAGCACGGCGCCGACGAAGTCGTGACCGACCTCGGCACGGTCCGCTTCGAGAGCGGCGACGCGCCGCGGCCGTCGGCGCTGGCCCGCCTGGCGGAGATCGAAGGACGGGCGCGGGGCAAACGCCTCGCCGTCTTTCTCGACTACGACGGCACCCTCACGCCGATCGTTGCCCGTCCGGAGATGGCCGTGCTCGCCGACGAGATGCGCGCCACCGTGGGCGCGCTGGCCGGGTTGTGCCGCGTGGCGATCGTCAGCGGCCGCGATCGCGCCGACGTCGAGAAGCTGGTGGGCCTCGACACCGTCTTCTACGCCGGCAGCCACGGCTTCGACATCAGCGGCCCCGGCGGCTGCCGCATGGAGCACGAGGAGGGCGTCAGGCACGAGCCCGCGCTGCGGCGCGCCGAGGCCGAGCTGCGCCGGCGCGTGTCGGAGATCGCCGGGGCGGCGGTGGAGGGGAAGAAGTTCGCCGTGGCGGTGCACTATCGTCTGGTGGCGGCGGCCGACGTGGCGCGCGTGAAGGCGATCGCCCACGAGGTGGCGGCCGCTCGGCCCGAGCTGCGTGAGACCGGGGGCAAGAAGGTCATCGAGCTGCGGCCGCGCATCGAATGGGACAAGGGCCGGGCGGTGCTGTGGCTGTTGCAGGCGCTCGGCCTCGAAGGCGAGGACGTCCTGCCGCTCTACCTCGGCGACGATCTCACCGACGAGGACGCCTTCGCGGCGCTGCGCCGGCGCGGCATCGGCGTCCTGGTCGGGCCGTCGACGCAGCCGACGCAGGCGCACTACGTGCTGCGCGATCCCGCCGAGGTCCGGGCCTTCCTCCAGGGGCTGATCGAGCTGCTGCGGGGGCGCGGATGAACGGGTGGTCGCTCGTCTACGACCGCTTCGACCCGCAGCAGGAACGGCTGCGCGAAGCCCTGTGCACGCTCGGCAACGGCTACTTCGCCACCCGCGGCGCGGCCGCCGAGGCGGTGGCCGACGGCGTGCACTATCCCGGCACCTACGTTGCCGGCTGCTACAACCGGCTGACCACCGAGATTGCCGGGCGCGCGGTCGAGAACGAAGATCTGGTCAACGCTCCCAACTGGCTCCCGCTCAGCTTCCGCCTGCCCGGCGGCGCCTGGTTCAACCCGCAGGCGATGGAAATCCTCTCGTTCCGTCAGGAGCTCGATCTCCGCCTCGGGGTGCTGCTGCGGACGCTTCGCGTTCGCGACGAGGAGGGTCGCATCACCCGGCTGCACGGCCGGCGCCTGGTGCACATGAGCCGGCCCCACCTGGCGGCGCACGAGACCCTGATCCTGGCGGAGAACTGGTCGGGCGTGATCGAGATCCGCTCCGCCGTCGACGGCCGGGTGAGCAACGCCGGGGTGGCCCGTTACCGCGATCTCGACGGACGTCACCTGCAGCCGCTGGAGACCGGTTTCGTGGCCGACGAAGTGATGTTCCTCAAGGTGCAGACCCGCCAGTCGGAGATCCGTCTGGCGCAGGCCGCGCGCACCCGGGTCTACGAGGGACGGCGGCAGCTCGACGCCGAGACCCGGCGGGTCGAGGAGACCGGCTACGTCGCGCACGAGATCACCGCGCCGATCCGCGAGGGGGTGCCGCTGACGGTGGAGAAGATCGCCGCGCTCTACACCTCGTACCATCACGCCATCACGGAGTGCGGGCTGGAAGCGCGCCAGGCGGTGCTGCAGGCCCCCGGCTTCGACGAGCTGGCGCAGAGCCACGCCGGGGCCTGGCAGGGCCTGTGGGGTCACTTCGACGTCGACTTCGAGGACGACGAGCCCGCGGAGCAGCCGGGCAACGGTGCCCACGTCACACTGGTGCTGCGCTTGCACTTGTTCCATCTGCTGCAGACGACGTCGTTGAACACCATCGATCTCGACGTCGGCGTGCCGGCGCGCGGGCTGCACGGGGAAGCCTATCGCGGCCACATCTTCTGGGACGAGCTGTTCATCGTCCCGCTGCTCAATTTGCGCATGCCCGAGATCACCCGCGCCCTGCTCAAGTATCGCTATCGCCGTCTCGACGCGGCGCGGGCGGCGGCGCGGGCGGCCGGCTTCCGCGGCGCCATGTACCCGTGGCAGAGCGGCAGCGACGGGCGTGAGGAGAGCCAGTCGCTGCACCTCAATCCCCGATCGGGACGCTGGCTGCCGGACCACACGTGCCGCCAGCGCCACGTCAACGCCGCCATCGCCTACAACGTCTGGCAGTACTACCAGGTGACCGGCGACCTCGAGTTCCTCATCTTCTACGGCGCCGAGATGGTCCTGGAGATCGCGCGCTTCTGGGCCAGCATCGCCACCTACAACGGCGAGCTCGGACGCTACGAGATCCTCGCCGTGATGGGGCCGGACGAGTACCACGACTCCTACCCCGGCAGCGACCAGCCCGGGCTCGACAACAACGCCTACACCAACGTGATGGCGGTGTGGGTGCTCTGCTGCGCCTTCGAGCTGCTCGCCCTGCTGCCCGACGACCGGCGCGCCGAGCTGTGCGCTAAGCTGGCGCTCGAGCCCGAGGAGCTCGCCCACTGGGACGAGGTCAGCCGCAAGATGCGCGTCGTCTTCCACGACGACGGCATCATCAGCCAGTTCGAAGGCTATGACGACCTCAAGGAGCTCGACTGGGACGGGTACCGCGAGAAGTACGGCGATATCCAGCGACTCGATCGCGTGCTCGAGGCCGAGGGCGACACGCCCAACCGCTACAAGGCGTCGAAGCAGGCGGACGTGCTCATGCTGTTCTATCTCTTCTCCGCCGACCAGTTGCGCGCGCTGTTCCAGCGTCTGGACTATCCGTTCGAGTACGAGACGATTCCCAAGAACGTCGAGTACTACGCTCGCCGCACCTCCGACGGCTCGACGCTGAGCCGCGTGGTGCACTCGTGGGTCGTGGCCCGTACCGATCGCGCGCTGTCGTGGCGACTGTTCACGCAAGCGCTCGACAGCGACATCGCCGACATCCAGGGCGGCACCACGGCCGAAGGGATCCACCTCGGCGCGATGGCGGGCACCGTCGATCTCATCCAGCGCTGCTACCCCGGCATCGAGATGCGCGGCGACGTGCTGTGGATCGATCCGTGCCTGCCCGAGGATCGCGCGCGCCTGCGTCTGTACCTGCGCTATCGCGGCCACTCGGTCGAGCTCGACGTGACGCCGGAGAGGGTGAGGGTGGTGACGAAATGGTGCGCGGCGCCAACCATCCGGATCGGCGTGAGGACGGAGATCTTCGAGCTCACGGCCGGCGAGAGCCGGGATTTCCCGCTCTGACGGCAGGCCAAGCTTCAAGCGGCAAGGTCCAAGTCTCAAGCTCGAGAGGAAGAGCTCCAAGCTACAAGCCCCAAGCTGCAAGAACGTCTCTTCGGCTTGTCGCTTGAAGCTTGTAACTTGCAGCTTCAGGGCACCGCGGCACTGCCGCAGCCGCGCAGCGCCTCGCCCACGCCTCCGGCGAGCTCGTCGACGGTGATGCGGCCGTCGTGGTTGGCGTCGAGAGAGGGGCAGGTGTCGAGGTCGATCGTGCCCAGGCTGACGTCGACGCCGGTCACCAGCTCGCTGGCGGTGATGACGCCGTCGCCGTTGCAGTCCGCCGGACAGCGTGGGGAAGCCGTCGGCGAGGGGGTGAGGCTCGGGGTTTCCGTGGGTGACGAGGTCGGCGGCGGCTCCGGGCTCGGCGTGTGCGTGGCCGTCATCGTCGGCGTGCCGGTCTCGGTAGCGGTGGCGGTGACGGTCGGGGTCAACGTGATCGTGGCCGTTGGCGTGACGGTGGGCGTCACGCTGGGAGACGGCGTTTTGGTGATCGTGCGGGTCGCGCTCGCCGTCGCGGTCACGGTGGGTGTCGCCGTTCGTGTCGCCGTATGCGTCGGCGACGGGCTGAGCGTGCGCGTCGGTGAGAGCGTCGGCGTCCTGGTCGGCGTCGACGTTGGCGTTCTGGTGCGCGTCGCGGTGAGCGTAGGTGTCGCGGTGGCGGTGCGCGTGGCGGTCCGTGTCGGCGTTGCCGTCTGACTCGCCGTGGGCGTGAAGGTCGGGGTCCGCGTCACCGTCGGTGTCGCCGTCGGCGTCGGGGTGCGCGTCGCCGTCGGGCTCGGGCTCCTGGTCGTCGTCGGCGTGAACGTCGGCGTGCGTGTCGCCGTCACCGTCGGCGTCCTGCTGGCCGTCGGAATCGGCGTGTTGGTCGGCGTGGCGCGCGGTGTCCAGGTGGGTGACGACGTGGCCGTGGCGCTCGGGGTGAAGGTCGGCGCATCGTTGGCCTGCACGGCGAACACCTGGAGGCCGTTGTCGTTCGCGCTGGTGGCGTAAACGTTGGCGCCGTCGGGGCTGACGGTGACGGACGTGGGGCCTTGCAGGCCGTCGACGCCGCCGGCGCCGTGACGCTTCATCTGCAAGAAGGCGAGGGCGCCGGTGGTCGGATTGCGGTCGAAGACCGCCAGGGCATCGTCGTCGCCTCCGGTGACGTAGGACTGCGATCCGTCGGGAGCGACGGCAACCGAGTCGGCGTAGGCGAGGCCGCTGGTGCCGTCGACCCCGTCCTTCTGCGCCGCGACGAACGACAGCGCGCCGCCCGGCGTCTGGCGCGCGAAGACGCTGACGGCATCGTCGATCCAGCTGGCCACGTACAGGCTCTTGCCGTCGGCGCTGAGAGAGAGCGCTCGGGCGCCGGCGAGACCGTCGACGCCGTTGACGCCGTTCTGCAGCGTCTGGCCGAAGCTGAGCAGCCCCGTCTGCGTGTCGCGCCCGAAGACCGACACCGCGTCCCACGTCCAACTGGTGACGTAGACCTGATTGCCGTCGGGGCTCAGGGCGACGGCGCTGGCCCCCGGCTGGCTGCCCACGGCGCCGAGATAGGACAGGGCGCCGCTGAGCGCATCGCGCTGGAATATGGCAACCTTGTCGTCGCTGGGACAGGCAACGTAGACGTTGACCCCGTCGGGGCTCACGGCGATGGAGCGCGCGCCGCGCAGGGTGTCGACCCCGACGCTGCCGCCCGTTTGCGCCTCGACGAAGCTGAGGGCGCCGCTGACCGGATCGCGCGCGAAGGCGGCGACGGCGCCGGAGCCGCCCATGCTGGCGACGTAGACGTTGCCGCCGTCGGGGCTGACGGTGATGCCTTGCGGCTGGCTCAAGCCGCTCACGCCGTGGACGCCGTCGCGCTCGATGCCGGTGAAGGTGAGCGTTCCCGTCTGCTGGTTGCGGGCGAAGGTCGACAGCGCGTTGTCGCCCGGTGCCGTGACGTAGGCGCTGGCGCCGTCGGGGCTGAGGGCGATCCACTCGGCCTGGCGCAGCCCGTCGACGCCGCCGACCGCACCACGCTGTGCTTGCACGAACGCGAGCGCGCCGGTCGTGGCATTGCGGGTGAAGGTCGCCAGCGCGTTGTCGAACGGAGCGGCCACGTAGACCGCGCCGCCGTCGGAGGTCACGGTGAGGGAGGCCGCGCCGGAGAGGCCGTCGACGTTGCCGACGCCGTTGCCCAGCGAGCCGAGGAAGGTCAGGTCCCCGGTCTGCGGATTGCGGCCGAACGCCGCCACCGCATCGTCGAAGTCGGCGGCTACGTAGAGACTCGCCCCATCGGCGCTGACGGCCACCGACGCCGCGCCGGCCAGGCCGGTGACGCCGCCGATGCCGTTCTGCTGCAAGCCCGTCCAGGTCAGCGCGCCGGTCTGCGCGTTGCGCGCGAAGACGGCCACGGCATCGTCGAACTCGCCGGCGACGTAGACGTTGCTGCCGTCGGGGCTGACGGTGACGGAGCTGGCTCCGGCGATCCCGTCGACGCTGCCGACCCCGTTGGCCAGGGTCTGGACGAAAGTCAGCTGGCCGCTGGTGGGGTTGCGGGCGAAGACGAGGACGGCGTCGTCCAACCAGCCGGCGACGTAGACGCTTGCCCCGTCGGGGCTGACGGTGACGGCATGGGGCTCCTCCAGGCCGGTGACGCCGTTGATGCCGTTCAGCTCTGTCTCGACGACGGAGAGCGCCCCCGTCTGCTGGTTGCGCGTGAACACGGTGAGGCTGTGATCGCCGGCGACGTACACGTGGGCGCCGTCGGGGCTGACGGCCAGTGCCCACGGCGCCAGCATCGCGTCGACGCCGTTCACGCCGTGGGTCTGGCGTTCGACGAAGCTGAGAGCCCCGGTCGCCGGATTGCGGGCGAAGACGGCCACGGCATCATCGGCCCAACCGGCGACGTAGACGTTCTTGCCGTCGGGGCTCACCGCAACGGCCTGCGGTTGCGTGATGCCATCGACGCCGCCCACCCCCTGCTGTTGCACCTCGATCAGCGTCACGGAGCCGGTAGCGAAGTCGCGGGCGAAGACGGCTACGGCGTCGTCGTAGAGACTGGCGACGTAGAGGTTCGCTCCGTCGGGGCTGGCCGCCACGGCAAAGGCGCCGCCCAGACCGGGGGCCTGGAACAGTGCTTGAATCGGCGTCAGCACGTTGGCCGAGGCCGTGGTCACGAGGGCGACGAGAAGAACCGACGACAGCGCACAAAGGCCGCTGGCGCGGAGACGTACCTGGGGCAACATGCTGCGCGCCGCGAACTGCGCCTCAGAAGACCCCGGACGGAAACGCCAAGTCGGGCGCTGTTCCCGAAATCGACCCGCTTCTCATTTCCGGTTCCCGGCCCCTGGTTTCCCAGCTTCTGTTCGCGCTCTCAGAATGGTCCCGGGCTCGCCGGCAGGTCGGTGTGACCCATGAGGTACTGGTCGACGCCGCGGGCGCACTCGCGGCCTTCCCAGATCGCCCACACCACCAGCGACTGGCCGCGGCGCATGTCGCCGCCGGCGAACACGCCGGGCACGCTGCTCATGTAGTTCCTGTCCACCTTGACGTTACCGCGCTGGTCGAGCTCGACGCCGAGGTCGGTGAGCAGGCCGGGCTTCTCGGGGCCGAGGAAGCCGAGGGCGAGCAGTACCAGATCGCAGTCGAGCTCGAACTCGCTGCCGGGAATCTCGCGCATCTGCGGCCGGCCGTTGTCCCCCTTGAGCCATTCCAGGCGGACGGCGTGGAGCTTCTTCACGTTGCCATGCTCGTCGCCGGAGAAGTGCTTTGTGTTGATGCTCCAGTCGCGGGCCACACCTTCCTCGTGCGACGACGAGGTGCGCAGGATCATCGGCCAGTAGGGCCAGGGCGCGATGCCATCCCCCCTTGTTTCCGGTGGCTGGGGTAGCAGCTCGAACTGGTGAACCGAAGCGGCGCCCTGCCGGTTGGAGGTTCCCAGACAGTCGGAGCCGGTGTCGCCGCCGCCGAGAATGACGACGCGCTTGCCCCTGGCGCTGATCTGGCCCGGAATCTCGTCGCCGGCGACGGTCTTGTTCTGCTGCGGCAGGAACTCCATCGCGAAGTGGATGCCCTTCAGCTCGCGCCCGGGCACGGGCAGGTCGCGCGCCTGGGTGGCGCCGCCGCAAAGGGCGACGGCGTCGAACTCCCTTCGCAGGGAATCCACCGGATAGTCGCCCCCGATGTTCGTGCTCGGCCGGAAGGTGACGCCTTCGGCCTCCATCTGCTGCATGCGACGGTCGACGAGGTGCTT
>CAZYMF010000210.1:4852-8451 GCA_964648215.1 uncultured Binatia bacterium (SeqCode) | reverse complement strand
ACCCAAAAGGACCCCCTCTCCTACACGCCCAAACACCTCGCCGACAAGATCCTGCAATCGAAGTCCACCGTCGAAGGCGAACGCAAGCAGGTCGCCGTGCTGTTCGCCGACGTGAAGGGCTCGATGGAGCTGGCCGAACAGCTCGATCCGGAACAGTGGCACACGATCCTCGACCGCTTCTCTGCTGGGCAGGTATGAATGACCACGACCTGCGCTGGCTGGGGACACGAGACCCCCACGGGCAACCCTCTCGGCGGCAGCTCCACCCTTGACCGACACTGCCGTGTCTTGCGATAGTAAGAATACGAAAAGTATTACAGCGGAGGAGGCCAGCATGCGCATCACATCGAAGGGACAGGTGACGATTCCGGTCGAGATTCGTGAGCGGCTGGGGCTGCTGCCCAATAGTGAGGTGGATTTCGAGGTCGAGGGCAACGCCGTGCGCATCCGTAGGGCGCGCGGCCGGCGGCCGCGCGGCCGCGGGCGCAGTATCGTTGCGCACCTCAGGGGAAAGGCGACCACTGGAATGACCACCGACGAGATCATGGCACTGACGCGCGGCTAGGCGCTGGCTGATGGGGATCTCTTTTCATCATGACTCGTGTGTCGGTGGCAGCCGCTGCAAGCGACCTGGCGGGAAGCGGCTACACTAGCAGCGTGTCGGACTTGGAACTCCACGGCGACCAACGGGAACGGGCCATAGGAACGACGCTGGCCGCAGGCCCGCGCCAGGTGCAGCCCTGATGCCGATTCTGGTCGACAGTAACGTGCTCCTTGATGTGCTGACCGAGGATCCGCGCTGGTTTGCGTGGTCCGCAGATGCACTGGCGGCCCAAGCGGAGCGCGACGTGCTGACGATCAACCCGATTATCTATGCCGAGGTATCAATCGGATTCGTGCAGATCGAGGATCTCGACGCCGCACTCCCACCCCCGACCTTCCACCGCTTGGCCCTCCCCTGGGAAGCCGCCTTCCTCGCGGGCAAATGTTTTCTGGCTTACCGCAAGCGGGGCGGAGCCCGGACGTCGCCATTGCCGGACTTCTACATCGGTGCGCACGCCAGCGTGTCCGGCATGAAGCTGCTCACGCGGGACGCCACGCGCTACCGGAGCTACTTTCCGAAGCTGGGACTCATCGCCCCATGAGGATGCGACGAAGCAACCGCAGTCCTTCGACTCGCCTACGGGGCGATGAATGCCGCCGAGCTTGGCCGAATCGACGAAGCGCGCGAGCTGGTGCGTCAAGCACGACAGGTGCAGCCGGAGGTGTCCAGGTTGCGGGCATCGGCCTTCGCCCCAACCCCGTATCCCCTAACCTCTCGCCTACACTCCCAACCCGTCTTTCGGCGCAGCGGTAGAGGGCCAACCCACTACCGGCGCAGCCGTTAGCCTTTCAATCGGGGTTCAATTCCGTCAGGATCGCAACAATGCCCGACATGAGCGATCATCGTCAGTTGCTGGCTATCATGTTCACCGACGTGGTGGGTTACACCGCGCTGACCGAGCGTGACGAGGCGGCCGCGGTGCGGGTCCGCACGCAGCATCGCGATCTGGTGCGCACACTGGTGGAGCAGTTCGAGGGCGAGGTCATCGATGCGACCGGAGATGAATCGCTCTCCATCTTTCCGAGCGCGTTGCGCGCCGTCGACTGCGCCTTGGCGCTCCAAGGCGCCCTGCGCAGCTATCCCGACATGCGCCTGCGCATCGGCATTCATCTCGGTGATGTGATCCGTCGCAATGGCGAGGTCGTCGGCGAGGGCGTGAACGTGGCCGCCCGGATCCGCCCGTTTGCGCGACATCCCGAACGCGTGAGCCGGCTCGTCCTGGCCAGCACGACGGCCGGCGGTCGCGCGGGAGCGAGCCCGGGCTTCGATCGCATCCTGCGCGCACTGCCGCTGTTCGAGACCGATTGGCAGACTCCCGCGGTCACCAACATCATGGTCGATTGGATCGCTCCAACCGCCGGCGAGGTGCAGCGGCGAGTGCTGGGAGAATTTCTCCGACGCTCGGGCTCGGGTGCGGCGATCGCAGGATTCTTCCGAGCGCTCGCTGACATCGACGTCTCCGAGCAAGCCCGCCACATCACCGTGCCGACCCTCGTCATCCACGCGCGCGACGATCAGACGGTGCCGCTCGAGGCCGGAAGGGCCCTGGCCGCCTTGATCCCGAACGTCCGTTTCGAGGTCGTCGAAGGCGGACACCTGGAGGGAACCGGCGGCACGCCCGAAGTGCGCGCCCGCATCATCAAGTTCTTCGACGAGGAACCGAACGGTCGAGACGTTGCGACGCCGTAAACTTCTGGCCCCCCCACAGGTCAGGAACGCATGAGCAGGTTCCCCGATGACGTGCACCTCCTGCGGGCACGGGAATCCCGACGCCTCGCGCTTCTGCAACGGCTGCGGCCAGGCCCTGCAACCTTGTTTCGGTTCCTGTGAAAGCTAGAACGCGCCAGGTGCACGCTTCTGCCGGCGCTGAACTGCAGGGGGTAGGGGGTTCGGGGTTACGGGCACGGCGAGCCGATACACCGGTGACGGCGGATGGCGTATCGTCGCGGCCAGTACCCCGAGATCGCGTATCGGCGACCGCTAGCTTGCCCTTCTCGGTCGCTGTCGGGCCCGCCATAGAGCCAGACATCCCGCCACGCTGAGCAAGGCGGCCAGCATCATGATCCCCCAACGCGAAGCGGCCGGCACGGCAGCCAGCGCGGCCGCCGACGGCCCGCCTGGATCGACGATGAAATTGATGGTTCCCGAGCCGTCGCCGACTTGGTTGTCCGTCAGCGTGAAGGTGGCCGTGACGACCAACGGACCGGTCCCCGGCGGCACTTGCTGTGTGCCGAACACCACACCGGGCATGGTGTAGAACAGCGACGGTCCGGCGAAGTTCGGCGCCAGCGGGCCGAACTTACGATAGATCGTCGGCGGGTTCGCGGGATCGGCACCGTGCAGGAAGACGGTGATCGTCGTGCTGGCGCAGTCCTCGATCGTGAAGCCCACCAGCCCGAACGGATAGTCGAATCCCGGGTCGTTGCCGTCTTGCGCCTCGGTCGTCGCCTGCACATTCAGCAACTGATCACACCCCATGCCGCTGCCGCCGGAGGTGACGACCGTGAGGTAGCCGAGCCCGGTGGCCGAGGGCAGCGATGCCACGTTGC
Source organism: uncultured Binatia bacterium (SeqCode) (assembly GCA_964648215.1). Taxonomy (GTDB): domain Bacteria; phylum Desulfobacterota; class Binatia; order HRBIN30; family JACQVA1; genus CAZYMF01. The sequence continues at coordinate 5,298 of CAZYMF010000210.1, read as the reverse complement.
CCTGTTCGCTATCCGGTGTCGTGTCGCCGTTGCCGTCCCCGCCATTCGGGGCACCTTCTTCGGTGGCGGCGGCGATGCCGTCCCCGTCGTCCACCGCGACACAGCTTCCGCTGCTCAGCGTGAAGCCGGAATTGCAGCTCGTGCAATCGGTAGCCGCCGGGCCGGTGCACTCGGCGCAGGAGGAATCGCAGGCGGAGCACACCGTGTCGGATGTCCCTGTGCATGCGCTCTGCTCGTACTGCCCGGTGCCGCACGTCGTGCAGCCAGTGCAACTCTGGGAGTCCGAGGTTCCGGTCCCGTCGCACGCCGTCCCGCTCTGGTACTGGCCGGCACTGCAAGTGGTGCAGGCGGTGCACGCCTGGGAGTCGGAGATCCCGGTGCCGTCGCACGGCGTCCCGCTCTGGTACTGGCCGGCACTGCAAGTGGTGCAGGCGGTGCACGCCTGG
>CAZYMF010000210.1:0-4752 GCA_964648215.1 uncultured Binatia bacterium (SeqCode) | reverse complement strand
ACGCCTGGGAGTCGGAGATCCCGGTGCCGTCGCACGGCGTCCCGCTCTGGTACTGACCGGCACTGCAAGTGGTGCAGGCGGTGCACGCCTGGGAGTCCGAGGTCCCGTTACCGTCGCACGGCGTTCCGCTCTGGTACTCCCCCGCAGTGCACGTCATGCAGGGGGTGCAACTTTGGGTATCCGAGGTCCCGTAGCCGTCGCACGGCGTCCCACTCTGGTACTCCCCGGCAGTGCACGTCATGCACGGATCGCACACCGTGTCGCTCGTTGACGTGCATGGGCTCGACTCGTACTCCCCAGGGCTGCAGTAACTGCAGTCCTGGCAAGTTCCGCCGTCGAACCAGCAAGTCGAGTACATGCCACATTCATCGCTGTTGGTGCTACCTGAAGCAGGGCAACCCACAATCGCCGGCGCGCTCCGGACGAGAAACAGAAAGGCTAGAGTCCCGCCGATCACGGACACTGCGGAGAATTGCCAGAAGCGCACGCTATTCCATCGAGTCACCGGACACCCCCCAAGGGTCTCGAAACCCCCAACCATCAGTATTGCATGTCTCCTCTCCGCGTCAAACGGATTTTAGCTTGACGAGTGCCGGCGCGTGGCACGTATGCCTCCGGCTTCGACCCGAGGAATCAGAGCGCATCCCAGTCGATGCGCCACGTCAGCACTCGCTCGCCGCGGAAGCCGATCCGCTCGTCGGACTTGCGAAAGGCCCGGGAGTACCGGCCGTCGAGGAACATCAAATGCGCGTAGGTCGAGCGCAGCACGTCGGGGGATCCGGCCAGCACGCGCGCGTTGACGGTGTCGACCAACATCCCGAGGGCCGTGGGCGCCGCGTCCGGCGGCACGACGGTTTCCATCCGGTCGGGTCCGGCGATGATCACGGCCGCCGGGGCCAGCGCGTTCTCAGTCGTCGATCCACGGACACGCTGGCGTAGCCGCCCCGCCGCCGGTGCGTCGCGGCGGTAGACGAAGGCGTCCACGCCCCCGACGCGCCCATCGACCCGGCCGGGCAGCGGGCAGACCATGTCGCCGCCAACCGCGCGGCAGGGCACCCAGGCAGGGGTGAGAAATCCACCGTGGGGTGCGACGAACTCGCGCCGGGACCGCGCGTCCGTCACTGCGGTCGCCCGCCGGGCGAGCGCCCGTGCCTTGTCCGGCGGGTAGCCGAAGCGCGCAACCAGGTCGCCGACGGTCTCGGCCTCGGACCGTACGCCGAGCTGCCGTACCAGGTAGGCGCGGTGCACGTCCCAGCTGCCGAGGAACTTCCAGCCGTCGGTGCCGACCATTGCGTCGGTCAGGACGAGGTATGCGGGCGGCGGGCTGCAGTGGGTGGCCGACAAGATCCGCGTCCGGGCCGCCTCATCCATCCCGCGCGCGCGCAGATAGCGCTCGGCGCCAGCGCGGTCGCGCCGCGCCAGCTCGACCACGGCGTCGTACGCCGCGATCCCGTCCAGACCCTGCGCCCACAGTAGCTGGTAGGCTCCGGCCGGCTGGTTTGCCGTTGGCGGCCGATCCGATCCGCAGTCGAGCATGCGCAGCAGACCGACCGCCTCGCGTTCGCTGGGGGCGAACAGCGCCCGGGCCAGCCAGTGTGTCACGCGACTCCGCGCGGTACCGCCATCGGCGGTGACGCGGCGCTGCGCCGCGTACGCCGCCCAGTACCCGTAGGGCCACCACGTGGTGATGATCGTTTGCGGCGGCGACTGGTCGCGGATGCGAGTGAACGTGCCCCACCACGCGTCGTTCACGCGCGGCAGGTAGCCGCCGACCACGCGCTGCGCCAGCCGCAGCGGCGCGGCGAGAAACAGACACAGGGCAAGGAACGCCGTTGCGCGGTAGGCCGCGGGCGGGACGGCCGGGACTCGTCGGCCCAACGGGATGAGCCAATCGTAGAGGCGGCCGGCCGCCACGCCGCACGCGATGCCGAACGGCGGAACCAGCAGCATCGCGAAGCGCGACCCATCGAACGCCAGGCTGACAGCAGCGAGATACCAGACGCCGACGACGATCCCCGCGCCGCGCCGCGCGTCATCAGCCACGTCGTCGTTCGCCACCGAGCGCAGCAATGCCGCCGCAAGCGGTAGCGCGAGCACCGCGAGAACGACGCCGCGCGAAGGGCTCGCCATTCCCAGCAGAAGCCAGTAGGCGCACGTGCCGCCCGTCAACACGGCGAAGTCCGGCGGCATCCAGTCGCGGCGCGGCAGGAACAGCAGCATCAAGCCCAGCCAGCCGGCAAAGAAGTACGGTGCGCCGCCCATCTGGGCGGCGATGCCGCGAAAATTCTGGGGAGCGAACTCCGTCACCGTCACGAAGGAGTCGGGCCACAGATCCCGCGCCACCGGGCCACCCTCGACAGGAGTGGTGCGCACGAACTCCACGGAGCGCTCTACGCGCGTCTTCAGGTTGCCGAGACCGCCCACTGTCGCCAGGCCGACTACGACCGCGCCGGCGCAGAACAGGACGAGCACGTTCGCGACACGGCGCACCTCGCCGGTTCTCCACATGCTCCGCCCCTCGCGCCGCGCCGCCCTCGCGACAACCACGACGGTGTGGCCGAGCAGGGCGGCAAACAGCACGCCGTACGCAAACCCCCATCCTTTCCATGTCAGGGCGTGCAGCCCGGCGACCAGTGTCGCCGCCGCGACCCAGGCGGCCTGGCGCCAGGGCTTCGACTCCTGCATCGCGGCGATCACGGCCCAGGCCATGAACAGGGGCAGGACGACGTTCCACGCGTCGTTGTCGGCACCGGAGCTGCGCACGACGAACAACGGGTTCGTGCCGATCAGGACCGCCGCGAACACGCCACCGAGCGCACCAGCGAGACGCCGTCCGATGGCGAAGGCGGGGACGACGCCCAGCAGCCCGACGATCAGTGATACCACGAACGCGCTGGCGGGCAGGGGTTGGGCCGGGTCGACGATGGTCAGCAACCGGTGCAGCGCGGCGATGGCGAGAACGTGCGGCGAATGGACGTACTCCATGCGCTTGCCAGCCGGGGCGTAGCTCTGCAGGTCGCGACACTCGCCGTTGACGACCGTGTCGCAGACGGTCCCGGTGTCCAGATACGTGCGCGCGAGACGTACCCAGTAGTAGCTGTCATCGCCGCCGAGGTAGACGTGCTCGCCGCCGCGCCCATCGGCGTACGTTAGCTGAGCGCGGTCGGCCGGAGCCACTCCGCTCAGCGACAGCGGTAGCAGCCGAATCCATAGCGCGACGGCCGCCGCGGCGAAGACCAGGAGGACGGACCAGGGAAGGCAACTCGCGTCCGGGAACCGTCGGCCCGGATTCGCGCCGGATGCTTCGCCTCGACCTTTCAACCGTGTCCCCTCCGGTCCATGCAACTCGACGGCGCCTCGACGCGGGCCTGCTGGAGTCGACCCGGTCTTGTCGACCAATGGCGACCTGAGAGATCCGGCCGCACGTTTGTGACCCCATTCGTAGTGGACCGGCGATCGGTAGTCGAGTGCAGAGTGACACCGATGCTCGGCATCGTGCGATTCGCGGCGACAGACGAGCCGGTCGACGTGATCGTCGGGCGCGGCGCCTGGATCGCGCCGGTGCGGCAGCGCCGGCTGCGCATCGAGGCGGGCGGATACTCGTTGCCGGTGGTCGAGCGCGCTTGTGAGCGACCGGCGGGCAGCAGGCCGACACGTAGCGCGCCCGTTGACGACTGATATCAGTCTGGTCTAAGGTGATAACATGATTCGCACGCAGATTTCTCTCGACGAGGATGCCTACCGCGAAGCCAAGCGGGAAGCGCGGCAACAGGGGATCTCCCTGGCGGAGTTTCTCCGCCGCCTCGTTGCCGCCGGTATTCGGCACCGGCGCACCAAGGAGCGGCCGTGGATGCGGCACGCGGGGGTATTGGCATCGGGCGACCCTGGTGCGAGCCAGAGCGTGGACGCGGTGGTATATGGCCGGCCGCGACCATGACGGCCGGTTCGGTTTTCTTGGATAGCGGTATATTCATCGCCTTCCTCGACCGCTCGGATCGATTTCATCCTGCCGCCGTCGAGTTGTTCTCGAATCCCCCGCGGCGATGTCATACGTCGCTGGCGGTCGTTTCGGAGACGTACGGATGGTTCCTGCATCGGCTCGGCGAGGAGGCGGCGCGCACGTTTCGCCTCGCGTTGGTGGACTTCCCTTGGCTGACCCTGCACGCGCTCGACGCGGCGCACCATGCCGCGGTACTGGAGAAACTCGAACGCCTGCGTGGCCACAAGCTGACGTACGTGGACGCATCCGCTCTCGTCTTGCTGTCCCGACTCCGGATTCGAGAAGTGTGGGGCACCGATAAGGATCTGAGCATCGAAGGCGCGCGCGTCGTCCCGACCGGGGCCTGACGCGGGTACCGGCGGTCGAGATTGTTGCGTTCCCTCGCAGCGAGAGTGTCAAGCAGGAGAGGCTCGTGCACTGTAGCGGATGCGGACGAGAGAACCGCCAGGGACGGAAATTCTGCACCGGTTGTGGTGCGCCCATGCCCATTGCCTGCCCGGCGTGCGGCACGGCTTGCGAGCCCGGTGAGAGCTTCTGCGGCGATTGCGGCGCCGAGCTGGGGCAAGAGGCGGCTAGGCGGTTAGCGGTTACGCGGTCAGGGGAAGAACCCGCGCCAACCTCTCTCCCCGTAACCGCCAGCCGCCTTTCCTACACTCCCAAGCACCTGGCCGAGAAGATCCTGAACAGTCGTAGCGCGCTCGAAGGCGAGCGCAAGCAGGTGACGGTGCTGTTCGCCGACGTGAAGGGCTCGA
>CAZYMF010000209.1:0-8529 GCA_964648215.1 uncultured Binatia bacterium (SeqCode) | reverse complement strand
CGGCGTGGATGTAGGAGATCTCCTTGAGCTTGAGCGCGCCCTCGAGCGCGATCGGGTAGTTGATACCGCGCCCGAGATAGAGCACGTCGCGCGCGTGCTCGTACTTGCGCGCCAGCTGCTCGATAGCCGCGTCGTGCTGCAGGACCATCTCGACGTGCTGCGGCATCGCCACCAGGTGCTGCAGCAGCTCGCGCCCGGCCTCGGGCGTGAGCGTCCCGCGGCGCCGCCCGAGAAACAGAGCCAGCACAAACAACGCCGTCACCTGCGTGGTGAACGCCTTGGTCGAGGCGACGCTGATCTCCGGTCCCGCATGGGTGTACAACACGGCGTCGGCGCGGCGGGCGATCGAGGAGTCGACGACGTTGCAGACGGCGATCGTCCGGGCACCGCGCTCGCGTCCGGCCTCGAGCGCGGCGAGCGTGTCCGCCGTCTCTCCCGACTGCGACACCGCGATCACCAGCGTGCGGCCGTCGACCACCGGGTCGCGGTAGCGGAACTCGCTGCCGTAGTCGACGTCGCAGGCCAGCCGCGCCATCTGCTCGAGGTAGAACTTGCCGATCAGGCAGGCGTGCCACGCCGTGCCGCAGGCGACCAGGGTGACGCGATCGATCTGCCGCCACCACTCGGGGCCGAGATCGAGGTCGGGCAGGGCGACGTCGCCCTCCTGCTGCTGCAGCCGGCCGCGGGTGGTGTCGATGATCGCCTGCGGCTGCTCGTGAATCTCCTTGGCCAGGAAGTGCTTGTAGCCGCCCTTCTGCGCCGTCACCGGATCCCAGGTCACCCGCCGCGGCGCGCGCTCGATCGCCGCGCCGGCGAAGGTGGAGAGACGGACGCCGTCGCGGGTGACCTCGGCGAGCTCGCCGTCCTCGAGAAAGAGAACGTCGCGGGTATGGTCGAGCAGCGCCGGGATGTCCGAGGCAATCAGGTTCTCGCCTTCGCCGATGCCGATCACGATGGGCGTGGCGCTCTTGGCCGCCAGCAGCTTGTCGGGGTCGAGGTCGCAGAGGACGACGATGGAGAAGGAGCCTTCGAGCTGCTGCAACGCGCGCCGCGTCGCCGCCACGAAGTCCAGCCCCTGCTGCATCCAGTCGTCGATCAGGTGCGAGATGATCTCGGTGTCGGTCTGCGAGCTGAGCGTGCGCCCCTTGGCCACGATCGCGGCGCGCAGCTCGAGGTAGTTCTCGATGATGCCGTTGTGGATGACGACGACGTGGCCGGCGCGGTGCGGGTGGGCGTTCTGGTCCGATGGCCGCCCGTGCGTCGCCCAGCGGGTGTGGCCGATGCCGATCGTGCCCCGCACCGGCGACTCGCGCAGCAGCCGCTCGAGATTGTCGAGCTTGCCGACGCAGCGGCGCACCTCGATGTGTCCGCCGTCGAGGGTGGCGATGCCGCCGGAGTCGTAGCCGCGGTACTCCAGCCGCTTGAGGCCCTGGTACAGGATGACGCTCGCCTCGCGCCCGCCCACGTAGCCCATGATGCCGCACATCGTCGTTGCTCCTCTACGCTCGGATGAGCTGCATCACGGTCGTTCGGATGGGGACCGCCCGCGGTCGGATCCTCAGCGTCGCTTCTTGCCCGCGGTGCGCCCGCGAGCCTTGTCGGGTCGGCGCGCCTTCGCCTTCTTCGACGAAGTCGCCGTCTTCTTCTTTCGCGCCGCCTTGCTCGCCGCCGCCTTCTCGCCGGTCTTGCTCGCCGCCTTCTTGCCGGCCTTGCGGGCGCGCCGCTCCGCCACCCAGCCGGGGCGGATCTCCTGCGGCTTGCGGCTGAAGACGAGGGCCCCGGCCGGGACATCCGTCATCACCGTCGTTCCCGTCGCCACGTAGGCGTCGTCGCCCACCGTCACCGGTGCGATCAGCTGCGAGTCGCTGCCGATCATCACCCGCTCACCGACCACCGTGCGCTCTTTGCGAAACCCGTCGTAGTTGCAGGTGATGGTGCCGGCGCCGACGTTGGTCTCGCGACCGATCTCGGCGTCGCCGATGTAGGCGAGGTGATTGGCCTTCACGCCGGGGCCGAGCACGGCGTTCTTGGTCTCGACGAAATCGCCGATGTGAACGCCGGCCGACAGGCGCGTGCCCGGCCGCAGATTCGCAAACGGGCCGACCGTGCTGCGGTCGCCGACCTGGGCCTCGGCCACGACCACGGAGAACTTGAGGTGGACACCGTCACCGATCTCGGAGTCGACCACCAGAGCGCTGCCATCGAGCCGGCACTCGGCCCCAATCCGCGTGCGACCGCGCAGGATGACGTTGGGGCCGATGGTCGTGTCGCGACCGATGGTCACCTCGGGACCGATGTAGGCGGTGTCGGGGTCCTCGATCGTCACCCCCTCGTCCATCCACCGGCGCGCGAGCCGCTGCCGCAGGGCGCGCTCGACCGCGGCGAGATCGGCGCGCGAGCTCACCTGCATCACCTCCTCCTCGGCGACCAGCGCGTCGGCGACAGTGTGTCCGGCCTCCGCGGCCTGGCCGACGATGTCGGTCAGATAGAGCTCCTTCTGCGCGTTGTCGGGGCGCAAGCGCTCGAGCGCGGAGAACAGGAAGGGCGCGGAGACGCAGTAGACGCCGACGTTCACCTCGCGAATCCCCAGCAGCTCGGGGGTGGCATCGCGATCCTCGACGATCCGGCTGACCCGCCCCGCCTCGCGCACGACGCGACCGTAGCCGCGCGGCTCGGCGACGCGCGCGGTGAGCAGGGAGAGAACGGCGCCGGCGACGCGGTGCGCCCCCACCAGGGAGCGCAGCGTCTCGATCCGCAGCAGCGGCAGGTCGCTGGGAAGGATGAGCAGATCCCCATCGTATCCCGCCAGCGCCGCGGCGGCGCAGCGCACGGCGTCGCCGGTACCCCGCTGCTCCTTTTGCGTGGCAAAGGTGGCCGTCAATCCGCTGCAGGCCGCGGCCACCTCCTCGGCCTGATGGCCGACGACGACGACCAGCGGCGAGGCTCCGAGCGCCGACAGCGTCGCCAGCGGGTATCGGATCAGCGGCACGCCGGCGAGCGCGTGCAGCACCTTGGCGCGACGCGAGCGCATCCGCGTGCCCAGACCAGCCGCCATCACGACGGCACCGAGTTGTCCTGCCGGTTTCAAAGTGGGCGGATTATAGCCGCACCCGGTGAACCGTCAACCTGAACACTGGATCGGCCTAGTCGGCAGCTCGTTGCAGAACCCCACCCCATGCTTCGACACGCTCAGCATGAGCGGAGCCCCACCTAACCCTGATGCGAGACAAGGACGACCGCCGATTACGCGGATTTCCCAAGCCCGCCACGGCACGCGACACCCCGTACGGTCACTTCACCGTCAATGAGGTTGTGCAACGATGAGAAGTTGCGGGGTTACAGACGGTGATCTGCGGGCCTGGCAACCATCCGCGTAATCCGTGTAATCCGCGGTGATCGTTTTCTTTTTCATATGGGTGTCTTCGCATTTTTCAACGGGCTGCTGACTAGTCCCGCGAGCGCCACCACGAGACCATCCGCATCTTCCCCGGCGGTCCGGGCACCGACTGCAGGTTCTGGTCGTAGTGGATGCCACCATTGCCGTGGATGTCGATCGAGTCGCCGACGAACGAGCCGTAGATGTCGCCGTTGCCGGTGACGCTCAGGTTGGAGGCGGGGGCATAGACGCCGCCGTGAAAGTCGCCGTTGCCGGTGATCGCCACGTCGGAGCCGCCGATCTGGAAGAGGATGAACCGGGTGCTGTCGCCGCTGGACGTGGCAATGCCGTTGCCCGAGGCCGAAACGCTGCCGGTAACGTACAGGTAGACGGGACCGGTGTCATTGTTGATGACCAGCTCGGCATTTCCGCTCAGCGAGATGCCGGAGGTGACGTAGGTTCCCGGGTTGATGGTCATGCCGTCGTTGCCCGAGAGATTGATGGTGCCGAGGTAGACGGCGTCGCTCGGGACCTGCACCGGCCCGAAGTCGGTGGGCTCGGGCGCGGGCGCCGTCGAGCCGGTCACCGAGGCATTGCCGGTCATGGTCACGATGTCGCCGGGCCCCGGCACCGCGTTGCCGTTGACCGTGGCGTTGCCGTTGAGGGTGATCGGCCCGTTGCTGCGCACGTGACCGTTGGCGGCGACGTTGCCGCCGCCGTAGTTGCCGTTTGACGAGTCGTAGCTGTCGGTCTCGGCATTGCCGGTCATCGTCACCGAGCGGCGGCCGAACAGCGCCGTGGTGAAGAGCGACGAGGGGTCGCGGCGCAGGAGGGCGCCGACGCTCTGCTGCACCCCGCCCTGGTGGGCGGTGGACAGCAACTGCCACTGCTCAGGTTGCAGCGAGACGAGCGTCGCCGTCACCGAAAAGGTACCGTTGCCGAGCGCCCGGTCGGTCAGAGCCGCATTGAAGCTCGTGACCACGTCGCTTCGCTGTTGACCGGAGCCGTCGGCGTAGGAGTTCGGATGCGTCGTCGGCAGCACCACTCCGGTGTTGGAGTTCTTCAGCGTGACGGGAACCGAGCTGTCCAGGTAGGAGCTCGGCGCCGGCAGCGAGTAGGCCTGGTTCGCAAACCACGCCGTGGCCTCGGAGATCCCACCATCGGCGGCGTAGAAGGCGGCCACCCGCTGGCTGCTGGTGCCGGTCGCACGCAGTTGATCAACGACGTATCCGGCAGTGCCGGCCCCGATGATGAGCAGGATCGTAGTCAAAGAGAGCGCGACGACCAGGGCCGAGCCGTGCTGCCGCGGCCAAGGGGAGTCCTTCCTCGTATGGTCCATCACAACCGCAGATTCTTTGGCGCCACCTCCGTGCTCACGGTCACGGATGTGGGTTGGACCGTCCGCCGGTCGGGCGCGCGCACCTGGGCGGTCAAGGTGATGCCGATACGGCGAATCGCGCCCAGGTTGCTCGAGTCGTAGCTGAAGGCCAGCGCGGTGACATTGTGGAGCAGCGACTGGCCGTTGCGCACGAGCTGCCCCTGGCTGAACGTGAAGGTCACCGTCTCCACCGCGTTGACCACCGAACCGGCGGCGAACGCCACGCTCAACCCAGCGCTCACGGTGAGAACGTTGGCGTTCACCGCGGTTACGCTTCCCGTGTACCAGTTGGTGCCGTCGGTCAGGTAGATCGAGTTGCCGGCGGCAAAGGCGGCGCTCGAGACCACGGCGAGGGAATGACTATTCTTGGCGGCCGGCGCGGCGAGAAAGGTCTGCGCGCCGCGAACGTCGCTGACGAAGCTCAGAGCCGAGCTCGTCGCGGTCAGGATGGCGGGAACTCCCGTGCCCGAGCTCGGCGGCGGCGCGCCGAAGCCCGCCTGCATGATCTGGCCGGTGAGCACCTGCATCGCCAGGCGCGCGGCGTGCGTCGTCTCCATCAGCTGGTTTTGCGCCGCGTAGGTGCGGACCTGGCCAACGAAGGCGCTGTACATCACGGCCACGAGCATGAGGGTCAGCAGCATCGACACCAGCACCTCGACGAGCATGCTACCGCGGCATTCCCCGCTCATCCTATGCCGAAAGTGACTCATTTTCCTCGCCAAGTGCGCCGGCACCGTCAGGGGAGCCGGCCACGCGTTGGTCATCCGGTGGGGGCGATGACCGTCGTCAGCAACATCGTACGCGTCCTTCGGTTCTGCCAGGTCACCGTCACCTGGACCTGCTTGGTCCCGGTCAGGGGACCGGCGGAGATCGTCGTCGTGCGGGCGAATCGTGCCGGAGACCGCTCCTGGCCGCCGAGGTCGGGCTCCGTGGTCACTCCGATGCTGGCGGCGTCGTAGCCGTCGCGTTTGATGCCCTCGATCTTCTGCGCGGCCAGCTCGATCGCCGTGTCGTTCTGGCGCACCAGCAGCCCGCCCTGCAACGAGGTGACGGCCAGGGAGTGGAGACCGAGCACGCTGATGGCAACCAGGCCGCAGGCCACCAACGTGTCCAGGAGGGAGAAGCCTCGCTCTTTCTCGCGATCGTTCGTGCGCCGGGGAACACGCGCGCGTATGGTACGCGAGAGCGCATGCGCCGGAGCCCTACCGCCGTGGTCGAAGAGTTTGATCACGATCCCTTGAGCAGCAACAGCTGTACCCAGAAGGGGCGACGCGGCCCGTGGCGCTCACGTCGCGTACGCACCTCAGGTGCGCTGTCACCCACCAATCGATTGGAGGGCAAGCGACCGCGGCATGCCGCAACGCGACGTTTTGCGCCCTGCCCTCCGTCGACCCCTCACACTACCTGGCACGACACAGGATCGAGCCGCCGGCAAAGCGGGTCGCAGGTCGCCCTACGTGACGCGGCGATAGCCGCCGCGAAAGTACAGCAACGGCTCGACGTCGCTGACGTCCGCCTCGACCACTTCACCGACGAAGATGGTGTGGTCGCCGCCTTCGTAGACGTGCCTGGTCCGGCACTCGAGGTAACCCAGGGTGCCCGCGAGCAGGGGAGCGCCGGTGGCGCCGGTGCGGTATTCCATCTGGCCGAACTTGTCGCCGCCCGACTTGGCGAAATGCTGCGAGAGGTGCTCCTGGTGCGCGCCCAGGAAGTTGACGGCGAACACCCCCGAGGAGAAATGCGGATGGCTCTCGGACTTCTTGTCGACGCAGACCAGGATCAGGGGTGGCTCCAGGGAGACGGAGGTGAAGGCGGTCGCGGTCAGGCCGTACGGAGCACCGTCGGCCCCTCTCGTGGTGATCACCGTCACCCCGGCGGCAAAGTGCCCCAGCACGTGCCGGAACTGGCCCTTGTCGATCGCCATCGCGAGCTCCCCTTGTCGGTTCGCCTCAAGTGACATCATTCTCTTCCGGAACGCAACCGGCGCAAGCGACATCCCACCGTTGCCGGCGGCGTGGTTGCGCCGCCGCCTCGCGCTGGTAGAATCCGCCCCGTCGCGACCGTAGAAGCGTGCGCCCGGCCGGTCACCAGCGACCGCCGAGCTCCCAACAAGGTTCCAACGAAGGTTCAAGGTTCCGCATGGACAAACCCCTCGCCTTTCGTCCTCATCCCTGGCACGGCGTCGATCCCGGCCCGCGCTTCCCCGAGCTCGTGCGCGCGTACATCGAGATGGTACCCACCGACGGCGTCAAGTACGAGATCGACAAGTACTCGGGCTACCTCAAGGTCGATCGCCCGCAGCGCTTCTCGAGCTACTGCCCGACGCTCTACGGCTTCGTGCCCCAGACCTACTGCGGCGACCGCGTGGCCGCGCACAAGATCCCGGGCGGGCCCCGCGTCGTGCGCGGCGACGGCGATCCGCTCGACATCTGCGTTCTCACCGACCGTCCGATCTCGCGCGGCGAGATTCTGCTCGAGGCGCGCCCCATCGGCGGGCTGCGCATGGTCGAGCGCGACGAGGCCGACGACAAGATCATCGCCGTCCTGCTCGATGACCCCACCTACGGCGAGATGGCCGACATCTCCCAGCTCTCCCGCGCCGTCGTCGACCGCATCCGGCACTACTTTCTGACCTACAAGGTCATCCCGGGGGAGTCGGCCACCACGATCAGCGTCGACCCGGTCTACAACGCCATGGAGGCCCGCGCCATCCTCAACGCGGCGCGCGACGACTACCGCGCCGAGTTCGGCGACGGCGAGGCCACCGAGGCACCGCCTGCGAGTTGACGGCGACGAGCTCAGAGTTGAGACATCCCGCCGGCGGAGAACATCGACGGGCGAGCGAAAGGAATCGACCATGGCGTACACGACCCTCGATCTGAAGCGTGACGGGCAGGTCGTCTGGTTGACGCTCGACCGTCCCGAAGCGCTCAACGCGTTGAGCACGACCATGGTGACGGAGCTGCGCGACTTCTTCACCGCTCTCGCCGGCGACCGTGACACCCGCGTCGTCGTCCTGCGCGGCGCCGGCCGTGGCTTCTGCGCCGGGCTCGACCTGAAGGAGAACGCCGGCGGCGAAGGAACCGAGATGGGTTCGGTGCAGGCGGCGCTGCGCAGCCAGCGCCGCATCAGCGAGCTGGTGATGATGATGCGCCGCGCCCCGCAGCCGATCATCGCCTGTGTCCACGGTCCGGCGTGCGGCGGCGGCTTCGCGCTCGCCCTGGCGGCCGACGTGCGCATCGCCGGCGAGAGCGCGCGCATGAACGCCGCCTTCATCCGCATCGGCCTGTCGGCCTGCGACGTCGGCGTCAGCTACTTCCTGCCGCGCCTGGTGGGTGTATCGGTGGCCTCGGAGCTTCTGCTCACCGGCCGCTTCATCCACGCGCAACGGGCACTCGCCACCGGCCTGGTCTCCGAGGTGGTCCCCGACGGCGAGATGGAGGCGGCGGCGCGGCGGCTGGTGGCCGACATGCTCGCCACCTCGCCGCTCGGCCTGCGTCTGACCAAGGAGTGCCTCAACGCCAGCATCGACGCGGCCAGCCTGGAGCAGGTGATCGCCATGGAGGACCGCAACCAGGTCCTGTGCACGCGCACCAACGACTTCCGCGAAGGCGTGCTGGCGTTCCTGCAGAAGCGGCCGCCGCAGTACACCGAGAGCTGACAGCCCGTTGAAAGACGCGAAGACACCTTTCGACAAGCTCAGGGCGAACCGGAAAAGTTCTTTGAAATCAGGGTGGGGCTCCGCTCATGCTGAGCGTGTCGAAGCATGGGGTGG
>CAZYMF010000208.1:0-8569 GCA_964648215.1 uncultured Binatia bacterium (SeqCode) | reverse complement strand
TCCAACTCCTGGCGTGCTGCCGGTGATAGTTCAATTGTGGTCATTTCCCTCAAACTACCCTGTGCCAATTCCATGGGGCCCGAGCTCCCATCTCCTCAAATGGCACGAGCGTCCGTTCACTCGACAGCCGGGGGCTAATGACACGAGGGCTTTCCTTGCTTGGGGCTTGGGCCACGTTTCAACGTCACAGTGAAGCGATCCATCCAGGCATGGGAGCGACTCCATACTCGCCGGGCCACCGCCCCGCTGGAGTCAGCCATTTTCTGCGTCAATACAACGTCGCCTCGCAGCGCGTCTATTCGTATTACTACGGGATTTTCATCCAACGTAATTTGCGCATCCGCCGATGCGGGCGGCGTGTTCGCCGCCCGCATCGGCGGGTTGCTCGATGGCCAGCGCTACCTCAGGGGATGATCCCCCGCTCCCGGCAAACGCTGCGCCGATTGTGGCTCCGCAGCCGACAATCACCGGCCGCCCCGATGCGGTCCCGGTAGTCGTACAGCGGGGTCAGCAGCGTCACATCGACCGGGTCACTGGTCAGCGACGTCGTGAAGCTGCGCCGCAACCCCCGAACCGTGACGGCGTACAGATTCGGCACCCGGCGGTAGTGCGGCCGCATGATCAGCGCCGCCACCGTCCTTCTGCCGTCCTTCAGCAGGCACTTGATCCTGGGCCCGTATTTCGTCTGATGCGGGGTGCACACGGTTCCGTTGGCCGTGGTCAGATCGATGGTCTCGCTGACGCCGCCTGCCCCCTCCACCTTCACCGTCACGCCGTTCGCGATGATCGCGTCCGGCACGCCATCGTAGGGCGGGTTCACGTTGAGGCTGCCCACGGCCACGATCCTGCCGTTGTCCCGCCTCGTCCCGGTGTTCACCTTCACCACGGTGCGGCGCAGGATCAACCCCGTCGAGAAGTTAATATCGCAGAAGTCCCCGATCCCGTCACCGTCGACGTCCGACTGATCCGAGTTGGCCACGTTCGGACAGTTGTCGACGTCACCGCAGACGCCGTCGCCGTCGATGTCGTTGTCCGCGTCGTTCGGACAAGCATCGCAGGCATCCCCCAGGCCGTCACCGTCAGCGTCGGCCTGGTCCGTGTTGGCCACCGTGGGGCAGTTGTCGAAATCGCCGCAGATCTGGTCGCCGTCGGCATCCCCGCCGGCCCCGACGCAGGTGACGCACAGCGGCTCCGCGCTCAAGAAGGGCGACGTAGTGACGTTCGCCGTTGCGGTGTCACAGCCGGCACCACCGCCCGCTCCGGCCGAACATCCCCAGTAGTTGTAGGTCCCGTCGACGAGCGGTGTCGCCGGGACGCCCGATCCGTCAAAGCCCAGGGTGTTCTCCGAAATCACGTTGCCTCTGGCGAGGTCGGTCACGTCGTGCGCCACCAGGTCTGGCACGAAACTGTCGCCGGTATCCTGATCGATGACGGCGATCCCGCTCGCCGCCCCGGTGACACGGTTGCACGACAGGGTGCCGGCGGAGTCCGCCGCGGCGCCGCTGTAGGAGACCGCCACGATCCCGTAGTTGCCACCCTGGACGTAGTTAGTTTCCACCGTAGCGCTGCCTTCATCCAGAATGATGCCTTCGTAGCGGTTGGTGGTCACCTCGTTCTCGGTGATGGACGAGCCGTCCGTGAAGAGGTTATAGACGCCAATGTCGTTGTCGGACACGGCGTTGTTCGCAATGATCGTGCCCGCCGCCGGACCGTACAACAGAATCCCGACAGACTGAGTGTCGTTGAGCAAGTCCGCTCCGCAGCTGCTGTAGTCACACTCGTTGCCGCTGACGCTGTTGCCGGTAATGGAACCGGTCGCGCCGCGGCTGATCTGGATCCCGTTCTGCGCGATCTGGGGTGTAGCGCCGACCCCGGCGACCGTGTTCCCCGTGATGATACCGCTCGAGCCGGCATTGTCGATCGTGATGCCTCCCTTCTGGTAGTCGCTGACCGTGTTGTTGGTGATCGTCGCCGTGCCTGTCGTCGAGAACGCGTTGCGGCCCACATAGATCCCGATACCGTTCTGGCAACCGCTCAACGGCTCGTCGCGGATGTCGCTGATCGTGTTGTCGTGGATGTCCGCGGTGGCGCCGTCGCGGACGAAGATGCCCGTATTAATGCTGCCACAGCCACTGGGCCCGGGGCCCGCCACCGTCAAGCCGCTGAAGTCGACGGTCGTGCTGCCTCCGGAGATCGTCACGATGTTCTTCGAACCGTCCACATCATCGATAAGCGTCGCCGGCGCCTGCACGATCGACGACCCGGCGCCCGCTCCGCTCACCTGCAGCGACTTCTCGATCGTCACCTGCTCCGGGTAGTTTCCCGCCGCCACGTGGACCGTAGCGCCCGGGCACGCGACGTCGACGGCGTGCTGGATGGTCGCGCAGGGGGTGCCCGAGTTGAGGCAGGTGCTGGTGTCCAACCCCGTGGCGTCCACGTAGCGGTCGTCGGAGGTCACCGCGCTGCCCAGATTCACCCGCCCGACCTTGCCGTTGGCGAGGGTGATGACCAGACCGTCGACGTAGCCGTCGAAGCCGCCCCAGCTGCTGTTGGTCTGGATGCTGATCATCTCGATTTCTTGCGTGCCCGCGGCAGTCTGCAAAGCGGCCAGCGTCATGCCGCCGAAGGTCATGCTGCCGTCGGTCGAGTACTGCGTCCACACATCGGTGTCTGTATGGTCGCCGTAGTTGTTGGTGAACTTGGCGTGGTACCAACTCGCGGCGTCACCACTGCCCGTCGGCCTGGTATAGATCTGGATCCACCAGTCTTCGCCCGCCGGGATGCTCGCCGGCCGCTTGGTGAAGTAGCCGATCGAGTGCAGGTCGTTGATGGTCATGGTGGCCGCGTCGGCCGGGAACAACGCGGAGAGCTTGTTCCCGTCGAGCAGGTAGCGGGCGTGCCAGTTCGACTTGCCCGACGCCGGCCCCTGCCAGGAATCGGGGCCGAAGCCGAGCGGCGCGTCGGCGGCATTGATGCGCGGCAGCGTCTCGTCGGGGACCTCGCAAGGGGCAACGTCGACGGTCGTGCTGTCGGCCTCGAAGTTCACCTTCCCGACCTTGCCGTTGGCGAGGGTGATCACCAAGCCGTCGACGTAGCCGTCGAAGCCGTTCCAACTGCTGTTGGTCTGGATGCTGATGGCTCCGATCTCCTCGGTGCCATGGTCAGTGATGAACTGGTCCAACGTCATCACTGGTCCACCGATCGCATTTGAGTGGAAGGTCATGTCAGTGTCGGTGGAATACTGTGTCCAAGCGCCGGTGGCGGTATGCTCGCCGTAGTTGTTGATGAACCGGTCATGATACCAGGTTGCGGCGTCGCTCGTACCCGTCGGCCGGGTGTAGATGGTGATCCACCAATCGCGGGTCGCGGGGGTGCCCGCGGGGCGCTTGGTGAAGTAGCTGATCGAGTGGAGGTCGCCGATGGTCAGCGTGGCCGCCTCGGCCGGGAACAGCGCGCTGAGCAAGTCGTCGGGGCCGGCACTGCCCGTGTATGCCGCGTACCAATTCGTCTTGCCCGCGGCCGGTCCCTGCCAGGAGTCGGGTCCGAAGCCGGGGGGGGCATCGCCCGGGTTGGCGCGCGCCCAGTTCTCGTCGGGGACCTCGTCCGGAAAGGCCTGGACGGACGTACTGTCGCCCTCGAAGTTCACCTTGCCGACGTTGCCGTTCATGAGGGTGATCTCGAGACCGTCGACGTAGCCGTCGAAGCCGTTCCAGCCGCTGTTGGTCTGGATGGTGATGGCCTCGATGAGCTGGCCTCCCGCGGCGCCTTGCAGGGCGGCGAGCGTCATGCCGTTGAACGTCATGCCGCTGTCGGTCGAATACTGCGTCCACGCATCGGTCTCGGTGTGAGACCCGTAGTTGTTGGTGAATTTGGCGTGATACCAACTGCTGGCGTCACCCATTCCCGGGCCTAGCGGGCGAGTGTAGATCGTGATCCACCAGTCGCGGCCGGCCGGCGTCCCCGCCGGCCGCTTGGTGAAGTAGCTGATGGAGGCGAGATCGTTGATCGTCAGCGTCGCCGCATCTACCGGAAACAGCGCGGAGAGGCTGTCGCCATCGCTCAGATAGCGGGCGTGCCAGTTCGACTTGCCCGTGGCCGGCCCCTGCCAAGAGTTGGGGCCGAAGCCGGCGGGCGCGTCCCCTGGATTGACGCGTGGCCAGCTCTCGTCGGGAACGTTGTTGGGGTAGATCTGGATGGTGGTCGTCGCTGCCTGGGCCGCGACGGCGAGACTCAGACCCATGCAGATCGCAACCAGGATGGCGCCCGCTCGCAGCGTCATCGACTGCCCTTTTCCTGCCCGTGGGCACTCTCCGCCTTTCGGCAAATCTTTCACGCGCGTCAAAGCTCTCTTTCCGTACTGCATCATGATTGCTCTCCCTCTGTGCTTGTTGTTGGCCAAAGGCCCACACCGCCCCCAGGGCAACACAGTCGCACCCATGGGACGCCCCCCGGATCGCCGTGATGAGGTTAAGGCGGCTGCTGGTTCCTACCCGGCGTTTCCGTCGCGGCACCGCTAGAGCCTGCTACCAAAACAAAATCTGGTAGCCGACTTCTCGGAATGATCGCGCCCGACAACCCAACTCTGCCCGGATGCGGCAACGTGGAGATCGGTAGCTTCATGGATATCCCCTTTTGCTTCCAATGGATTCTCCGTGCGCATCCCCTACACCCCACCGCGTGTACGTTCGCATACCTCGTAACATGCGAAACTGTCCATTCGTAGATCTACTGAATTTGTGTCACTCGAATTTTACATAGTGCAGTATTTGCTTGGCAGGTCCGGGCAGCAGCGGGCCTGACTGACATCGATCAGCCAATACGCTGCAGTGTGGCAGGCCGCAGCCGGACTCGGCGTCTTGCCGCTGAGGGCCGCGTGGGCACGACCAACCACTCCAATCCGCAGCGTAGCTCAGGAGGTAACGTTCGGCGCGGCCGGCAGCGGGCGTTCGGAGGTCGGACGACCCTCTACTGGCGCTCGCGGCAGCGCGACGCGCCCCCAAAGCTAGGCTTCTCGATGGCCCCCTGCGCCGCCGTGGAATTCAGTGGCCGTCGACGGTCGGATCCATCGGATCGGTCGACGCGACCCCGCCACCCGACCATCCGTCCTGACCATGGATGCTGGCAGTCGTGTAGACCGGTGTATCGAGGTCGATCGCCACAGAGTCGCCGCGTGCCGCTTGCCCCGGTCCCAGCGCGATGGCGACGCATAGTGTCGCACGCCCACCGCGTCGAGCACCTCCATTTTGGCTCCGAACCATGGTCGCGGAGTCTACCGGACGGAAGGTGCGGGACCGCGAAAGCAACGGCCGCAGGTGTTTGGCCGTGAGCCTCGCGGGAACGGCGGGAGCCCCGGGGTGTCGACGGCTAGCTCGTCACTCTTCCAGATGCACGATGCCGCGGCGCAGAGCGTAGCGAACCAGATCGGTCTGGGTGCGCAACCCGAGCTTGCGCATCAGGTTGGCGCGATGCGTTTCCACGGTGCGCGGGCTGATGAACAGGCGCGAGGCGATCTCGGCGCTGCTGTGGCCCTCGGCGGCCAGGTGAAACACCTCGCGCTCGCGGATGGTGAGCGTGTCGTAGAGGTCGAGCGTCGCTCGGTCCGCGCTGCGAGCGTAGACGTCGAGAGCGCGCTCGGAGAAGGGCGGGCTGAGGAACCGCCGCCCGGCGGCGACCTCGCGCACGGCCTGCACCAGATCGGTGGCGTGGGAGCCCTTGAGAACGTATGCCGAGGCGCCGTTGCGCAGGGCGTCGAACACGTACGCCTCGTTGGCGTGCATCGACAGGATGACGATCTTCGTCTCGGGCCACTGCTGGACAACGGCGCGGGTGACGTCGAGGCCATTGACGCCGGGCATCATCAGATCGAGCACCAGCACCTCCGGCCGCAGCCGTTCGACCATCGGCAACACGTCCAGACCGTCGACCGCCTCCCCCAGCAGCTCGAAATCGGGCTCCGCTTCGAGCAGCGCGCGCAACCCCAGCCGGACCACGGCATGATCGTCCGCCAGAACGATCCGGATGCTCATCGGCCCGCCTCGTTCACGATCGGTCGCAGCGGCAGGTGGGCACTGACGCAGGCGCCCTTCCCCGGCGCCGACTCTATGGAGAAGATGCCGTCGAGAAGCACCACGCGCTCGCGCATTCCCGCCAGCCCGCTCGACGTCCCTCGGGACACCGCAACGTCGGCATCGAAGCCGCTTCCCTCATCTTTGATTTGAACCTCCAGGCTATCGGGGTCGGCCCAGGCGTGCACCGTCACCCGCGACACCTCGGCGTGCCGCGCCACATTGGTGAGGGCCTCTTGCACGATGCGAAAGGCGGCGGTCTCCACATCCGGGGAGAAGCGCTGCGACAGCCCGTTGTGGGCGAACTCGACACGGACGCCGGTTTGCGCCGTGTAGCGGTCGAACAGCCAGAGCAGGGCCGGCAACAGCCCGAGATCGTCGAGCATGGCCGGCCGCAGATCCAAGGACAACCGGCGAACCCGTTCGATCAGATCATCGGCGAGTTTCTGCGCGTCGTTCAGGCGCGGCTGTAGGCTCTGCGGCGCCACGCGGTCCACGGCGTCGAGCAACAGCCGGAGCGCCGTCAGCGTCTGCCCGACCTCGTCGTGAAGCTCACTGGCCAACAGGCGGCGCTCCGCCTCCTGCACCTCCATGAGTCGCCGGGAGAGAACGCGCAGTCGCTCTTGGTTCCCACGCACCTCTTCGAACAGCCGGCTCTTCTCGACGGCGAGGGCCACCGCGTCGGCCACCTGGCTGAGCAACGGCAACAGTCGGGCGTCGAAACCGTCGCCGCCACGCCACGCCAGGTTCAGCATACCGATCACCTGATCGCGACGACGAAGCGGCAGGCTGACACGGGAGCGGTAACCCGCTTCGTGGAGGACGCGGACTTCGTTGAACTCCAACTCGCGCGCCAGGTCGGTCACCATGTGAGGTTCCCCCGCGAGGATGTCGGCGCGGGCCGGGCTCTCCAGCAGAGGGTAGCGATGGAGCTCCCCGGCCGTGCGCCGATCTGGGCACAGCGCGATGACCGTCATCCACTCGCACGACTCGTCGAAAAACGAGACATTGGAATGGTCGCAGGCGGCCAGCATCTTGAGGCCCGCGGCCACCTCCGGAAAGGCGTCGGTGACGGCGACGTGGGCGTTGAGGGCGCGCAAGATGTCGCTGACGGTGGTGACCTCGCGCGCATGCCGTTCGCTGATGTCCTCGAAGAGAACCGACATCCCCTCCGGCGATGGGTAGGCACGGGCATGGATCCAGCGATTGAGGGGGGGATAGTACGCTTCGACATCGACGGGACGGCGTTCGGTCATGACCTTGCGGTACTGATCGTAAAATGGGGTGCCGAGGCTCTCGGGAAGGACTTGCTCCGCGTTCCTGCCGATGCAGCTCTCGCGGTCGATCCGCAACAGCTTGGCGCCGCTGGGGTTGACGTAGGCGAGGCGGCCCTGGCCGTCGATGGCCACGAACCCGTCGGTGACTCCTTCGAGGATGTTTCGCAGGCGGGTACTGAGCTGCTCGATCTCTTCGGCCGAGCGTTGGCGTTCGAGGATGTCCTGGCGCAGCGCCTCCTCCATCTGACGCCGCTGCACGATGTCTTCCCGCAACTGGCGGTTGGCCTGCGCCAGCTCGGCAGTGCGCTGCTGCACGCGCTGCTCCAGCTCCCCATGCGAGTTGCGCAGCATCTCCTTGGCCTTCTCGCGCTCGGTGACGTCCACCGACATCCCGGCCAGCACGCGGCGGCCACGGGTGTCGCGCACCGGGAACTTGAGCGCCAGCCAGCGATGCTCGCCGTCCGGGTCCAGGATCGTCTCGACGAACTCCATGGCGCGACCCGAGGCGAGAACGGCGACGTCGTGGCGACGAATCGCCTCCGACACCGGGCCGGGCCAGATCTCGGCATCGGTTCTGCCGACCCACTGATCGGGGGGACGCTGGAAAAGGCGCTCGACGACGGGGTTGATGTAGAGGTAGCGCCCCTCCTCGTCCTTCATGAACGCCGCCGCCGGGCTGTGGCGCATGAAGGTCTGGAACATCTCCTCGCTGTCGCGCAGGGCTTGCTCGGCCTGCTTGCGCTCGGTGATGTCCTCGAGGTGGGAGATGAGATAGAGCGGGTTGCCGTCACCGTCGCGCACCAATGACACGCTCATCTGCGTCCACACCACGCGCCCGGACTTGTGAAAGTAGCGGCGTTCCGCCTGGTAGCGCCTGACCCCGCCGTCGACGAGTCGTTGGCGGTCGACCAGCGCCACCCCCATGTCGTCGGGGTGCATGATCTCGGCAACCGGCAACGCCAACATCTCCTCCTCGGTGTACCCCAGCATCTCGCACAGGGCGGCATTGACCTGCAGCGGCTGCCCGTCGAGACTCACCAGCACCATGCCGCTCGGCGCGCTGTGAAAGGCGCCGAAGAAACGCTGCTCGCTCTCGCGCAATTGCGCCACGGCCGCCTGTTGGGCGGTGATGTCGTGCACTTGAATGATGACGTAGCGCGGTGCCCCGGCAACATCCCGCACCAGCGAGGCGCTGAGACGGCCCCAGAGGACGTGCCCGTCCTTGTG
>CAZYMF010000207.1:0-8589 GCA_964648215.1 uncultured Binatia bacterium (SeqCode) | reverse complement strand
GCGGGCGCCGAACGGAAGGGGCGCATTGCTTCCTTGCCCTGGGGCCAGCCGGGCTCACGCGGCGCTGCCGTATGCCGTGCTCTATGGCCTGCTCTGGCTCGGCCTGATGGCGATTCTCTATCGCCGCCGCATCTTCGTGAAGATCTGAGCAGCGACGGAGCCTCGCGACAGTCACGTGACGGTCCGCTGCCGAGCGCCAACGAAGCGGCAAGCGCGGCCGGCGGCGACGGCCGAACCCGGCCCGGGGCAGGGCCGAAAATCCTTCCCGAGCCGGCGGTTGGGAAAGCCGCGTTGCCGTCGGGATGCTGGCGCATCCCTTGCTCTGTCGATTGGCGTGCATGCGAATGCGCAAGAGATGGCCTGGGAGGACGGTGAGACATTGCTCCCTCCGCCCGAGAGCCAAACGGCGGCGATCAGCTCTTCTGGTTCACCGGCACCCCGACCGCTGCGCCTGCTGCTGGTCGAAGATTCCACAGACGACGCGGAGCTGGTTCTGCGCGAGCTGCACCGCGGCGGCTTCCGGGTCCGCTGCCGTCGGGTGGAGACGAGCGATACGATGATGGCGGCCTTGCGCGAGCAGGAGTGGGACCTCGTCATCACCGACCACGACATGCCGTGCTTCAGCGCGCCGCGCGCGCTCGAGGTCCTGCAGCAGAGCGGGCTCGATCTGCCCATCCTCATCGTCTCGGGAGCCATCGGCGAGGAGATCGCGGTGGCCGCCATGAAGGCGGGTGCGCACGACTACCTGAGCAAGGATCGACTCGGCCGTCTGGTGCCGGCGGTGACACGCGAGCTGCGCGAGGCGGAGGGGCGGCGCGAACGCCGGCGTGCGCAGCTGGAGCTACGCGCCAGTGAGAAGCGCTACCGCGAGCTGCTCGAGGTGGCCCGCGACATCAGCGGCACACTCGACGTGCGGGAGCTCCTGCATCGCGTCCAGCGGCGAACCGCCGAGGTGCTGCCGTGCGACCGGGTGGCGATCTTGTGCGTCGATGCCGAGCGGGGCGTCGTCGCCGTGCGCGCTCACTACGGGATTCCCGCCGCGCTGGTGGCGCCGACCGAAGCGCTGATCGTGCGCGGGCAGGACCCGCCGGCGGCGATTCTCGAGCGTGGCGAGACCGTGGTGCTGAACGACGTCCGCTCGCACGGGTGCATACCGGAGCGGTTCTACGAGCCGTTCGGCGTACACTCGATCCTGGCGGTCCCCCTACGCGTGCGCCAGCACTATCTCGGCGCCCTGGTGGTGGCGAACGCCGCCGGCAAGCCGCCTTTCGACGCGGATCAGGTCGCCTTGTGCGAAGGCATCGGGCGACAGCTGGCCGTGGCCATCGAGGCCGCGGAGCTCTACCGGGCCGCACAGGAGGAGGCGCGGGTGGCCGCGGCGTTGGCGCAGGTGGGGCGCGCGCTGATCTCGGTCGTCAGCACGCCGGCGTTGCTCGATCGCCTGTGCCGCCTGGTGGTCGAGGCGCTGGGCGCGTCGGCGAGCCACGTGCTGATCTGGCAGCCGCAGCAGCAGGGATTCGCGACCGCCTCGACGTATGGATACTCGCCCACGCAAGAGGAGACGCTGCACTCATTGGCGTGGCCGGCAAAGATCTTGCCGCTGCCACGGCTGGAAACCGATGACATCGTCGAGGTGGGGACGCCCATTGGCGGCGATGCCGGCCTTCTCGATGCGCAACGCGGGTGTGGGGTGACCAACGCGCTGTACACGGCCTTGCGGCGAGGTGACGACGTCGTCGGAATCCTGGTTGCGGGCAACCGCGAGCCGCAGAGATTCAGCGGGCAGCAACGCCGCATCTTCCGCGGCATTGCCCAGACCGCCTCTCTGGCGATGGAGAACACGCGTCTGGTCGAACAGCTCAAACGGGCCGATCGACTGAAGGCCGACTTCGTGGCGACCATGTCGCACGAGCTGCGCACGCCGTTGAACATCATCATGGGCTACGACGAGCTGCTGCTCGAAGGCGTCTTCGGGACAGTCAACGAGGAGCAGGCCGACGGCCTGCGTCGCATCCAGAAGAGCACCGCCGAGCTTCTCGACCTGATCAACGCGACGCTCGACCTCAACCATCTGCAGGCGGGGCTGCTCTCCCTCGACGTCCAGGCCGTGGATCTGCGCGAGCTGATTACCGAGGCCGGTGCCGAGGTGCGCGAGCGGTGGCCCAAGACCGAGGTCGACTTCGAGTACCGAGTCGATCCGGCGCTGCCGGTGCTGCGCAGCGACGGCACCAAGCTCAAAATCGTTCTCAAGAATCTCCTCACCAATGCCGTCAAGTTCACCGATCGAGGTCGGGTGACGGCCGCGGCGCATGAGATCGACGGTGGCGTCGAGGTCTCCGTCAGCGATACCGGCATCGGCATCGACCCGGAGGCCCTGCCCATCATCTTCGAGCCCTTCCGCCAGGCCGACAGCTCGCCGACGCGCCGCTACGGCGGTGCCGGCTTGGGACTGCACATTGCCTGGCGTTTCGTCACCATGCTGGGCGGGACGATCGTCGTGGAGAGCGAGCCGGGGCGAGGCTCCACCTTCCGCGTGTGGGTACCGCTCGATTTCGACGCCGGCCCCTCACGACGCCCGCCGGTCGTCGACGCGGCGCCGGCGCCAACGGAGCTCTCCCCCAGCCAGAGTTGCTGAGGCCTGGAGATCGTTTCGCAGAGATGCGCAACCGGGCATCCGCGCTCCAAACGCTGAGAAACAGTGCACTGGCGTGACCGGCGGACACCGGTGGGCGCCTTGGCCGACGGCTTGCAACTCTGCCCCTTCGGTGGCGCCGTGCTGCAGCAGCTACGAGTGATCCTGGCGGCCGAAGCCGATGCGCGCGCGCAGCTCGACGCTGTGCGGCAGGAAAGTGCCCGCCGGCTGCAACAGGCGGACGACGAAGCGCGCCGCACGGTGCGCCAGGCCCAGGCGGCATGCGAGGCGACCGCGCGCGCGGAGGAGGACAAGCTGATCGCCGCGGCCGAGCTCAAGGCCCGGCAGATCGCGAGCGAGGCGCACGCGGGCATTGTCGCCCAGCAACAGCGGGCACAGCCACAACTGGAGCGGGCGGCTGCTCTCGTCGTGGGCGCGCTGCTCGGCACCGAGGCGACCGAGCGGAGTGCGAAGGCCAGCTCGGCGCCGCCGGCCGCCGTCAGTGGCGCGGGTGGGCGGGGATGATGGGCGACCTGCGCCGATACGCGGCGGTCAACGCCCGGGTGCGAGCGCTGCTGCCCTCGCTGCTCGGTCGCCACGGCCTGGAGGCGCTGTACACCTTCCCGTCGGAGCCGCTGTTGCGGGAGGCGGTCGCGCGCACCGCCTACGAGTCGGCGCCCGGCTCGGGCTTGCTGCAACGGCTGCTCGTCGTCGGGCGCTCGTTGTTGCCGTGGCTGTCGGAGCCGGAGCGATCCTTGGTGCGGGCCTTCCTGCTGCGCCACGAGCTCGAAGGCCTGAAGCTGGTGCTGCGTGCCGTTCACCGCGGCCTGCCGTGGGAAGCGATCGCTCCGCACGTGTGCGATCTGGGCAGGATCGCCACCGTCGATCTCCGCCGCCTGGCCGCTTCGAGCGACGCCAGTGCAATGGCGGAGCGGCTGGCGGGAACTCCGTACGCGGCGGCGTTCCGCGGCGCCCTCCACCGGCTCGACGAGGCCGGGCCGTTCGCCGTCGAGGTGGCGCTGGAGCTGGACTACTACGAGCGGCTGTGGGCGGCTGCCGGCAACCTGGCGACGGCGGACGCGGCGCGCGCTCGCCATCTGCTGGGCATACTGTTCGACATCCTCAACCTCGAATGGATTGCCCGCTACCGCGACGCCCTCGGCCTGTCTCCCGAGGAAATCCTCAACTACACACTGCGCCAGGGCCGCTGGCTGACTCCCCAGGTGCGGCGGCGGCTCGCGGAAGGCCGCGAGGAGCCCTGGGAGACGGTACTGGCCCGCACGCCGTACGCGCCCCTGTTGGCGGGTGTCGCTCGCGGTGGCGCGGAGACGTCGGCAACGCCGCTGTGGCGCTTCCTGGCGAGGCAGGTGGAGCGGGAGCTGATCGGCTACCCGTTCCACGTCGGCGTTCCGCTGGGATTCCTGCTCGCCCAGGAGATCGAGATCCGCGACCTCGGGGCACTGCTGGCCGCCAAGGGTATGGGTGTGCCGGCGGCCGAGGTGTTCGATCGCCTGGCGACGGTGCGCCACTGAAGGAGCGAAGCAGCCGTGTTGAGCCCCGAGCCCATGCGTCACCTCACGCTGGCGGTTCTGGCGGCGGACCTGGAGGCTGCCAGCCGCGCCATTGCCGGCGTCGGCGTGCTGCATCTTCTCGACGTGCGGGACCTGGCGGGTGGAGATGCGGCGATTCAGCCATACGACGTCGGGGAAGAGGTTGCTCGTCTCGATCGGATCGCGAGCGAGCTCGACGACGTCGCCCAGGTGCTGGGCGTGGGCGCACCCGATTCCGAGGCGGTCGGCGCGGCGGTGGAGGCCGCCGACCTCCACGCCGTCGAGCTGCGGGTGAAGGAGATCGCCGGCGAGGTGGCATCGTTGCGGCAGAGGTTGCGGCAGGCCGGCGAAGGGGACCAACGAAGCACCAATCTGCTGCAGACGTTGCAGGCGCTGGCGCCGCTCGGCTTCCGGCTCGAAGATCTGCGGCGGCTGCACTACGTGCACCTTTCGTCCGGGATGTTGCCGGCGCGCAACCTGCCGCGACTGCGCGAGAGTCTCGAGCGCATCGTGTCGATGATTCTGCCGGCGTCGGAGATCGGGCCCGACGGGCGGGTGCTGGTCACCGCGCTGTGCCCGCAGCGCGACCGCCAGGTGCTCGAGCGCGCCCTGCGCAGCGCGCAGTTCGAGCCCTTGCCGCTGCCTGCCCAGCTCACCGGCACCCCCGAGGAGGGCATCGCCCAGGTGGCGGCGCAGCGCGACGCGCAACGGCAGGCAGTGGCGGCTCTCGAACGGGAGCGCGAGCAGATCGCTCGACGGCTGGCGCCGGAGCTGCAGGTGTTGCGCGTGTCGACGGCACGGGAGCGCCTGCTGGTGCAGGCGCGCGGTCTGATGGGTCACTCCGACCGCACCGCCCTGATCTCCGGCTGGGTGCCGGCCGTGCTGGCCGAGCCGCTCGAGCAGGCCGTCCACAAGGCGGTCGGCAATCGTTGCGTGATGCAGTGGACCAGCCCGGCCGAGATGGAGGGCGTGCGCGGGGGCGGCATCCCGGTGCCGATCCTGCTGCACAACCCGGTGCTCATTCGCCCCTTCGAACGCCTGCTGCGCGCCTACGGTCTACCGCGCTACGGCGAGGTCGAGCCGACCGCCGTCGTCGCGCTCGGTTTCCTGACCATGTTCGGGTTCATGTTCGGCGACGTCGGCCACGGCCTGGTGCTGTTCGCCATCGGCTACTTCATCTACCGCCACATGTTCCGCTACCGCGACTACGCCGTCATCCTGATGGAGTGCGGCGTGTTCGCCGCCGTCTTCGGACTGCTCTATGGCAGCATCTTCGGCGTCGAGCGCTGGCTGCCGGCGCTGTGGCTCCGACCGATGGACGACATGGCGACGCTGATGACCACCGCCATCCTCTTCGGCATCGGGTTTCTCAGCCTCGGCATGAGCCTGAACGTGTTCAATGCCGTGCGGCGCCGCGACCTTGCCGCGCTCGGCGAACGCAACGGTCTGCTCGGCGCCCTCGCCTACTGGATCGCGGTGGGGTTGTTCGTCCGCCGCCTGACCGTCGGGCCCGGTGCCGTCACGCTCGGGACCGGGCTGTTGTGGCTCTCCGTGCCGCTGGCCCTGATCTTCTTGAAGGAGCCGTTCCTCGTCGTGGTGAAGGGTGTGCGCACCCGTGAGTGGCCGCAGGTGAACGAGGTGTTCGCGCTCGTCGTGCAGTCGGTGGTCGAGGTGCTCGACACGATTGTCAGCGCCATCTCCAATACCGCCACCTTCATTCGACTGGCGGCCTTTGCCCTCAGCCACGCCGGCCTGTTCCTGGCCACCTTCAGCGTCGCCGACGCCGTGAGCCGAACCGGCGGCGGCACCGTCGGCGCGGCGCTGGTCCTCGTGGTCGGCAATGCGGTGATCATCGCGCTCGAGGGATTGATCGTTGCCATCCAGAGCATTCGTCTCGAGTACTACGAATTTTTCAGCAAGTTCTACAGCGGTGGCGGCGAGGAGTATCGCCCTCTGCGGATCGTCGCCTCGCCGCTGCGCCCCTGAGCCCCTGAGCAGGAGAGGAGGACCCCATGCGGGATCTCGAAGGAACGAACCCGAGCGAGCCGGCGCCCGCGACCACGGGGCCCGGCGGGCGACGCACGAGCCGCGCAGTGCGCTGGTTTGTCGTCTTCAACGTCGTTCTCACGGCGGTGGCGGCCACGGCTCTGCTGGCGATGTGGGCACGCGTGGCGCCCGCCGCGGAGCCGGCGGGGTCGGGGTCGGGGCCGGCCGTGCCCGACCTGGTGATGATGTGGGGGTTCATTGCCGCGGCGGCTTCGACGGGCCTCGGCGCGCTCGGCGCCGCCTACGCCGTAGGCCACGTCGGCTCGGCGGCCCTGGCGGCGATAGGCGAGCGGCCGGAGGTGGCGGGACGCGCGCTGATCTTCGTCGGTCTGGCCGAGGGCATCGCGATCTACGGGCTCATCATCTCGATCATGATCCTGGCTCGCCTCGGTTGAATGGAGTTGTCGTGCCCCATCCGATTCAGGTGCTGGGCGATCGCGATACCGTGCTGGCGTTTGCCCTCGGCGGCGTGCCCGGGAGTGCCGTGCGGACGGGAGACGAGGCCCGCGCGGCGATCGACGCCGTGGTGCGGGAGGTGCGCGAGAGCGGCGGGCCGGTGGCGCAGCCGCACCTGCTGCTGGTGACGCAGGGGGTCGCCGACAGCGTGCGCGACTATCTCGACATGGTCATTCTCGACGCCAACGGCCCGCTCGTACTCGAGATCCCCGGAATGGGCGAGCCGCTCGGGCAGAGCCCGGCCGAGAGCTTCGTCCAGCGAGTTCTGGGGGTGCACCTGTGAACCTTCCCAAAGGCAGCGTGGGAGGCTCCGAAGCGGCGCAGTTGGCGGCCTTGATCGGCGAGCAATCAGCGGCCGAGGTGGCCCAGCTCGAAGCGGACACCGAGGCGCGGATACGGCGAAAACAGGCCGCTGCACAGGCCGAAGCCGAGCGGGTACTGTCCGAGGCCCGAGCCGAGGGCGAGGCGCGCGGGAGACGGCGCGCGGCTCGCCGGTTGGCGACGGCGGACGCGGAGGGCCGCAAGGAGTGGCTGCAGGCCCGCGACGCGCTGATCCGCGAGGCCATCGACCGGGCCCGGGCGCAGATCGCCGGCTTTGCCGACTCACCCGATGCCGTCGGCATCCTGCGCCGTCTGATCGCCGAGGCGGTCGCCGTCCTCCCCGCGGGGCCGCTGCGCATCCGAGCCCCGGCGGAATACGCCCCCCGACTCGCGGAGGCGCTCCGCGGCATCGCCGAGGCCGATCGCCTGCAGCCGGTGCTCGAGGCCGACTCGGTTCCGGGCGGGGGCGTGATCGTGGAGACCGAGGACGGCCGCCTGCGCTTCGACAACTCCTTCGAGGCGCGCTTGCGCCGGCAGCAGGATCAGCTGCGGCACGATCTGGGCGAGCTGCTCTTTGGCGACGAGACGAAACGATGAGCGGCGATGGCAACCAGCGCGACAGATGACATCGTCGGCCGAGTGACGGGAATCAACGGGCCGGTGGTGCACGCCGAGACCCGGCGCTCGATCGGGATGTCCGAGCTCGTCGGCGTCGGCGAGCAGCGCTTGATCGGCGAGGTGATCGGTCTGCTCGAGACCCGGGTTACCGTTCAGGTGTACGAAGACACGACCGATCTGCGGCCGGGGGCGCCGCTGTACGCCACCGGGCTGCCGCTGTCGGTCGAGCTCGGCCCCGGGCTGTTGGGGCACATCTTCGACGGCATCCAGCGACCGCTCGAGGCGCTGGCCGCGTGCAGCGGCGATTTCATCCAGCGCGGAACCAGCGTCGCCGCGCTCGATCGCCGTCAGCGCTGGGAGTTTACCCCGAGCCTGCAGAGCGGCGCCCGGGTTGGCGGCGGCGAGGTTCTCGGCGTGGTCAAGGAGACCGAGCTCATCGAGCATCGCGTCCTGGTGCCGCCGGGCGTCGCGGGAGCGCTGACCTGGATTGCCGCCGCCGGCGGCTACACTCTGGAGGATCCGGTGGCCCGGGTCGACACGGGGGGCGGCAGCCGCGAGCTCCACCTCTTTCATCGCTGGCCGGTGCGCAGGCCGCGACCCTGTCGCGAGCGCCGCCCGCCGGCTGTCCCCATGCTCACCGGGCAGCGGGTGATCGACGCCTTCTTCCCGCTCGCCCGCGGCGGCACCGCCGCCATTCCCGGCGGCTTCGGTACCGGCAAGACTGTCACCCAGAACAACCTGGCGAAATGGGCGGATGCGCAGATCATCGTCTACATCGGCTGCGGCGAGCGCGGCAACGAGATGACCGGGGTGCTCACCGACCTGCCGCGTCTCGAAGATCCGCGCACCGGTCGGCCGCTGGTCGAGCGCACGGTGCTGGTCGCCAACACCTCCAACATGCCGGTGGCGGCGCGCGAGGCGTCGATCTACACCGGCATCACCATCGCCGAGTACTACCGCGACATG
>CAZYMF010000206.1:0-8652 GCA_964648215.1 uncultured Binatia bacterium (SeqCode) | reverse complement strand
GCGCGAAGGGGGAGCTCGAGGGGGAAACCGCGCCTTTCGGTTTCTCCCTCGTGGGTGCAGGGGCGGAGCCCCGCAGGAGACTTGTCGTGCTCACACGCAACGGCTGCGAGTAACTCCGCCGCGCCGGTTGCGGGGCTTCGCCCCTGCGCCCCGGCGAGGGAAGGACCAGAGGGGCGCTGGTCCTTCCCTCACACTCCCTTCTCCGCGCCCCGGAGCCGGGCAATGGGCCGCGGCTTGGAAGCCTCGCCGGAAACGCAGGACGGTCTATCCCTCGACCTGCTGTTGGAGTCGGATGCCCGGCAGAGAAGAAAAGAGAAGAGGTCGGAGGTGCGAGGTCGCGGCCCTTCATCCGGATGGATCCCGGCCTGAAGATTGCCGGGATGACGGAACTGGAAGCGGCTCGATCTTGTCGAAGAATTACGCGGCGGCCAACCTGCACAGCCCAGAGGTCGCCGCCGGCGTTCACGAGCCCAGGGGCGGAGCCCCGCAGGAGACGTTCGGTGCTCGCACGCGACGGCCGCGAGTGAATCCGCGGTGCCCATGCGGAGCCATGTTCCCTAGAACGCCTGCCGCGTCCCGAAGAGCACCTGCACGTCACCCGCCTTGTGGGCATCGTCGACGCGCGTGGCGATCTCGAGGTAGGCGACGGCGGGAAAGAAGCCGAGGAAGTCGTAGACGGCGGCGATGCCGGTGCCGAGGCCGACGGCGTAGCCGGAGGGATCGTAGACGCGGCCCGCCGAGTTGCTCACCCGCCCGCTGTCGGCGAACAGCCGCAGCTGCCCGCGCCGCAGGATCAGGGTGTCGAACAGGTTGAGGTCGAGCTCGGGATAGATGTCGCGCCGCACCTCGGCGCGGACGACGAAGATGTTGCGGCCGAGCTCGTCCTCGGCGCCGATGCCGCGGATCGAGCGCGAGCCGCCCAGGCTGTACTGGCCCTGGTTCGGGACCACGCTGCTTCCAAAAGGATGGCTGAAGCCGTTGAACACCTGCAACGCGCCGATGGTGCGATAGCTCCCGAGCGGGTGCGTGCCCACGAGGCTGTAACCCCAGTCGGCGTAGTCGTAGTCGCCGCCGAGGCCGCGGTCGTACCAGTCGGCG
The DNA here is from genome assembly GCA_964648215.1 of uncultured Binatia bacterium (SeqCode). Taxonomy (GTDB): domain Bacteria; phylum Desulfobacterota; class Binatia; order HRBIN30; family JACQVA1; genus CAZYMF01. Next base: position 7,554 of record CAZYMF010000206.1, on the reverse strand, counting down.
AAGAGGCCGACGTGTCTCTCGTCGGTCGGATTGTCGTAGGCGAAGACGTTGCTGTAGGCGTAGCGCACCCCCAACGAGGCGTTCTGCCCGGGCGTGCGCACCGTCGGCCGGCGCGCGTCGGTGAAGCTGCCGTTGAGGGACTGGAAACCGTAGAAAGCGTAGAGATTCTGGCGATAGGTGGTGGCGTCGACCGGCGCGCCCCAGTGCCAGCGCGCGCCGGCGGTGACGCCGATGCTGCGGTTGGTGTAGAAGCCCGCCGCCGCCAGGTCCCTGCGGTAGTCGTAACGGTCGCGCCCGACCACCAGGCCGGAGATGCCGAACTCCGTGGAGCTGATCTCGACCTCGGCGGTGTCGAGAACCACCTGCCGGCTCGGCGGCGACGCGTTGTCGGCGCGCGTGTCCTCGATCAGCCGGCGCGTCGGGTCGATCACCGCCTGGCCGACACGGCTCTTCGTCTCGGTGGACAGATGGCCCACGTCGCCGCGCCCGTTCCAGCGCAGATCGACGTCGCGCCCGCCGATGCTGCGCAGGCGAACGGTGACCGGCTCCCGGATCGGCCGCGAGGAGACCCGCTGGATCGTGAGCGTCTGGCGCCATCGATTCCCCGGCGCGATCGGCTGGTTCAGGTCGACGGACTCGAAGCGGTAGTCGATGTCGGGATAGGGCTGCCGCCACTCGGCGAAGAGCCAGTCGAGGTCGCGGCCGGTGGTGCGGCCGGCGCAGGCCCGGAACGGGATGGTCGCGGCGAGACAGCGATTCACGACGCGTGCGAGCTCGTCGGCCCCGATCTCGGCGCGGAGCTTCCCCAGAATGACGCGGCCGGGGGGCCAGGAGTTGTTGAAGGTGTCGATGCGAGCGTGCAGCGGATCGGCAATGCGCGAGCGCTCGAAGAAGGCATCGACGAAAGGGATCTTGGGTACGCTCTCGAAGCGATCGACGATGGCGAAGATGTTGAACAGCTCGATCCAGTCGTGGACGCTGCGCGTGCCGGCGCGGGTGCGGGCGAAGAAGCGGTCGGCCGCGATCCGCGACAGACCTTCGCTCACCCAGCCATAGTCGCCGGCCGGCTCGCGTGCGGCCAGCACCGGCCGCATCAGCTCGGCATAGACGGCCTGGGCGATCTGCAGCTCGTGGAACGGTCGCAGCAACCAGTTCACCTCCAGGGCACGGTCGGAAACCACGACCTCGCCCTCGCCGGGAGCGGTGAGGTCCAGGCGCAACGGCGCCTCGACCACGGTCAGCTCGGCCGGCGGCGGCGGCACGACTGGCGGTCGCTGCTCGAGGATCCCGCGCAGCGTGGCGAGCATGAGCTCGGTTCGCGGCGGCTCGTTGCTGATGCGCGAGGCACGGTGCTTCGGGCGATGGAAGAACACCACCCGGGTTCCGTCCACCGCGGTCTCCGAGCGCAGCAGCTGCGGCGCCGCCACCAGCGACAGGTAGTGCACCGCGGGCAGCTCGGCCGCCACCGTCTGTTCGCGCGCGAATTGCCGGCCGTTGAGAACCCCCTCGAGCCCGGAGCCGTTCGTCAGGTGAACGGCGAAATCCGCCAGCGGCGGCGGCTCATCGAGCAGCCAGTTGCCGTCCGCGTCGACCGCCGCCAGGTAGGGATACCAGCCGCCGACGGCGGTGATCTGGCCCTCGAAGTGCCCGAAGGTGCCGAAGCGATAGGGCACGATGGTGCGAAAGCGCAAGGTGAGCCGGCGCGTCGCACCCGGCGGCAGCGGCGCGATCGGCATCCGCATCAGCGTGCCGTCGGGAAGCCCCGGGTGAGCGACCCGTTGCAACAGGGCGAGGGTGTCGCCGTCGCGCGCCTCTTCGATGGCCATCGACCCCGGGTCGAAGTCCTGCTCCGGGTACACGAACGGACGATTGAAATCGTTGACGCCCGCATCGGGTCGGGCGAAGCGGTTGGGAAACAGGAAGAGATATACCTCGTCGAGCGGCTTCGCGGTGGGATTGGTGAAGTCGATACCGACGGTACCGCTGAGCTGCGGCGCCGCGGCCGAGAGCGCGGCCCGGACGTCGTAGTGGGTGCGCGGAGCCGCGGCTCCCAGCGCCCGTGACGGGCCGCCCGCCGACAACAGCACGGCGATGCCGACCGTCAACAGCAGCTCCCACAGACGCAAGCGAGGCGAGGTTCCGTCAGCGCAGCCTCGCCCGGCTCGTGCTCTACCCCTCAATTCGCATACCCCATCTCGCCCCGAGCGTTGTTCCGCCGCCACCGGGAGGAGTCAAGCCCGGACTCGTCGCTGTCGCACGAGCACGGGCTGGAAGTCTGTGCCCCCGACGCACTTCAACCCCGGGGGCACTGGCATCCTGCCGGTGCCGTCTCCTCTCATGCTACGCAACGGCCGCGATGACCGAGCAGCACGAGGGGCCGGCGCGGCACTCGGCTCCTGCGTTTGCGCCTGCGGCGGCACTGACGACCGGGTCGCGGCGGCGGCGACAACGATCGCCTCCCGACGGGTGGTTGCGCCGGATTGCCGGATCGCCGTATGTTCGCGACTCTATGAGCTCTACGAGTCTCGTCCAGACGACGCGATCGTCGTTCGCGCACGCCCTTTCTCTCTGCCCGCTCCTGGTCCTGCTGCTGCTCTGTGCTCTGCCCGCTTGCTCGACAGCGGTGCGAGCCGGCTCCCACGATGCCGCCGCGGAATCCGGAGCCCGGGCGCACCCGGACAAAACGAAGTTCATCAAGCCCAACTTCGAGCAAATGCCGATCCCGCTCCTGGCAAAGGTCTTCGCCGACCTGACCCGGACGCACTACATCCTCAGAGGCGTCGGCGCGGAGCGCATCGATCTCAAGCTCGACCACCGGGTCACCGTGGAGGAGGCCCAACGCCTGTTCCTCGCGGAGGTTGAACGGCGCGGCTACGTGGTGAGGAGGGAGGGCAAGACCATTCGCATCACCGATCCCCGTCTCCCGGCGCCGCAACACGCCCCGACGCCGAAATAGATCGCGCCCGCCGGTGGGCGGGGCCAAGGCGCCGCCTCACCTCGGCTGCTTCGGCGGCGGCGGCAGGTTGGACTCCTCGCGCTTGCCGAGGTTGCGAAAGGGTGGTGTCGGTCCGTTCGACGCGATCTGCGCGTTCGTCGTCGTTGCCGGCGAGCCGCTCTCGCTGCCGCCCGAGCAGCCCGCAGCCGTCACCATCAGCAACGCCGCCAACGCCGAGATCACCAGAGCCCGCATGGTTGCAGTCTGTCAAAACTCGGCCGCGGCTTCAATCCCGTTCTGCGGCCGCGTCCGTAGCGCGGCACCTTCGGCCTTATCTCCGCCCTCCGTGGTCTTTCTCTGTGCACTCTGTGCCTCGGTGGTTCGTCTCTTCTTCCGGCCACCTCCTACGGCCGGATCTCGTAGAAGGCGTTGAACGGGTTCATGACCTCCAGCCGGCGGAAGTGACGGAACCCCGCCTCGCGGCACAGCTCCTCGGCGCGCTTGGCGCCCCACGCGCTTCCCAGACCCTCGCCGCCGTGAGCGAGCGACACGGTCATGCAGTGCAGCGTGCTCATCGCGTAGAGCAACGCGCCGCCGGAGTGGAGGTTGTCCTCCAGCCGGTCGGCGGCGAAGGGCTCGACCATGAAGAAGGTGCCGTCGGCGTGCAGCGCCTGGCGAATGCGGCGCAGGACCGCGCGCGGGTTGACGGTGTCGTGAATGACGTCGAACGCGGTGACGAGGTCGAAGGGCGTCTCGATCGGCAGCGACTCGGCGCCGACCTGCTCGAACTGGGCGTTGGTGATGCCCTCGCTGTGCGCGGCCGCGCGGGCGCGCGCGATCGAGGTGGGATCGACGTCGTAGCCGATCACCCGCGAGCTCGGATAGGCCTTGGCCATGGTGATGGTGGAGGTGCCGGAGCCGCAGCCGACATCGGCGACGCGGATACCGTCCTGCAGCCGCTTGACGACGTCGGGCATCGCCGGCAGCCACTTGCGCGTCAGCAGAATGCGCATGCCCGGGCTGTTGGAGCGATCGATGCCGGCGACCATGTCCTCGCCGAACTCGGAGTAGGGCACGCCGCCGCCCTCGCGACAGGCGCGGGCGACGCCGGGAATGGCGCGCATCAGCGCCGGCAGCACCTGCGTCCACCCGGCGAGGAAGTACGGGCTGCGCTCATCGGCGAGACAGGCGGCGTGCTCGTCGGGCAGCTCGAAGGTCTCCGCCGTCGGGTCGTAGCGCAGGATCTGCGCCGCGGCGAGCGAGGAGAGCGCCTCACGCAGGTAGCGCTCCTGCAGCCCGGTGCGCTCGACGATCTGCGCCAGCGTCAGCGGGCCCTGCCCGGCCATCTTGACGAACAGGCCCGTGCGATCGCCGACGCCGACGATGCCGAGCACGGCCGCGCCCGAGGCCATTTCCATGAAGCGGGCCATGAAGGCCTGTACGAGGTCACGATTCATCTTGAGGCTCCTGAAGAGAGTCGATGGTCGATGGTCGAAGGTCGATAGCTCATGGTTGGAAACCATAGTGCGGTGGCGGGGAAATGTCATGCGGCGGCGCAGCGACAAGGCCCCAGAAGGTTAGCTGGTGTTCACTCTAGCGGTTTCGGCCGCGCGGGGTGCGGCACGGTCGCGAGGCTTGCCCTGGCGGTTCGCCGTCGTGTCAGCGCTTCGACGCAGGACCAGGCCTTGGCGGCGCTGCTGTTTCTCTATCGCGAGCTTCTGGGCCGCGATCCAGGGTGGCTCGACGATATCGTGCGGGCGCGTCGTCCGCGCCGTCTGCCGGTGGTGTTGACGCGCGCGGAGGTCGATGCGCTCTTGGGTGCCCTCGCGGGGGTGTCGTGGATCATGGGGACGCTCTTGTACGGCTCGGGCCTGAGGCTGTTCGAGTGCTTGCGGTTGCGGGTGAAGGACATCGAGTTTTCGCGCAACGAAATTGTCGTGCGCGAGGGAAAGGGCAGCAAGGATCGGGTGACGATGTTGCCGGCTGCGGTCAAGGATCCCTTGACCCAGCATCTGGCGCGAGTGCGGCGGCTTCACGAGGCCGACCTGCGGCAGGGATACGGCCACGTGCTCTTGCCGGACGCGCTGGCGGCGAAGTATCCGAACGCGGATCGGGAGTGGAGTTGGCAGTGGGTCTTCCCCGCCTCGAAGATCTCAGCGGACCCGCGCTGCGGGCGGCGCTTGCGGCATCACGTGCACGAGTCGGTGTTGCAGAAAGCGACAAGAAAGCGATCCGCAGCGCGGCTCGCAAAGTGGGGATGACGAAGCCCGTAGGGCCGCACACTCTCCGGAGCGTTGCTTCGCGACGCACCTGCTCGAGGCAGGTTACGACATTCGCACGGTGCAGGAGCTGCTGGGTCATCGCGACGTGAAGACGACGATGATCTACACGCACGTGCTCAATCGCGGGGGTCGAGGAGTGGAGAGCCCGGCCGACCGTCTCCTGGCGGGCAAGCAGTTCGTGTGATACGAAGCCAAGCGGAGTGTGGAATGTTCCACGCCACCGGGATAGTCTTCCGAGACAAGTCGTTGAACATAAGACGGATTGCGATCCTTCTGTCGGTAACGCGGTTGCCCCAAGAGAAGCCGGAGCTGGCGTGGGTTGACGAGTCAGTTAGTACGCATAAATCGGGTAAGTGAGTAGTTCGGCTTGCGGGGCCTGTCGCAAATGAAGACCGCAATGATCTTATTCACGCTGGCTGCGCCGGCCGCTCTTCCTGCCTGTTCACGCCCGCAGCTACAGCATGCGTTCTCGTCGATTACCGTCCTTTCCGTCGATCGCACACCCACAGAGCCTGCCAAATTGGAATTAGGTCCTAACATCGACCTTGTGACCCGCCGACCCGACCCTGACGAACCTGCCCCATGGCCGTGGGCACTTGAGCGTGACAGGGTCGAGTTTGCTGTCCAGCACCTCCGTCGATCCGGTGGCTTCGCGAGCGTCGGCTATCTTGATGAAGACCACAGCGCCACCGCCATTCGCTTCGAGCTGCTCGAGCAGCCACGACCGCCCAGTGCGGACGCCGATAGCGAAGCATGGGACGGCGGGCTGTTTGTTCTCACGCTTGGTCTTTTTCCCTTGTTTGTACACCGCGACCTCGGAGTGCACTTCGTCACCGAGGCCGGTGACACGTTCTCCTGCGACTGGCCTGTCACAACATATTCGGGGTGGCTTTTTCTACCGTTTCGCCTAATACCCGGTTCGACCGATTGGCATCCTCAGGCCTATGACGACCACTTGAGAGAATGTGTGAAGGCATGGAAGCCGCAGGCGATGAAGCAGCCGCAGGCAGCATCTAGGTCATCGAGGTGAGCGATACCGAACAAAGCGTTCGAGCCGACGGCATGGGCTTCGGTGGCATATCGCGAGCATCCTGCGCCGCGGCTCAACGCAGGCGTTCGGCGGCGTCGACATGATCTGTTATCATTGTGGAGTTGGAGGACTTGGCGAATGGATGCTCGTTTTGAGGAGATCGTGGCCAGCGCACTCAAGTTGCCCGAGCGGGAACGGGTTCGGCTCGCTCAGGATCTGATCGCCAGCTTGGACAAGGACGTTGACCCAGATGTCGAAGCGCTCTGGCTCGCTGAGGCCGAACGTCGGCTCGAAGAACTGCGGTCTGGTAAGGTGCGAGGCGTGCCTGCAGACGAAGCCTTTGCGCGAGCGCGCAATGCGCTTCGCAAATGAATGTCGTCTTTCACGCGGAGGCGCTCGAAGAGATGCTGGAGTCGGCCTCGTACTACGAGGCGAGATCAGTGGGCCTCGGGTGGGACTTCCTCAACGCGGTTGAGCAGGCGAGTCAGCGGATTGTTTCGTCCCCAGAGGCCGGGCCGGTCTGGCGGGGTGACGTCCGAAAACGACTGGTCGCCGGCTTTCCGTTCACGCTCCTCTACTCGATTGAAATGGATCAGATCTTCGTCGTAGCCGTGGCGCACCAGAGCCGGCGCCCAGGTTACTGGCTGAAGCGTGCGCACGGGTGAACCGGACGAAGGCCGAACAACAGCATGGAGCCGACGCGCAAGAGCACGCGCGCGGCTCACGCGCACGACGTACGCGCCGCGGGCAGCGAGTCCGGTGAGTTGAAACGGGGCATCGTGCCCGCTGCGCGTGAGCTCAAGCGTTCGGCCACACTGATGGACCCAAACAAGAATGCGGAAGAGCCGGCGCCTCCGGGTCGTTTTCGTGTATCTCGGGCGAGGCCAGCGGCTTCGTGACGACTGTTTCTCATTTCGGTTGCGGACGCCTGACCCGCCGGGTCATTGATGCTATCTTCGCGGCATGGATCCCGCCGCCATCCCCGCCGACGTCGTCCGCTACATCGATCGCACCCGCGCCCTCTACGCGACGCAGGCGCCGTATCGCTGGGTCGAGAACGATCCGGAGACCGAGCCGCCGCCGTGGGCGCCGCTGCGGCGGCCGCTGGCGCAGTGTCGCATCGCCCTGATCGCTTCCGGCGGGATCTACCGCTCCGATCAGGAGCCGTTCCACTTCCAGAACGACACCTCCCATCGCGAGATTCCGACTAACACCGATGCCTCCGAGCTGCGCATCTCTCATTTCGGCTACGATTCCCGGGACGCGCAAGAAGATCCCGGCTGCGTATTTCCGCTGCCCGCCTTGCG
>CAZYMF010000205.1:0-8700 GCA_964648215.1 uncultured Binatia bacterium (SeqCode) | reverse complement strand
CTGGCGCTGCCGAGCGAGCAGGCGGTGTTGGTCGCCCTGCGCACGCAGCAGATCATCGCCGAGGAGAGCGGCGTCACCAACATCGCCGATCCCCTCGGCGGCAGCTACGCCGTCGAGGCACTGACCGAGCGCATGGAGCGCGAGGCGATGGCGTACATCGGCAAGATCGACGAGCTCGGCGGCATCGTGCGTGCCATCGAGCTCGGTTACCCGCAGAAGGAGATTGCCGAGGCGGCCTATCGCTACCAGCAGCAGCTCGATCAGGGCGAGAAGGTGATGGTCGGCGTCAACAAGTACGCCATGGCCGACGAGCCGCCGATGGAGATCCTGCGCATCGACCCCGACGTCGAGCGCGAGCAGGCCGACAAGGTGCGCCGGCGCAAGCGGTCCCGCGACGCCGCGCGGGTGCGCGCGGCCCTGGCCGAGGTGACGGAGGCTGCGCGCGGTACGGCCAACCTGATGCCGCCGCTGGTGGACGCGGTCAAGGCCGGCTGCACCGTGGGCGAGATCTCCGACATCTACCGCGAGGTCTTCGGCGTCTACCGCGACCCGGCCTGGATCTGATTCGAGCCGATCTTCCGAGAAAAGAGAGAACCCCCATGCCCGACAAAGTACTGCGCATCCTGGTTGCCAAGCCCGGCCTCGACGGTCACGATCGCGGCGCCAAGATCATCGCCCGCGCGCTACGCGACGCCGGCTTCGAGGTGATCTACACGGGGCTGCATCAGACCCCGGAGATGATCTCCGAGGCGGCCGTGCAGGAGGACGTCGACGCCATCGGCCTCAGCATCCTCTCCGGCGCGCACATGACGCTGTTCCCGGCGATCATCGATATGCTGAAACAGAAAGGCGTCGGCGACGTGGTCGTCTTCGGTGGCGGCATCATTCCGCAGGAGGACATTCCGGAGCTCAAGCGGCGGGGCGTCGCCGAGATCTTCACCCCCGGCGCCACCACCGAGGCGATCGTCGACTGGGTGCGAGCGAACGTGCGGGCGCACTAGCAGAGTCAGCCGCGACGCGGCGGCGCAGCGGAGCCAGGGTGGAAAAGCGACCGCTCATCATCGTCGGCTCGGGTCCGGGAGGGGCTGCAACGGCGCTGCGCCTGAGCCAGCTCCAACCCGAGCTGGCCCGCGACGCGCTGGTCCTCGAAAAGGCCGAGCACCCGCGCGACAAGACCTGCGCCGGCGGCCTCATCCCGCACTCGGTGCAGTGCTTGCGCGAGCTCGGCGTCGAGCTGAGCGTGCCCCACGTCGTCGTGCGCAACGCCTTCGTGCGCACGCCGCGGGTGGACGTCGACTACGCCGGCGCCGAGCTGTGCCGGGTGATCCGCCGGCGCGAGTTCGACGCCTCTCTCGTCGCCGCCGTGCGCGCCCGTGGCATCGCGGTGCGCGAGAACGAGAAGGTGGTGGACGTCGCCCGCGACGGCGACCGGGTTCGCGTGGAGACCGAGTCGGCGAGCTACCAGGCGCGCGTCGTCGTCGGCGCCGACGGCTCGGGCAGCGTTGTCCGCCGCCGCCTGCTCGGCGGCGCCAAGGGCCATACCGGCCGCGCCGTGATGTGCGACGTCCCGGTGGATGCCACCAATTGGCGGGGCTTCGAGCAGGGACGCTACGACTTCGGCTTTCTCCCGGTCGCCGCGGGTATCCGCGGCTACACCTGGGCCTTTCCCTGCTGGATCGACGGCGAGCCCCACGTCAACCTCGGAGCCTACACGGTCGACACCGAGGGTGCGGCCCTCACCCGCTGGGTGAAGGACGAGCTCGCCCGTCTCGACGTCGATGCGACGCCGCGGCTGCAGGCATTTCCCATCCATTGGTACCACGAGCGCCAGCCGCTGGCGGGGCCCGGCGTGGCTCTGGTCGGCGATGCCGCCGGGGTCGATCCGCTGATGGGCGAGGGCATCTCGTTCGCCCTCGAGTACGGCCGGCGCGCTGCCGACGCGGCCGCGGCCGCGTTTGCCTCCGGTGACTTCTCGCTCGCCGCCTACGAACGCGACGTGCGCGCCTCCTGGGTGGGAAAGAAGCTGCGACGCCTGAATCTGATGGTCCGGCTCTTCTATGGCCCCGCCTGGCCGCTCTGCTTCGCCGTTGCCGGCCACAGTCGTCGGGCTCGGGAGCTCGGCCTGCGCTGGTACAACGGCGTCGACGGCTGGGATCGGCGCAGCGGGTGGGATGCCTTGCGCGCGGTGTGGTCGGGGAATTTCGACGTTGCCGCGGTGGCCGGCTCGGACAGCGGGGGGAGATAGGCAGGATAGATGGCACGCCGAGAGCTGGAAGAACGCCCGACCCTGGCTGCTCTGGCCTGGGTCGCGGGGCTGATTGCCGTTGCGCTCGCCGTGTGGCTGGTAGCCCGGGCGCAGCGCCCGGCGCCGCTGCCCGCACCGGTCGTGCCGCCGCCGCCGACGGCGGGCGCCGGGGCGACGCCGGTAGTACCGGGACCGGCAAGCGCGGTCGCGCCGGCGGCTAGCGCGGCGGCAAACGAGGTAACCCACGAGGAGCGCCGCGCGCTCGAGGACGTCCTGCGGCGCAAGGGTGCCGGGCAGAGCCGATGATCGAAGTCGCGGACGACACCGGGCGGCGGCTGCGCCTGGCGCCGCCGCCGCGCCGCATAGTCAACCGGGTTCCGAGCCAGACCGAGACGCTCTTTGCTCTGGGATGTGGCGACGCCGTCGTCGGCGTCACCCGCTTCTGCGCGGAGCCGGCGACCGAGGTCGCCCGCCGTCCGAAGGTCGGGGGCACGAAGAACCCGGACTGCGCGGCCGTGGCGCGGCTCTCGCCGGACCTGGTCATCGTCAACGCCGAGGAGAACCGGCGCGAGGACTTCCTCCGTCTCGAAGAGATGGGGCTGTCCGTGTTCGTCACCTTTCCCGCCACGCTGGCGGCCACGGTCGATCTGCTGCGCCGGCTCGGCGAGCTCACCGGCTGCGGCGAGCGGGGGCGCGCCTTGGCCGATGACCTCGCCGCCGCGATCCGCGAAGTAGGCGCGGCCGTCGCGGAGCGCCGGCGCGTCTTCTGCCCGATCTGGAAGAATCCCTGGATGACGATCGGTGGCGGCACGTATGTCGACGACGTCCTGTGGACGGCCGGCGGGCGCAACGTGTTCCGTGACAGCGCCACCCCGTATCCGACGATCGACCTCGCCGACGTCGCCGCGCGCCGGCCGGAGGCGATCGTGCTGCCCGACGAGCCGTATCACTTCTCGGCAGGCGACCTGCCCGACCTCGCTCCCCTCGGTGACACGCCGGCGCTGCGACAGAACCGGGTCCATTTCGTTGATGGCAAGATGCTCTCTTGGTATGGACCAAGAGCGGCGGCGGGTGTGCGCGCCCTGGCGTCTCTGCTGCACTGAGCCCTTTTCGGAGAGAGTCATGCGATTGGTTGCTTTGAGCCTGCTGCTCCTGGGTCTGGCGGCGTGCAGTCACGACGCGATTCAGCAGGAGCTGGGAAAGACCGAGCAGGACTACGTCGCTCGGTTCGGTAAGGCGACGAAGTCGCCGATGACGCCGGATCAGGTGGCGTTCACGGCCGGTTCGGGGACGCGCCTGGTCGTTCGCTTCAACTCGGGGCGGAGTGTCGAGGAGCTGTGGCTGGTCGGCTCGCAGCCGCAGGCTGTGCCGAAGCCGCTGCTGCACTTGTCGCAGAGCATCGCCCCCGGGGAGAAGCCGGATCGGAGCATGGTCTTCAAGAGCGAGACCAGCACGCCGGTCGAGGTGTTCGATCGGGTGGTCGGCAAGGGAATGCTGCAGGTAGAGCGCCGCAGCGGGCATCTGACGCGCCTGGCGGTGTGCAGCGATTCCAGCTCGTGCCTGCTGCTCAATCAGGTCCTGCAGTCCGAGAAGGCCACCGACGCGTTGATGGTGCGCGGCGAAGCGCAGCTCCGCCGCGAGGGGCACTGAGAGCAGCCCGAAGGGCGGTACGTTGACACCCCGCTCGTTCGCTCTGGCCACGGACCTGTACGAGCTGACGATGGCGGCGGCGTACGACGCCAACGACGTCCGCTCGACCGCCAGCTTCGAGCTCTTCGTCCGCGACCTGCCCGCCAAGCGCAACTTCCTCCTTGCGGCTGGTCTCGAGCAGGTGCTGGCCTACCTCGAGGAGCTGCGCTTCACCGCCGAGGACATCGGCTATCTCCAGGCCCACCCGACGTTTCACGACGTGCCCGCGGCCTTCTTCGATCGCCTCGGCGAACTGCGTTTCTCCGGTGAGGTCTGGGCCGTCGCCGAAGGCACCCCGGTGTTCGCCAACGAGCCGCTGCTGCGGGTGACGGCGCCGATCATCGAGGCGCAGATCGTCGAAACCGCGTTGCTGGCGACGGTGAACTTCCAGACGATGATCGCCTCCAAGGCCGCGCGCGTGGTAACGGCGGCCGCGGGCCGCGACGTGATCGAGTTCGGCTCGCGGCGCGCCCACGGCACCGAAGCCGCGATGTACGCCGGGCGCGCCGCGTACATCGCGGGGTGCGCCGGAAGCTCCAACGTCGAGTCCGGCCTGCGCTTCGGCGTGCCCACTTTCGGCACCATCGCTCACTCCTGGGTGATGACGTTCGACGACGAGATCGAGGCCTTCGAGCGTTACATGAAGGCGTTCCCGGGCTCGACCACGCTGCTGATCGACACCTACGACACGATCGCCGCGGCGCGGAAGATCGTCGCCGCGGGCCTGCGGCCGCAGGCGGTTCGCCTCGACAGCGGCGATCTCGGCCAGCTCAGCCGCGAGGTGCGGCGCGTCCTCGACGACGGCGGCTTGCGCAAGACCCACATCTTCGCCAGCGGCGATCTCGACGAGTGGCGCATTGCCGAGCTCGTCGGCGCCGGCGCGCCGATCGACGCCTTCGGCGTCGGCACCCGGCTGTCCACCTCGTTCGACGAGCCCGCGCTCGGCGGCGTGTACAAGCTGGTGGCGCTCGAGGTCGACCACGAGGTGCGCGACAAGCTGAAGACCAGCCAAGGCAAGACGACGCTGCCGGGGCGCAAGCAGGTATGGCGGCGCACCGGCGGTGACGGGACGTATGCGGGCGACGTCATCGGCCTGGCCGACGAGGCGCCGGGGGCGGGTAGCGAGCCGTTGCTGGAAGCGGTCATGCGACACGGGCGCCGCGTGGCGCCGTCGCCGAGCACGGCGGCGGTGCGCGAGCGCTGCCGCGAGCAGGTGGCGCGGCTACCGGCGGCGATCCGCCGCCTGGAGGCCGCCCCGCCGTATCCGGTTCGGGTCAGCGATCGGCTGGCGGATGAGCAGCGCCGCCTTGTGGCCTCGTACCAGGGCCGATAGGCTGCTCCCATGGAGACCATCCTGTTCGACATCGACACACAGGTGGACTTCGTCGACCCGGCCGGCGCTCTCTACGTCCCCGGCAGCGACGCGATCAGCGGCAACATCCGGCGCCTGCTGGAGTACGCAACCGAACGGCACGTGACCACGATCTCGCCGATGTGCGCCCATGTCGTCGACGACCCGGAGTTTCAGCAGTTCCCGCCGCACTGCGTGGAAGGTTCGCCGGGGCAACGGCGTTACTTCGAAGAGCTTCCGAAGCTGCCGCGGCACGTGTGGGAACCGGAGGCGAAAGTGGCGGCGTCCGATCTGCGGCTCGAGGCGGGACATCACTACGTGGTCAAGAAGCGCACGTTCCCGATGCTGTCGAACCCGTGGGTGAAGGCGCTGGCCGAGAGCGGGCGGTTTCGCGATATCGACGCGGTTGCTTTCGGCGTCGCCACCGACGTCTGTGTTCGCGTCGACGTTCTGGATCTCCGCCGCGCCGGCGCCCACGTGCGCCTGGTGCGCGACGCCATCGCCGGAATCAAGACCGACGACACCGCGCGGGCACTGGAGGAGATGACCGCCGCCGGCGCGCGCCTGGTGACGACGGACGAGATCGTCGGGCGGGGGGTGTAGGCTTCTGGCCTATCCCACCTTTGTGCGCGCCCGAAGCGGCGCTACGACCCGACGATCTTCAGGTAGCGCCGCGCGACGTCGGCGATGCCGCCGGAGGCGCCGAGCTTGAGCGCCTGCTCCAAGTGCTCGCGAGCGCCGGCGCGGTCCTGTAGGGCGAAGAGCACCTGGCCGAGCAGCACGTGCGTTTTCGGATCGGTCGGGTCGAGCTTCAGGCTCGCCTCGAGGTTCTCGCGGGCCAGGAGGACCTGTCGCTTCACCTCGGCTTGATCGCCGCGGCTCTGCGCCTCCTCGGCGCGCATCATCGCCATGCGCCCGAGGGTGTAATACAGGTAAGGGTGCTGGTGCAGGCGCAGCCCTTCCTCCAGCAGCGGCTCGGCCGCGGCGAACTGCTTGCGTCGCAGGTAGAGGTTGGCGAGGTTGTTCAGCGTCATCACCCGACCCTCGGGCGACGACTTGGCCGCCAGGGCCTGCTTGAGCTCGGCCTCGGCGGGATCGAGCTGGTTCTGGTCCATGTAGATCTGCGCCAGCTCGCGATGCCCCATGGCGTAGCCGGGAGCTTTGGCGGCGACGTCCTTCCAGAACAGCAGGCTGTCCGCCCACACCCGGCTGCGGGCGAGGCTGAGCACGGCGAGGAGCCCGCACAACGTGATCACGCCGCCACCGATGGCTCGCTGTGCCTGCGGCCGGCGCGTCGCGAGCCAGGTGAAGAGTGGCACCAGTAGCAGGCTGGCGCCGAGCGAGGGGATGTAGAGGTAGCGGTCGGCGACCGGCGCCTGCGCGCTGTAGCGGATGATCACCACCAGCGACGGGGCCAGCGTGACGAAGAACCACGCGACCAGGAAGGCGATCGCGCGTTGGTTCCGCATCCAGGCGAGGACGCAGAGGGCAAGCGCACCGGCGGCGACGAGCAACCCGAGCAACGGCATGACGCCGCCCGGCACCTCCGGGACGTACGCGCTCAGCCCGATCGGCAGCAGCAGCTTGCTGGCGTAGAAGCCGATGGCGCCGAAGAGGTTGCGCACCGTCTCCAGCGCCGTGGCGTTGGTGGCGAAGCCGGTGACGGCCGCGCCGAGCGCGCTCTGCCGCAGGACGAGATAGGCCACGGTGACGAACAGCAGCGTTCCGGCGATCGGCCAGCGCACCTGGCGGCCGCGAACGATGTCGACCAATGGGAACAGAACCAGGCCGGCGAGCGCGGTTTCCTTGGAGAGGAGGCCGAGGGCGTACGCAACCACCGCCAGCCATCCGGCCCAGCTCTCCTCGTAGGTGAGTAGCCCGGCCCCGAGGAGGAGAAACGTGCCGGCAATGACGTCGGAGCGACCGGCGATCCAGGCCACCGACTCGACGTGAATGGGGTGGACGGCGAACACCAGTGCCGCCAGCGCGGCCGCCCACGGCGAGCCGAAAAGCCGCCAGCCGAGCCAGCAGAGCAAGCCGGCGTCGACGGCGTTGGCGGCGACGACGGTGAAGTGGAACCAGAAGGGGGCCTCGCCGCCGAGGGTGCGGTCGACGAGGAAGGTGAAGAAGATCAGCGGCCGGTAGTAGAACTTGGGGATGATCGGCGGCGGGAAGAGCAGGTCGCCGAGCCCGTGGATGGCGCGGAGCTGCTGCAGGACGATCGGGTCATCCCAGATGAAGCCGTAGCCGAGCGTGGGAGCGTAGACGCAGAAGGCCACCGCCACGACGCCGGCGATCCACACCCAGAGCGGGACCGTCGCCATTTTGGGTGAAGGCGGGGCAGCCTGTTTCTCCCGCTGTCGCTGCTGGCGTGACATGGCGATGGCGAGTCAGCGAGCTTCCCGGAAGGATGGGACTACGGGGGAGTGACAAACCGGAAACAGGAAAGGCTCCCTCACCCTTGGGCCGGCGCCGGGTTCATGAGCTCCATCCCCAGCGTGGACGGAAACAGCCCGGCGATCTCCTCCGCCGTGAAGCGCCCGGCCGCGGTGATGGTGCGCACGGGCGCGGGGTAGTTCAGCAGGGAGATGATGCCGCCCATGACGACGAAGGTCTGCCCGTTGATGTCGGCGGCGGCGTCGCTGGCCAGGTAGACGGCGAACGGCGCGACGTCGTCCGGCTCCATCTGCGGGCGGGGCAGGGCGGCACGGGCTTCGGCGCCCATCGACGCCACGCCACGCTGCTGCCGCGCCTTGCGCGCGGCGTCAGTGACGGTGGCGGTCATGCGCGTGGCGGCGGCCGGGGCGATGGCGTTGACGGTGATGCCGTACTTGCCGACGTCGCGCGAGGCCACCCGGGTGAGCCCGGCGATCCCGTCCTTGGCCGCGCCGTAGTTGGCCTGGCCCAGGTTGCCGTAGAGGCCCGAGGTCGACGACATGCTGATGATGCGCCCGGGCGACTTCTGCTCGCGCATCTGGCGCGTGGCGTGCCGGGTGCAGTTGAAGCTGCCCTTGAGGTGCACGGCGATGACCGCGTCCCAATCCTCCTCGCTGAGGTTGAACAGCATGCGATCGCGCAGGATGCCGGCGTTGTTCACCAGGATGTCGAGGTGGCCGAAGCTCTTCACCGCGCTTTGGATGATGTTCTCCGAGGCCTTGAAGTCGGCGACGCTGTCGTAGTTGGCCGCGGCTTCGCCCCCGGCAGCCTTGATCTCGCTCACCACGGCATCGGCCGCCGAGGTGGACTGCCCGGCGCCGTTGACCTCGCTGCCGAGGTCGTTGACGACCACCGCGGCCCCCTCCTGCGCCATCAGTATGGCGATGCCGCGCCCGATCCCGCGCCCCGCCCCCGTGACCACGGCCACTTTCCCTTTCAATCGCTGACCCATGACACCCTCTCTCGACTATCAACTATC
>CAZYMF010000204.1:5433-8733 GCA_964648215.1 uncultured Binatia bacterium (SeqCode) | reverse complement strand
CCGTCGTTGCGCCGCCCGGATCAGGCCACCACCCAGCGCGCCAGGGCGACGTCGTCGGTGACCTGCTCGAAAACGACCCGCACCGGCGTGCCGATCGCGATCGTGGCCGGGTCGATCTCGTTGATCGGACCGCCGGCGGCGGCGACGAGATTGCCCACCATGCGCAGCGACGGATCCTCGGCCAGCTCGACGACGATCACGTTGTACGGCGCCACCTGCGCGAAGGCCGGCAGCAGCGGCGGATGAGGAACTACGAACGACCAGATGCGTCCCTCTCCCGACACCGGCTGCCACGTGTGCTCCAACGATTGGCACTTCGGGCACATCGGCCGCGGCGGGAAACGCCGCTGGCCGCAAGCGCCGCAGGTCTGCACGACCAGCTCGCCGCGGCGCGCGGCTTCCCAGAAGGGAGCATCGCCCGGGTCGTCGGTGGACGGAAGTGGTGTGCCCTCGATCATCGTCATCCCCCGCGCAACACCAGGGCGCTGGTCGGCACCACGTAGGCACTGGTGACCAGGCACACGTCGGCGTTGGCTACCTGTGCCGTGGAGGTGCCGCGAATCTGGCGGACCCCCTCGGTGATCAGATTCATCCCGTGGATGTAGGCTTCCGAGAGACTGCCGCCGGAGGTGTTGGTCGGCAGACGCCCGCCCAGCTCGAGGGCGCCATCTTCGGTGAACGCCGCTCCCTCGCCGGTGCCGCAGAAACCGTAGGCTTCGAGGCAGAAGGGGATCAGCGGCGTGAAGGCGTCGTAGATCTGGGCCACCTTCACGTCGCGCGGCCGCAGCTCGGACTGGCGCCACAGGTTGCGCGCCGCGGCCCAGGCCGCGCCCTGCAGCGGATTGGCGCCGTGGTAGTTGGTCATGTTCTGGTGCTGCCGTGTCAGCCCCTGCGACCAGGCGTGGATGTAGGCCGGCGGCTGGCGGCAGTCCTTGGCGCGGTCGGCGCGGACGATGACCACGGCGAGCGCGCCGTCGCTCTCCAGGCAGTTGTCGAACAGGCACAGCGGCTCGGAGATCCAGCGCGCCTGCATGTACTCGTCGCGGGTGAGCGGACGCCGGTGCATGAACGCGCGCGGGTTGCGGTTCGCGTGCCGGCGGCAGGCGAGGGCGACGTTCGCCAGGTGGTCGCGCGTGGCGCCGTACTCGTGCATGTAGCGCCGCCAGAACATCGCCACTTCGTCGACCGGGCGGATCAACCCCCACGGGCGCGAGTACTTCCAATGGTCGGTGACGCGCGGGGCAACCTGGGCCCAGACGCGTTTGCGGGGATCGCTGCGTTTGCGCGCGCGCCAGACGACGCCGACGTTGGCGACGCCGGCCGCCACGGCCATGGCGACGTGGCCCACGGCCGCACAGCCAGCGCCGCCGCCGTACCCCACCTGGCTGAAGAAGGTGATGTCACCCATGCCGAGGTTGCGGGCGACGTCGAACTCCAGGCTCTCCTCCATCGTGTAGGAGCCCAGCGCGTCGACCTCGTCGGGCCGAATGCCGGCATCGTCGAGCGCGGCCTTGATCGCCTGGCAGGCCAGCTCGAGCTCCGGGGGCTCGAGATTCTTCGCAAATGCCGTCTCTCCGAGGCCAACGATGGCCGCCGCGTCCTTGAGCATTACCTGCACAAATGCACCTCGCTCCCTCGCAGGTCAAACGCTAACGCATCCGGAAGGAACAGGACCCAACGAACGTTTGGTTGTGACGGACGTCAGTGTCGCGGGTGGCTTCCCCGGGTCCTCGTCAGCGACCGAATGACGCGAAGCCGTGGAGCCCCAGGGCGCCGGCCAGGGTCAGGCCGACGCTGCAGAGCACCGCCCCGAGGCTCATCCACAACAAGAGGCGGTTGGTGGGCACGCCGAAGCTGATGCCGAGCACGGTGCCGAGCGGGGCGCCGACCAGCAGCGGGGCGCACAGCCCGAGGCCGATGACGCCGTAGCGCGTCCACAGGCGCCCGAGGCGGCTGGCACGCTGCGCCCCACCGAAGCGTCGCAGCAGCCAGGCGCGCACCCGCTCGCCGGTGAACGTGATGACCAGGATTCCCGCGATGGCGCCGAGCGCCGCCACCAGACTGATCGCCACCGGATGAACCCGCAACGCCAAGCCGGCGGGCACGGCGATCCACAGCTCGACGCTGCCGAGCCCGAAGACCACGAGTAGACTCAGGAGGTCCATGCCGGTGCTACCGTGCCGAGTTGCAAGGTCGCCGCAGATCTCATCGCCTCACCTCATCCGCGGGAACGGATACTCTCTACGCCCAACTCTCGGTCAGGCGATGATGTCGGTCAACCGAACCGATGATCGCGGGCGATGGGGACCGCCCATCCCCCCGCTGTGTGAACCGGGATCATCCACATTGCCCGACGCCCTTCGGCGGTGTAAGTGTCAGACCTTCTACTCTGATACCAGGCCACGACAACGGCAAAGACGAACGGGAGGACGATTCATGGAATTGCGAGAAGCCATCGGACGCAGGCGATCCATCCGCTTTCTGCTGCCCCATAAGCCCGTCGAACGGGAGAAGATTCAGCGGATGCTGGAGGCGGCGTCGCTGGCCTCGTTCTGGGGCAACGTCCAGGCGCTGCGCGCCGTGGTCATCGAACGAGCCTCGGCGCCCAAGGAAGTGATCGACGCGCTGCCGCCGGGATCGGCGATCGCCGGGTTCCAGTTCCGCCTCGCGCCGGTGCTCATCGTCTGGTACGTCGACTGGAGCCTGCTCGCCGTTCAGGGCGACCGCCTGCACGAGCTGGTCGAGGCCGGCGCCGTCGGCGTCGACAAGGAGGAGAGTCACCGCTATCTGGAGGAGTCGCTGGTGCCGTTCTTCCAGGCGGGCATGGAGACCATGAAGACGGGCGGCATGACCGAGATGGACTGCGGTCAGGGCATCGCCCAGGCGACGCTGGTGGCCTTCGAGCAAGGCCTGGGGACCTGCTTGATCGGCGTGCCGGCGCAAAAGAAGCTCAAGCGCGTCCTCGGGCTGCCGGCGGATTCCAAGATCCTCGTGGTACAGACGGTGGGCTATCCGGCCGAGTCACCCGAGGCGGGCGGGCAGCGGCCGCGGCTCGGGTTCGATACCCGGTACTCCCTCAACAAGTGCGGCCAGCCGTTCCCGCGCGATCCGCAGGTCGTCGAGGGGCTCAAGCGCGACAACATGATTCAGCCGCCCGCGCCGCTGCCGTGGCGCCGGGCTGAGCTCGAGTACCTCAGCCGCGCGCTGAATATCGCGCCGATCTTCGGCGGCGAGGTGACCGAAATGACCCAGCACATCATGGAAGACATGGCGGACACCTCGAAGCCGTAGGTACCCGTT
>CAZYMF010000204.1:0-5333 GCA_964648215.1 uncultured Binatia bacterium (SeqCode) | reverse complement strand
CGGCGCGCCAGAGGAGCCGTAGCTTCCAGAAAGAGGAGCGATCGTCGGCCGGGCGCACGGTGCGTACGAGAATCGGAACGGGCTGATCGCGGAAAACGACGGGCGTGTCGATCGGCGCACCGTCCGGCTGCCCACTGGTCGCGACGACGAGAGTCCCATCGAGGAACACCTGCGTCGGCGTCGTTGCCTCCAGACGTATCGTGTCGGCCGCTTCCGGCATCCGTACCGTGCCGGACCACTCCATCGTCGACGGTAGCGCGGCGAAGGGAGGGACGGGAACGTTGTCGTACCCCCGCAGGTAGTCGAAGCTGAGAACCGGCTCCAAGGCCTCGTAGTCGGCCGGTCCGTCGATCCGCGCCGGCCCCTGTCCCTGCTCGATCGCCTCGTGGAAATATCGTCCGAGTAGACCGTGGACCTCGGGGTGATCGAGTAGATACGGCGCCGGAATCGGCGACCAACGCGGCGAATCGGGCATCTGCCACTCTAGGAGCACCTGTTCTCCGGCACCGCGAAGCGTCGCGCTCTGCTGCAGCAGGTGCCAGCCGGCGGCGAGCTCGCGCCGCCCATCGGGCGGCAGGGCCGTGCCGTCGAGCAGCAGGCGATCGCCGCTGCTGCGAAACGCATACGTCCCCGGCGCCGTGATCGACACCAGCCCGCGCCACTCCGCCTGCAACGGAAACGCCGCCCCGCCAGGGGCCGTGTACTCGTGCACCGCCGTCTCGCTCGACCACGTGTGCCGCGCGTCGGTGTACGTCGCCCGCAGCCCTCGGCGGCGAGCGAGGTAGCTGGCGCTCATGCGAAAGATGGAGAGCGCCGCCTTCCCCTCCGGCGTGTAGACGACCTCGCTCGGAGCATCGGGGTAGTAGTGCCGGATCAGCGGCACGAGCTCCCGCTGATAGCCGGTCACCAGGAGCACCGCCGTGCCCCGGTTCGACGGCGGGATCGGCACGATGTCCGCATCGTTCGGCAGATCGACCAGGACGCGGTCGGGACTCCCGGCGATGAGCCCGTGGCGCACGGCCAGCTTCAGATCCGCCGTTCCCCCACCGCGGGCGAAGTAGAACGTTGCCGGCAGCGGCGTGTCGCGGATGACCCGGGCCGTCTCACGAACCACGTCGCCCCGTCGCTGCTGCTGCGCAAGAACGATGAACTCGGCGTGCCAGTTGCTGTAAAGAGACGCCCCGAGCCAGACGAAGAGCAGCGGAACGGCAATCATGTCGGCCCACTTGGGCGACCAGCGGAAGAGCAGGCCGCGTCCGCGCGCCGCGACCAGCGCGGGAATGAGACAGGCCGTGGGCAGGTAGCCCAACAGCCGCGCCTTCCACGGCGGGTCGGAGGTCAGCATGCCGCCGATCACCAGAATGCCGACCGTCCACAGCAGCACCACCAGGTGGCGCGGGTCCCGCCAGCACCAGAGCATCCAGCACGCGCCGAGTACGAACGGCACCACCTCGAGCAGATTGAAGGTCGCCATCTCCGCGATGGGTACGCTGACGAAGGAGAGCAGGCACCCGCCCACGTGGGTGAAGAAATGGAAACGCACCCCAGCGGTATCCCCGTCGTCATGCGCTTCCACGAGGCGCGCCACGTCGAATCGATTGGAGGTGCCCTCGTAGAAGCCTTGCCACTGCCGATAGATCGTCAGCGGTAACGGCCCGAGACAGAGCACGAAGGCATAGAGACCGACCAGCGCCCCGGAGAGATAGGTCCGCAGGAAGCCGCGGATTCCAGCGGCAAACAGCAGCGCGGCGACGGCCAGGAGAACGGGAAAGAGCTTCGCCGCGTGGTAGGTATGGAACGCCAGCCCCGTGGCAAAGCCCAGCCAGGCCCAGTCCAGCCACGTGCGCCGCTGCAGCAGGCGCGCGAAGGCCGCCAGCAACAACCCGGCGACGACCACCTGCTGCATGTTGTTCAGGCCGATGCGACTCCACCAGATGTGCTCCTTGTTGATGGCCAGGAGGAAGACCGCGATCAGGGCCGTCACCCCGCCCCACCAGCGCCGGACCCAGAAGAAGACCGGGACCAGACTCAGGATACCCATCGTTGCCGCGGAGAGCCTGAGGTGCGCCAGGCTCTTCCCCAGGGTGAGCACGCCGGAGCATTCGACGAGGTAGGAAAGGTTCGGCTACGCGGTTAGGCGGTTAAAGGGGCGCGGGCCGGCGCCACCTCATTCGCCCGCGCCGTTGCTCAGGAACGCCGCGATGGCGGCGTGCGTCTCGGCGGGCTCTTCGATCTGCGGGACGTGGCCGCAATCGAGCTCGAGGTGGCGGGCGGAGGGCAGCGTGGCCTTCACGTGCGCTTCGAAGGCGATGGGGACCAGCCCGTCGCGCTTGCCCCAGATGAACAGCGACGGCGCCCGCAGCGTCGCCAGGCGGGTCCAGAAGCCCTTCGAGCCGTGCGGCTCCTCGAGGTAGATCTGGCGCGCCGCGGCGTAGAAGGCGACGCGCCCGCGCGGCGTGAGATAGGCGCGCAGGAACTCGTCGACGCCTGCCCGCACCCAGTTGCTTTCGGCCCCGGGGATGAGCCGGTGGACGATCGCCTCGACCGCCCACCGCGGCGTGATCTGGACCAGACCCAGCTCCGGGCGCAGGACGCGAACCAGCGGCGCCCATGCTCGCTCGCGGCGCCAGGCCAGCGACGGCGCCAGCAACACCAGTCGCCCGACGCGCTCGGGATGGCGCAGACCCAGCTCGAGCGCGACGCGCCCGCCCATGCTGTTGCCGATCATGTGGGCCCGGGGCAGCCGCAGCGCATCGAGCAGCTCCACCACCGCGCGCGCAAAGAACGGCGGGTGATACGGCGCCGTCAGCGGCTTGTACGAATCGCCGAATCCGGGGAGGTCCAGCGCCATCGCGCGGAACGAGCCCGCCAGCGCCGCCACGGTGGGCAGGAAGGAGCCCTTGGTGGCGCCGAGGCCGTGAATCAGTAGGACCGGCTCGCCGGCACCGGCGGCAAGAATGGACAGCCGCCCCGAGGCGGTCTCGACACCCTGGAAGCGCAGCCGCTCCGGCCCCGTCATCCCACTGGTCGCGGCGAGCACGCCGACCCCCAGATGGAGGTTGCGACGAATCACCAGCCGGCCGGCCCGATAGGCATCCATTCCACCTCGCAAGTCGCGGGCAATGCGATCCCACGTGTCGCGGTCGGCAGTGAGAGTGGCATCGGGGGTTGCCCGCCCGGCGGCGGCCGTCAGGCCCGCGCCGTCGGGCCGCGCGAGAAGATCCCATTGCCCTTCCTCGGCCACGATCAACCGGATACGCGCCCCGCCCGGCGGCGGATCGAAAATGCTCGGATCAAATCGATCGACGAGGATCTGCAGGCTTTCCGGCAACGAAGGCATGAGGTCGGTCCACACGGTGCTACGGCCGGCGCACCCGTCGGCCGACCTGTTGGCGAGGCGGTCCGGCGGCGGCTCGTGCCGTCGCAGGATCGCGGAAGGCTCCGTCAACGAACGATCGCATCCGCCGCAGCGCATCCGGCAAATGCACCAGGAAGCCCATGTGGCTGGTCGGATACCAGCGGATCGCCGGCCGGCCCCAGCTCTGCCACATCCGCTCGACGACGCGGGGATCGAAGAAGCGATCGTTCGACGCGACGAGCAGCAGAATCCGGTCCACCGGCAGCTTGGGGCACAGCTCGTACCAGCCCACGCGCGCGACGAAGTCGGCGAACTCCTCCCGACCCCAGCCGAAGGAGCGCAGATCGCGCCGCATGGCGCCGAGCACGGGCGCGTCGGCGACCAGGGCCGCCAGGTCCATGTGCGCGATCAGCGGCACGGAGAAGGCGAAGCGCTCCTCCAGACAGGTCAGCGTCAGGGTCAACGCCCCGCCCAGGCTGAGCCCGGCAACCCCCACGGGTCGGTCGTCCTCTGCGAGCAGAAAACGCAGCAGAGTCCGCGCGTCGAGCAGCGTCTGCCGCAGGGCCTCGAAGCTGCGCACGAGATCGGCCGTCCAGTAGAGCTCGCCGCTGAAGCGGGCGCCGCGCGGAGTGCGACGACCGTGATAGGGGAACTGCATCTGGATGACCTCGACGTCGAGCCGCAGCGCCATGGTGACCAGCAACGCGAGCTCCTCGACGTAGGTCTCCGGCTGCATGTAGCCGTGGAGGTAGAGAAGACGCGGCCGCCCGCGCGCCGCCGCCGGCCGGATGCGCCGGGCGTACACCTCGTGACATTCGCGATAGCGCTCGCGATACCGCCGCCCGAACTTGGGCTCGATGGGCACATGCTGCGACCGGAATACGAGATCCTCGCTGACCAGACCCGGGAGCCGCCAGCGCTCCGTCACGCGCACCGCCGCCGCCCGCTTCGGCACGGGGAAGAGTTCCTCCGGCGAACGCCCGCAATACACCGCGAGCCCGCCGAGCGTGTTGGCCGCCCGCGGCGCCCCGACTTGCAGGATCTCGCTCAGCGCCCCGGCCACGACGTCGGGATGCGCGATACTCAAGGCTGGCGCAGATCGTTCCGTGCCTGGCACCTCCCGTGCGCGAAAGCAGCATCAGTCCTGCCAGGCAGAGACGCACCGCCCCGCCGCGCCACTGAGGGCTCCGATTCGCAAGGTTCCATAGGACTAATGAAAAACAGGAAACGGGAAACCGGAAATGAGAAACGGGCCAATCCCGGCCGACCCCGATTTGCCGGTCTCCGGTTTCCTGTTTCCCGTTTCCTGTTTCTAATTTGCTTCCCAACGGCGCCCGGGGTGCCTTGACCCGGGCCAGGGAAGGCCCCATGCTCTGCGGCAACTTTTGAGGAGGTCCGAGTGAAACCCGAACAGAAACCCCGTCGACCCCACTTTTCTTCCGGCCCGTGCGCCAAGCGGCCGGGCTGGAACCTCGAGGCATTGGTCGATGCCGTCGTCGGACGTTCCCACCGCGCCAAGGCCGGCAAGGAGCGGCTCAAGGCCGTGATCGATCGCAGCAAGGCCATCCTCGGCATGCCCGCCGACTACCGGCTCGGCATCGTTCCCGCCTCCGATACCGGCGCCGTCGAAATGGCCCTGTGGTCGCTGCTCGGCGCGCGCCCGGTCGACGTGCTCGCCTGGGAAAGCTTCGGCTCGGGCTGGGTGACCGACGTGACCAAACAATTGAAGGTCGACGCGCGCGTGCTCGGCGCGGATTACGGCGACCTTGCCGATCTCGCCGCCGTCGACTTTGCGCGCGACGTCGTCTTCACCTGGAACGGCACCACTTCCGGCGTGCGCGTTCCCGACGGCGCGTGGATCGCGCCGGACCGCGCCGGCCTGACGATCTGCGACGCCACCTCGGCCGCCTTCGCGATGAACCTGGCGTGGGACAAGCTCGACGTCGTCACCTGGTCCTGGCAGAAGGTCCTCGGT
>CAZYMF010000203.1:0-8744 GCA_964648215.1 uncultured Binatia bacterium (SeqCode) | reverse complement strand
CGGGGTACGAGGTCTGGGTGCGCGGGGCGGAGGACATCCAGCCGACGCCGTGAGGCGCCGGGCGGACTCGGAAGAAAATGAGAAACGGGAAACAGTCGTCGTGAAGCCGGTGGCTTCGCCCGAGAAGGATGAAAATGACGAGCAGCGCGGATCCAGTGTGTAGGGCGGGCACGGCCCGCCGTGAACGCGACGCCGGGGCAAGCCGC
This sequence comes from uncultured Binatia bacterium (SeqCode), assembly GCA_964648215.1. GTDB lineage: Bacteria > Desulfobacterota > Binatia > HRBIN30 > JACQVA1 > CAZYMF01. Next base: position 8,538 of record CAZYMF010000203.1, on the reverse strand, counting down.
TTACCGCCTTCCGCAGCCGGCGGGCTGTGCCCGCCCTACACTCTTAGGATCAAGACGCAAAGCGTCGATTCTCTCGACGACGCGTTACCGACTCCGACATCCCCCTTTGAAAAGGGGGACCGAGGGGGATTTGCCCGACTGATTCCATGTCAAAATCCCCCCTGGCCCCCCCTTTGCCAAAGGGGGGGCCGCGACGCTCGAAACGACACCAAGCCCGCCGGGCCCGCTTGCGCTAGCTCGCGACATCGGGCGTAAATCGGCCATGCGCTTCCCCGCGCGACATCGCCCCGGAGGCAGGCCATGACCGACACCCGCGATCTCGTCCGCCGGCAGTTCGGCGCGCACGCGCAGAACTACGTTGCCAGCTCCGACCATTCCAAGGGCGAGAGCCTCGAGCGCATGCTGGAGGTGGTGCGACCGCAGCGGCACTGGCGCGCTTTGGACATCGCCACCGGGGGCGGTCACACGGCCCTCGCCTTTGCCCCGTTCGTCCGCGAGGTGGTCGCCACCGACCTCACCGCCGCGATGCTCGCCGCCGCCGAGCGCTTCCTGCGCGGCAAGGGCATCGTCAACGCGTCGTTCCGCGAGGCCGACGCCACCGCCCTGCCCTTCGGCGCCGCCGAGTTCGATCTGGTCACCTGCCGCGTCGCGCCGCATCACTTCCCCGACTGCGCCAGGTTCGTGCGCGAGATGGCCCGCGTGTTGCGCCCCGGCGGCGTCGCCGCCATGGTCGACAACGTGGTGCCGGAGGACGAAGAGGCAGCGCGCTTCATCAACGACTTCGAGAAGCGCCGCGACCCGAGCCACAACTGGGCGCATACACAGAGCGACTGGCGGCGGTTCTTCGCCGCCGCCGGCCTCGAGATCCGGCACGCCGAGGTCTTTCGTAAGCAACGCGACTTCGACTACTGGACCGGCATGATGAGCGTGGACGGCGAGACCAAGGCGGCGCTGCGGCGGATGCTCGCCGACGTGCCGCCGGCCGCGCGCGACGCCCTGAGCCCCGAGAGCAGCGGCGCCGGCCTCAAGTTCTACCTGACCGAGATCCTGCTCGTCGCCGATCGCAGTGGCGCAGGTTGATCGACTCCGGAGGCGTGTGTTACCCCTAGTCGTTCCGAACCTACCCGGAGGGAACGAACAACCATGCCCGAGTGGAACCTCGCTGACTGCCTCGACCGCATTGCCGAGATCCGTGCCGAAGAAGACGCACTGATCCAGGCCGACCGCCGCCTGTCCTGGCGGCAGCTGGAGCGCCGGGCCCGCAACCTCGCCGCCTGGATGCTGGCAAAAGGAGCCTCGCGCCAGGGCAAGGTCGCCATCTACACCTACAACCACCCCGCCTTCATGGAGACGGTGTACGCCGCCTTCAAGGTCGCCCTGGTGCCGGTGAACGTCAACTACCGCTACCGCGAGGAGGAGCTGCGCTACCTGCTCGACAACGCCGACGCCGAGATCGTCGTCGTGCACGAGGACTTCGTCGAGCTTCTCACCAGGGTCGCCGGCGACCTGCCGCAGATCAAGGGTCTGCTGGTGGTCCGCGAGAGCGAGGCGCCCCTGCCCACCGGCGCCGAGGACTACGAGACCGTCGCCGAGACCGAGCGCGCGGCGCCGGCGCTGACGCGCAGCCCCGACGACATGATGTTCCTCTACACCGGCGGCACCACCGGCATGCCCAAGGGCGTGATGTGGCGGCAGGACGACCTGTACTACCGCTTCGCCGGCGGCGGCCTGACGCAACCGCCGGCGGACATGGAAGCGCTGGTCGAGTTCGTCAAGGCGCCGCCGATGCGTCTGCGCACCGTGGTCGGCCCCCCGCTGATGCACGGCACCGGCTGGTTCAGCGCCATGATCGCCTGGCTCACCGGCGGCGCGGTGATCCTGCTCGACGACCCGAAGACCTTCGACGCCGGGCAGCTCTGGGAGATCGTCGAGCGCGACAAGGCGACGTCGATCACCATCGTCGGCGACTCGTTCGCCAAGCCGATGCTGCGCGCCCTGGAAGGGGCCAAGCGCTCCTACGACCTGTCCTCGGTGATCATCATCCTCTCCTCCGGCGTGATGTGGAGCCAGGAGGTCAAGCAGGGTCTCCTCAAGTACAACGAGAACATGATGCTCGTCGACGCCTTCAGCTCCTCCGAGGCGGTCGGCATGGGCCTGTCGATCACCAGCAAGAACGGCGTCAGCTCGACCGCGAAGTTCCAGCTCACCGACAAGACCCGGCTCTTCGACGAGACCCTGAAGCCGGTCGAGACCAGGCCCGGGGTCAAGGGGCTCATCGGTGTCGGCGGCCATCAGCCGGTGGGCTACTACAAGGACCCCGCCAAGACGGCGCGCACCTTCGTGCAGACCGAGACCGACCGCTACTCCATCCCCGGCGATTGGGTGGTGGTGAACGACGACGGCGTCACGTTGACCGTGCTCGGCCGCGGCTCGGTGTGCATCAACACGGGGGGCGAGAAGGTCTTCCCCGAGGAGGTCGAAGAGGTCATCAAGCGCCATCCGAACGTCAAGGACGCGGTGGTCGTCGGCGTGCCCGACGAGAAGTGGGGCGAGGCGGTCACCGTCGTCGTCTCCGCCAACGGCGGCACGCTGGCGCCGGAGGCCGTGAAGGCGTTCGTCAAGGAGCACCTCGCCGGCTACAAGGCGCCCAAGCACGTCGTCGTGGTCGACGAGGTCTACCGCTCGCCGTCGGGCAAGGCCGACTTCAAGCGCACCAAGCAGGTCGCGATGGAGGCGCTCGGGATCAGCGGCTGAGCGGGCTTCACTCCTCCGCAGATCCCGGGATCTCGTCGACCTCCGCCAGCCAGGCGGCGGCGGAGGCGTCGGCCGGCATGCGCCAGTCGCCCCGCGGGGAGAGCGAGCCGCCCGAGCCGACCTTGGGGCCGTCGGGAACGCAGTCGCGCTTGAACTGATTGGCGAAGAAACGCGCCACGAACAGCCGCAGCCACCGGCGGATCTCCGCGATCGGGTACTTGTCGCCGAAGCCGTGCAGGCACAAGCGGGCGACGCGGCGCGGTCCCGAACCGAAACGCAGCACGTGGTAGAGGAAGAAGTCGTGCAGCTCGTAGGGGCCGACGATGTCCTCCGTGCGCTGCTGGATATCGCCGCTGGCGCTCGGCCGCAGCAGCTCCGGGCTGATCGGGGTGTCGAGAATGTCGCGCAGCACCTGCTGCACCTCCGGCTCTTCGCGGAAGATGACGTCGGCGACCCAGGCGATCAGGTAGGAGATCAACGTCTTCGGCACGCCGGAGTTGACCGCGTAGTGCGACATGTGGTCGCCGCCGTAGGTGGCGAAGCCAATGGCGATCTCGGACAGGTCGCCGGTACCGAGGTCGATGGCCTTCTCCTGCGAGGCGGTGGCGAACAGCAGGAATTTCCGCAGCCAGGCCTGCACGTTCTCGAAGGTCGCGTTCTCGAGCTCGGAGGGGTGGCCGATGGCGGCGAACACCGACTCGCCGAGCTCGCGGATCGGGATCTCCCGCACCGTCGCCCGCAGGGCGGCGATCAACCGGCGCGCGTTGCCCAGCGTGCGGTCGGTGGTGCCGAACCCGGGCATGGTCAGGGCGACGATGCGGTTGCGCTCGAGGCCGATGAGGTCCAGGGCGCGGGCGGCAACGAGCAGGGCCTGGGTCGAGTCCTGCCCCCCCGACACACCCACGGTCACCCGGCGGGACTCCGGCGGCAGCGCCATCAGGCGCCGTGCCAGCGAGGTCGCCTGGATCGAGAAGACCTCGCGGCAGCGGGTGTCGCGCTTGGTCGGGTCGGCGGGCACGAACGGGTGCGGCTCGCGCCGCCGGCGCAGCTCCTGGTACAGTGAGCCGGCGCGGCCGTCGTTCGGATCGCCGAACTCGACGCTGCGGAACGGCTCCCGCACGTGGCTGCGGGCATTGGCACCGAACGAGGTCTGACGCAGGCGATCCTGCACGACCGCCGTCAGATCGACGTCGGCGATCACCGAGCTTCCCGTCAGGCCGAAGCGGTCGGTCTCGCCGAGCAGCAGGCCGCGCTCGGCGATCAGGCCTTGCCCGTCCCAGGCCAGATCGGCGGTCGACTCGCCGAAGCCGGCGGCGCTGTACATCTGTACCGCCAGGTTCCGCGCCGAGGAGCCGCACACCAGCTCCTGCCGGTACTCCGCCTTGGCGACGGTGATGTTCGAGGCCGACAGGTTGCCGAGCACGGTGGCACCGGCCAGCGCCGCCAGCGCGCTCGGCGGCACCGGCACCCACAGGTCTTCGCAGATCTCGGTGTGCAGCACGAAATCGGAGAGATGCCGCGCCCGCAGCAGGACGTCGGTGCCGAAGGGAATCTCCTGCCCGAGCAGGCGCAGGGCGGTCGAGCGCGCCGCCGCCGCCGGCTGGAACCAGCGCAGCTCGTAGAACTCGCGATAGTTCGGCGGATACGCCTTGGGCGCCACCGCCAGCAGCTTGCCGCGGTAGAGGGTCGCCGCGCAGTTGAAGAGCAGGTCGTCGACCACCAGCGGCAAGCCGACCGAGACGACCAGGTTCCACGACGCCGTCGCCTGCAGCAGGGTCCGCAACCCGTCCTGGGCGGCGCGCAGGAGCGCGTCCTGGAAGAACAGATCGCCGCAGGAATAACCGGTCAGGCCGAGCTCGGGGCAGAGGGCATAATGGGCCCCCGCCTCGTACACGGAGGTGAGCTGCTCGACGTGGGCGGCCACGTTGAAGGCCGGATCGGCGACGCGGACCTCCGGCACGCACACTGCCACGCGCACGAAGCCGTGCCGGCGTACGTCGAGAAAGTCGAGATAGCGGCTCACCACACCCTCCCTCTCAGGCGCCTACCACAGAGCGCCGCGGAACTCGACCGCTGCCCCACGTTCGTCGACGGAGAAAAGGGGACAGGCACCTCCAGGTGCCTGTCCCCTTCGCCTCGACGGCGGCCGCCGGGCGCTCTATAATCCGCTCCGCGTTGGGTGGTGGGGAGAGGCGGAGTCGGCACCCCCGCGACAAATCAAGCCAGCACGGACGCCGAGATTCTGGACGATGAAGCAGAAGTATACCGCCAAGGACATTACCGTTCTCGAAGGCCTCGAGCCGGTGCGCAAGCGCCCCGGCATGTACATCGGCGGCGTCGATGCCACCGGCCTGCACCATCTGCTGTGGGAGCTGCTCGACAACTCCGTCGACGAGGCGATGAACGGGCACTGCGACAAGATCACCGTCACGCTGCACAAGGACGGCAAGACGGCAACCGTGAGCGACAACGGGCGCGGCATCCCCGTCGACATCCACCCCAAGCACAAGCGCTCGGCGCTCGAGCTCATCCTCACCACGCTCCATGCCGGCGGCAAGTTCGAGAACCAGAACTACTTCCACTCCGGCGGCCTGCACGGCGTCGGCGCCTCGGTGGTCACCGCCCTGTCCTCCTTGCTCGTCGCCAGCGTCAAGCGCGACGGGCACCACTGGGAGCAGAGATTCGCCCGCGGCAAGGCCCTCGGCAAGATGAAGCGCGGCGGGCCGGCGCGCGGCTCCGGCACCAGCATCACGTTCACGGCCGATCCGGAGATCTTTCCCAACACCAGCTTCAAACCCGCCCTCGTCCGCGAGCGGCTGGAGTCGCGCTCCTACCTGCACCGCGGCCTCACCCTGGTCTTCGAGAACGAGGCCGACAAGCAGAGCGAGACCTTCTTTCACGAGCGCGGCATCGCCGAGTACATCGAGAAGCTGATCGCCGGCTCGGGGCACGGGCAGGTGGCCGAGCCGTTCTATGCCGAGCGCCAGGACGGCTTCGTCGTCGAGTGCGCCCTGGCGTGGACCGAGGCGACCGAGGAACGCATCCTCTCCTTCGTCAACGGCATTCCGACGCCGTCGGGCGGCGCGCACGAGAACGGCCTGAAGAACGGGCTCACCAAGGCCGTGCGCAACTACCTCTCGGTCCAGAACCTCACGCCGAAGGGGCTGGCAATCGCGGCCGAAGACATCCGCGAAGGGCTGCTGGCGGTGCTCTCCGTCTACGTGCAGCAGCCGCAGTTCCAGGGACAGACCAAGGAGCGCCTGAACAACCCCGAGGTCACCGCGCCGATCGACAACTTCATCCGCACGGCGCTCGAGAACCACCTGCTGCAGAACCGCACCCAGGCCAACGCGCTGGCGGCCCGGGTCATTCTCGCCGCGCGCGCCCGCACCGCCTCGCGGGCGGCGGCGGAGAGCGTGCAGCGCAAGACGGCCATCTCGCACCGGCTCAACCTGCCGGGCAAGCTCGCCGACTGCAGCTCCACCAACCCGGCGGACAGCGAGCTGTTCATCGTCGAGGGCGACTCGGCCGGCGGCTCGGCCAAGCAGGGTCGCGCCCGGGAGTTCCAGGCGATCCTGCCCCTGCGCGGCAAGGTTCTCAACACCGAGCAGGCCTCGACCAGCAAGGTGCTCGCCAACAAGGAGCTGAGCGATCTGGTGTCGGCCCTCGGCTGCGGCGCCGGCAAGAGCTTCGACGCCGCGAAGCTACGCTACCACAAGATCTGCCTGCTCATGGACGCCGACTCCGACGGCCATCACATCTGCACCCTGCTGCTGACCTTCTTCTATCGCCACCTCCCCGAGCTCGTCCGCAACGGCTACGTGTTCATCGCGCAGCCGCCCCTGTACCGCATCGACGTCGGCAAGGAGACCCACTGGGCGCTGAGCGACGAGGAGCGCGACCGGGTGCTGGCGCGGGCCAACGGCAAGAACGCCACCGTGCAACGATTCAAGGGGCTCGGCGAGATGAACCCGGCCACGTTGAAGGAGACGACGCTGGATCCGGCGCACCGCACGCTGCTGCGGGTCGAAGTGGCCGACGACGGCGCCACCGCGCAAACGATCCAGACGCTGATGGGCAAGGACGTCGAGCCGCGCTTCCACTTCATCATGGAGCGGGCACCGAAGGTCGACACCGTCGACGTCTAGCCGCAGCAGCGCCCGCTGCGGTGTGGGGGCTTCGCCGCTCAATTTCATCCCCCTCGTCCCGACCTTCTTCCATTCGGGAGAAGGGACCCTGGTCCGATGCGTTGGGTGACTCTCGGCAGAGGTCAATCTTCGCAGAGCGAATTGAGCACGTCGTAGGTGACCTGGATTCCCAGGCGCAGATTGTCGAGGCTGATTCGTTCGTCGACTCCGTGGACCCGGTGCATCAGCTCGCTGGTGCCCACCATCGGCACGTAGCCGTAGCACGGAATTCCGACGGCGCGGAAGGTCGAGCAGTCGCTGCTGCCGGTGAGCATGCCGGGCACGGTCACGCTCGTCGGCAGGCGGCGGGCGAGCGACTGCTCCAGGGCCGTGAAGAAGGGGGTGTCCGAGGGGCTCGGCGCCTCGAGTCGGGGCATTTCCGGCGGCGGCACGATGGCCACGCGCGGATCATCGATCACCTTTTCCAGCTCGGCGAGAAACTCCTGCGGCTCCTGGTCGGGCAGCAGGCGAACGTCGAGGTCGGCTTCGGCGCGGTGCGGGATGATGTTGATCTTGATGCCCGCGCGCAAGCCGGTGAACGCGATGGTGTTGCGCACCAGCCCGTTGGTGACCGGATTGCCGGTGACCCGCCCGGCGGCCAGCTCACCGAGCACGGGCGTGTCGAGGTTGCGCAGCAAGAATCCGCCGCCGGGGAACATGGCCGCGCCGAGTCGGCCGAACATCTCGCGAATCGGCGGGACCAGGTGGATCGGGGTGTTCCAGTCGGCGATCCGGTCGAGCGCGCGGAGCAGAACCCGGACCGCGCCTTTGCCCGACGGCGTCGAGCCGTGCCCGCCTTCACCCGTCGCCACCAGGGTGAGCCACAGCGCGTTCTTCTCGGTGACCGCCACCGAGTTCACCGGCTCGTCGCCGAGAATCCCCCGCAGGCTGGCCCCCCCCTCGTTCCACACCGTCGCCGCGCGGAATTGCTCGAGATGGTGCTCCACCATGAAGCGGGCGCCGAAGACCCCACCCACCTCCTCGTCGGCAACCGCGAGGTAGATGATGTCGCGGCCACAGGGACGCTGCTGGCGCAGCCGCGCCAGCAGGCCCATCAGCTGCATCACGCCGGCGCCCTTGTCGTCGAGCGTGCCTCGGCCCTCGACGAAGCCGTCCCGAATCTCGCCACTGAAGGGTGGAAACGACCAGTCGGCGGCGTCGGCCGGGACCACGTCCATGTGGTGCAGCAGAACGATCGGCTGGCCGCGGCCGTCCCCGGGCAGCCGTGCGACCAGGTTGCCGCGGGTCTCGGCACTCGGATAGATGGTCGCGCCAATCCCGGCCGCGGCCAGGGTCTGCTTGAGAAACTTCGCCGTCGCCAGCTCGTTGCCGGGGGGATTGGCCGTATCGATCTGCACGTACTGGGACAGCAGCCGTGCCGCCTCCTGCGTCAGCGACGGCCAGTCCGGCTCGGCCGCCAGCGCCGCGCGCGTGAACACCAGAAGGGCCGCGAGGAGCAGAAATCGTCGCACCATCGCCGCGGTCCTTAGCAGAGGGCGCGTTCTCGTCGCAATCTGAAGCCGGGCCCGGCCCTTTGCGCAAGTCTCCGTCGACACGAGTGAATCGCGCATCGGCCCGATGTCGGCGCGGGCGCCGG
>CAZYMF010000202.1:0-8851 GCA_964648215.1 uncultured Binatia bacterium (SeqCode) | reverse complement strand
ATCCCATGCCCAGACCGCACACAGGCGACGGCGAGAAGATCATCGCCGTCAACCGGCGGGCCCGCCACGACTACTTCATCGAGGAGACGGTGGAGGCGGGGCTGGTGCTGACCGGCAGCGAGGTCAAGTCGCTGCGGGCCGGCAAGGCCAACCTCAAGGACAGCCACGCGCGCGTCGAGCGCGGCGAGGCGTGGCTGGCCAACGCCCACATCAGCGAGTACGGCCCCTCGGCCCAGTTCGGCCACGAGCCGACGCGCAAGCGCAAGCTGCTGCTGCACGCCCGCGAGATCGAACGCCTGGCGGGCAAGATCAAGGAGAAGGGCCTGACTCTGATCCCGCTGCGGCTGTACTTCAAGCACGGTCGCGCCAAGGTGGAGCTGGGGCTGGCGCGCGGCAAGAAGCTCTACGACAAGCGCGCCTCGATCAAGGAACGCGAGACCCGGCGCGAGGTCGATCGGGCGATGAAGGCGTGAGACGGGGAGCGGGCTGGCGCCAGGCCCAGCCTGATGCCGTCAATGATCTGAACGGCCCCGGAACTCGCCGTTCGACAACCGCGTTTCGGCCCATTTCGAGATGCGGCTGATTTTCGAGCCTTGGCTGCCGAGAGCGAGCATCACTCCCGCCTGGGCGAAGATGAACGCGTAGACCCCTTTGCGGACCGTTGTCGCCGTCAGCGACTTGCCAACGCACTGCGTCGAGCGCCCGGCCTCCCCAGCTCGTCTTCCGGAGATAGCGTTGCAATATCAACGTAGTAGGGGCTGGCTTTCCAAAATGAGTGCAAAAAGATACCAAGTATGTTCTTGCACGCAGTGTCAGAATTGTGTACCGTCTCTTCCGGACCGATGGGGAGGACGGAGAAGATGGCAGCCGCAGAAGCGCAACCAGTGCCGCCGGCCGGTGACGGCGGCGGCGAAACGGATCGAGTGGCGCGCCGCAGGGCCAGAACGCGGCGGCGCATTCTCGAGGTTGCCGAGGCGCTGGTGCGGGAGCGCGGTGTCGAGGGCGTCACCATCGACGACATCACCGAGGCCGCCGACATCGCGCGAGCCTCCTTCTATCACCACTTCGACTCCAAGCACGATCTCCTCGTGCCCGTCGCCCGGGCCCATACCCGATCCTTGAATCGCCGCATCGACCGCCTCATCGAGAACCTGGCAGATCCCGCCGAGGTCGTCGCCGTCGGGTTGCGGCACTCGCTACGCGGCTTCGTCGACGACCCGCTGTGCGCCTGGTTCATCCTGTACTCCGGCCTGCCTCACGACCGTCTTCGCGAAGGCATCGGGGAGAGTGCCGCGCGCGACCTCGAACGAGGAGTGAGCACGGGGCGTTTTCTGCTCCCGAATCAGAAGGTGCTCGGGGACCTGTTCAGCGGCGCGGTCGTCGGCGTCCTCAGTGCCTACCTGGCCGGCACGCTCGGCGAAGCGGATCTCGATGACGTCGTCGAGTACATGCTGCGCCTGCTGGGTGTCCCGCCGAGTGACGCGCGGGAGATCACGCACCGGCCCCTCTCCCCGCTCCCCGAGGATCTCGGGGAAGACAAGGCGGAGACAGAATCCACGACGATGAAATGACAACTCGATCACGGAGGAGCGGCACATGAAACGAGGAGCGTTCGGAAAGCACGCCGTCGATTACGAGGCCCGGGTCGACTACGACCGCCTGCGCCGGGAGCGGGTGCAAAAGGCGAAGGCGCAGATCAACACGGACGGCCTGGGAGCCGTGCTCACCTGGGACGAGGCGAACATCCGCTATCTCACGTCCTACTATGTCACCACCCCCATGCGAGCGAGCGAGGTGCAGGCCGCCTTCTGTGCGCGAAACGGCGAGCCGCACCTGTTCGGCGGCGGCACGCCGAGCGAGACGAAAAGGCGCATGCCGTGGATGGAGGGTCGTGTGCGCCCGTCGCTCGGCGGCCCGCGGCTCACCGCCAAGGACGCCGACGACTTCATGATCAACATGATCGTCGACGCCATAGGGCGACTGATGGCCGAGCACGGCGTCGAGAAGGAGCCCCTCGGCCTCGACGGAACGACGCTGCAGATGCTCTTCGCCGACGCCTTCCGCAAGAAGGGCATCGAGGTCGTGCACGGCAAGCCGACGATGGACGAGGCGAGGTTGATCAAGACCGCGGACGAGATCGAGTTGATGCGCATCACCTGCGCCAACTCCGAGACCGCGTTCGCCGCCATCGCCGACGCCATCCGTCCCGGGGTTCGGGAATGCGACCTCGTCGCCATCGGCATCAAGGCGCTGTACGAGGAAGGCGACGATCATACCGAGGATCTCGTCTGCTGCTCCGGCTACAACACCAACCCGTACGGGTGGTCGTTCACGGACAAGCCCATCCGGCCGGGCGATCTGATCTACATCGACGTCGACGGCGCCTCCTACCAGGGCTACAAATCGTGCGTCTACCGCACCTTCTGTTGCGGCAAGGCCAGCCAGGAACAGAAGGACCTCTACGAGGAGTGCCGCGCCATGCTGTACGCCGGCATGGACGCCGTGCGCGACGGGGCGACGGATTACGACGTCGTCGAGAAGTGGCCCGACTCGCCGCAGTACTGGGGATACGAGAGCTGGAACGAGGTGCTTCCGTACGCCATTGGGCACGGGATCGGGCTGACGCTGCACGACCGTCCCCTGCTCAGCATCGCCAAGAAGCTCGCCGGCTATCCTCCGAGCACCTTGAGGGCGGGCACGGTCCTCGCCCTGGAAACGTATGCCGGCCACAAGGGCGGCGCCGACGGCGTCCGGCTGGAGGACAACGTCCTGGTGACCGAGGACGGCTACGAGCTGCTCACCCGCTGGCCCGTCGCCGAATTGATGGAGTGTTGGCTTCCGTATCGATGACCCGAAGCCGCGGAGGACTGAACATGGAGAAGTCGATCGTCTCGATCGTCAAGGGTAGCGACGCAGAGTCCATGGTGAAGCAGGCGGTGGATCACCTCGGTGGCGTCGCCTCCATCATCCGCCCGGGCTCGACGGTGGTCGTCAAGCCGAACGCCGGCCACGAGGCTGCGCCGGACAGCTCGGTGAACACGAGCCCGGAGGTGGTCGCCGCCGTGATCCGCCTCCTCAAGCAAGCCAGACCCGGGCGCATCATTCTCGCCGAGGCCTCCGCCATCGGCTGCGACACGATGGCCTGCCTGGAGAGCAGCGGCATCCGCCAAGCGGCCGAGGACGCCGGCGTGGACGAGATCCGCGACATCAAGAGCGACGAGGACCTGATCAAGAAGGACATCCCGAGCCCGACCTCCGCCATTCGGCAGGTGGATCTGCCCCGCTTCCTTCTCGAGGCGGATCACCTGGTCAACGTGCCCATCTTCAAGTCGCACGTCAGCATGGTCTTCAGCTGCGCCCTCAAGAACCTCAAGGGCGTCGTCCAGGACATGCATCACTATGTCATGCACTGCACCGACCTGGCCGCGGCGATGATGGACCTGGGAGATCTCGTGCGCCCCGACCTCACGGTGGTGGACATGATTCGCCCCATGGAAGGCTTCGGCCCACATTCGGGCACCCCGGCGGAGTTCGGCTGCGTCGTTGCCGGGCAGGACATGGTGGCCATCGACGCCACGACCTGTCGTATGGCCGGGCTCGATCTCGAGAGGGTCGAGTATTTCGCCGCCGCCCGGGAGAAAGGTCTGGGCAACTTCGATGCGGATCACATCGAGATCCGCGGCAGCCGCATCGAAGACGTGCGGCGGAACCTCTACCTGCCCTACCTGGAAGGGTTCGACGCCTGGCCCGAGTACAACTTCCACATCGAAAAGGCGTGCAGCACCTGCCAGGGGCTGCTGTCGTTCACCATGTCGAAGCTGAAGTCGCTGAACGAGTACGACCGGAACAAGGGGCTGCACATCGTCCTCGGCCGCCATCGCAAGATTCCCGAAGGCACCGACTTCGGAAACAACCTCGTGCTCATGGGCGACTGCAGCGTCGGGGTGAAGAAGCGGATCGAGCAGGCCGGAAAGACCTGCCTGCACGTGCCCGGCTGCCCGCCGGGCGAGCCGCTTCCCGCCTGGACGATCATCGATCGGGGAGCGCCCCCGGCCGCTGACATCGCCGGGGTCCGGAGGCGACAGGTGAGAGAAGACGAGCTCTTCCGCGAGTGGCTGAAGAAACAGGCGAAAGGCTGAGCGGGCGTTTCCTCTATGGAAGGCCGGACGGGGTAGGGACGATGCTCTTCGAGCGCGCCGCCGCTCTGGCTGGCTCCCGGTGACGTGCCCGAGCCGGTTGTCGATCTCATCCAGCGAGCGAGACGAAGCGCTCGACGCAGGACACAACGGCGTCGAGGTCCGCGAGCGCCTGGTCCGCGAGACGCACGTCATAGAAGTCGTGCGGGATGTTGTCGGGCAGGCCGTTGGGATAACGGGTGGGGATGTAGAGCTGATCCAGGCGCCGGCACGCGTCCTCAAGTGCGGCGAAGGTTGTCTCGTGCGCGGCGCACTCGCGGGCGAGGGAGAACGTCGAGTGCCCGATGACGGGGCCCTGGCCGCGCGCGTAGAGGAAGGCCTTCAGGGCCTTCTCGGCGCTCTGCTGCGCCAGGAAGCAGGCATGCTCGTGAAACCCGTGGTCGCGATTCAGCCGAGCCGCATCACGATCATGCCGCGCTTGTTTAAGCCAGCGCTGCGCCTCGGTCAGATTGCGGTCCGCACTCATACAGCACCCGTCCCTCTTCGAGCACCCGCCGGGCAAACGTGTTTTCTCGGCGCCGCATGTCTTCCCATTCGCGCGGCGTGTAGACGAGGACCTCGACCGGCAGCTCCGCGGCCACGCGGTAGCAGGCATCGAGGGCACGGCCGATCCGCTCGTGGAACGGCTCGCCGGTCTCGGCGATCACGACGAGGTCGATGTCACTCGCGCGGTTCTGATCGCCGCGCGCAAACGATCCGAACAAAATGACCTGCCGCGGTGAGAACGCCTGCACCAGCGCTGTGGCGATGCGCTCGAGGTGGCGGTCGAGATCGGCTCCCTCCAGCCGCGTTCGGTTCATGAGGTCAGGCTAGCGGATCGCCCGGGGCGCCCGCAACGGCAGCCGCCGATCGCTCCGTTCGTACGCCTGGCGGCAACGCGCCAGGCGCGGATCGACGTCGTCGATCTCGGGATGACGCTCGAGCAGGTCGACGCGGTCAGCGGCGGCAATGGCGGTGCGCTGCGCGTCGCTGAGCTGCGGACATGCCAGGTCCGCGATCCGGATCTCTTCGGCCGGCAGGGGACCTCACTCGGGGCGGATCGTGTCCGCGCTCCAGTAGGCGCGCATCGACGTGATCAAGCCGTCGTCGTTGAAGGTCATCACGTCGACGATCTCGATGACCATGCCGGGCATGCCGGTGGCCCGGCCGAGCATCGGCGCCGCCGCGGTGTTGGTGGCGACACGAACGCGCCCGTCGAGCTCGAGGCGCACCTGCCCGGCGGCGCTGCGGTACAGCTCGAAGATTGCCTCGCGGCCGCGCCGCGGCACCGAGCCGACGGGGTCCTCGACGACGGCGTCGTCGGCATAGAGGGCCACGATCCCGTCGCAGTCCCCCGTGGTCATCAGATCGACGTAGCGCCGCAGCACGTCGCGCATGTGCTCCGCCGTGGCTTTCGATGGTGTGCTCATGAGCCGATGTCCTTTCCGCGCCGGTTTGAACTGCTCTCGGGTGATTGAGTGCCCGCCGTCGATCGCCAGCGTTCATCCGGTTATGTAGCGCGCGGCGGGGCGGGAGAGGAAGAGCCGGGCCGGAGCGTTCGCGGCTGTGGCGCAGCGCGCGGCCTGGAAGAAGAGCTACGAGTCCTCGAGCCGGCCCCGACCTGACCGAGCGCCTAGCGACCGGGGTCCGCTCCCGGTCTCTCGCCTGGCGAAGTCGCGCGTGAGAGACAGGCCGGCGTTACAAACGTGTTGTCGCAGTTTTGGCTTGACGGGCGGCTGGTAAGAATTCATAAGAACGTCTCGCATTTTGACGGCAGGGACTCTCCGGTGATGGGGGGGGACCCGGTAAAGAAGGAGGGCACGTGCGTCAGATGAGTTCGAGGAGCATTTCGCGTTCACGAGGGGCGGGGAAGCCGGCGGTGTTGGCCTCCCTGATGTGTCTGGCGGCGGTGACGGTCGGGGGCAATGCCGCCTGGGGGCAGATTTTTCCGATCACGGTTCCCAACTTTTCGGGGAAGGTGTTGCTGGTCGCAAACGAGAGCGGCAACAACGTCGTTGCCGTCCCGATCCGCAGCGACGGCAGCATCGACCCCAACCAGGGGATTGCCCTGGCGGACTCCGGCACGTTCGGCGCCGCGAATCCCGACGCTGTTGCGGTGACGGCCGACGGGCGTTTCGCCTACGTACACGACGAGGGCACCTCCGATTTCTACCGCTTCGACCTGCAGCACGTGGTCGCCGGTGGCTCGGGACACATCATGCAGTTCACCTTCTCCAGTCAGAACTGGCCCGACGACGGCATGACCGTGCTCGGCTCCTACTTGTACGCCGTGGCCGTGAACGGCAGCGGCAATCACGAGCTGTTCCGGATGGCCATCGATCCGACGACCGGCAACCTCGGTACGCCCACCTCGGTGACCGTGGTGACCGATGGGATGGGGAGTACGGCCAACGGCTACGGATCACGCCTTGCCACGGACGGTACCTGCCTCTACGACGCCGACGTGGGCGGGACGGATCTGGTGTTCCAGATCTGTGGAACAACCGTGAAGGTGTGGGCGGACGCCGGCAGCGGCGGTGATGCCCCCGGCATCAGCACCTGCATGATCGCCTTCGGCCCCGCCAACCAGAACCTGTTCCTGGTCGAGGATGGCACCGTCTATTCCACCACCGGCTTGTCGGGCATGACGCCGGGGAGCTTCTCCCAGGTGGCCTCACTGCCCAACAGCGGCACCAATGAGGGCGCCGCCTTTGTCTCTCTGGGGAGTTTGCGGCGCCTTTTCGCTAGCGATGAGTCGTACACCGACGTCTACGGCGCCACGGTAACCGGCTCGGGAGGCGGCGTCGCCGTGGGAACGGCGACCACGTACCCCAGCGCCGGCAACTCGTCCGCCACCACCGGCGAGCAGATCGAGTTCGGGGATGTCGAGGGGCTGGCGATTCTCAACGGCAGCCCTCGCTTCGCCGACGGCACCTCGTTCTTCCGCGGATCGAGTGCCGCCGTTCCCGCTCTCGGGCGAGACGGTCTGCTGGCCGCGTCGGCCCTTCTGCTCCTGCTCGGGGCGGTCTCGCTGCGTCGGCGGAGAAGCCTCTGGGACCGGTCCCGCTGAGCGGGCCGGAGGCCTCATCGCCAGGTCACGTAGCGTCCGACCCGCTTGCCGTACTCGCGGTAGGCGTCTCCGTACCTGTCGGCGAGGAAGGTCTCCTCTCTGCGAATGAGCTGGTGGAACAGCGCCGCGTTCGCCAGCGCCAATAGGAGCAGGGCGACGCGGCCTTCCACCAGGAACGCGCCGGCGAAGAACAGGTCGAGGGCGAGGTAGATCGGATTGCGGATCCAGGCAAACACGCCGGAGGTGACCAACGCCCCCGGCCTTTGCCGATCGATCCCCAGACGCCACGAATCGCCGAAGGCGCGCAGCGCCAGGGCGTAGATCGCCAGGCCGCCGAGCAAGAGGAGCGCGCCCGCAGCCTTGGCCCAGATCGTCTCGAGGAGAACGACGCCGAACCACGCCGGACCGGGCGGTGTCGCCAGGGGCCACGCGTAGCCGACCACCGCGTACGCCCAGCCGAGCAGACAGACGAGCTGCGCCAGGTCGGTCAGCCCCTGGGCAATCGATCGCTGGCGGTCGACGGCCAGCACGCGCACGCCGCGGGCCCGCAGCATCAGCCAGCGGATCACCCCGAGGCCGACCAGGGTCGCCAGGGACGCGAGCAGAAACAGCTCGAATGATCGCGCGATCGACATCTTCGCCTCCGCGTCCTCAAGTCAGACTGCGTTGCGAGCCCAGGCGAGGGTCGAGGAGAAAAGGCACGGGCTTGCCGAACTTCAACCGCCCATAGGCGGGGTGAGCGGGATTGAGCAGGTAGTTCGATTCCTCCGGCACGATCGCGCTCGGCACGGCGAGTGCCACGGCGCTGCCGGCGGCGAGCCATTCGTCGCCGATCTGCTGCGTTGCCAGCAAGCCGCCCGACGTGCGCCAGCGCCGCGGCAGCCGCGCGGCGGCCAGGCGTTCGACGAGCTCGTCATCGAGATCGAAGCTGAACGCGACCAGGCGGGGAAGAGGGCCGCCGACGTCGAGGTGGACCAGGATCTCGAGCAGCGCGAGCGACTTGGTGGCGCTGGTGTAGACCGCCGGCCGGCCGGTGGAGTTCCAACGGCCGCCGAAGCGCTGCGCCGCCTTGCCGTCGAACGCCGTGGCGGCGCGCTTGCGCTTCACCACGCGCCACAGCTTCGGCATCAGGTGTACACGCCGTGCTCGAGGCGACCGATCAGCGTCTCGACCTCGCGCGCGCCGGCCTCGGTATCGGCGTGGTCCAGCGGCGTTTCGCCATCAAGGGCGCGGGCTGGCTTGCGCAGCCACTCGCGCGCTGCTTCCCGGTTGCCGTCGTACAGCTCGGTGGCGAGACGGAACAACCGGGCGAAGCGCACCAGGCGGTCGCCGTGGCCGGCGTCGAGGGGCCGGCCGCTCTGGCGCCGGCGCGACAGCGTCGCGATCGAGATACCGATCCTGCCGGCTAGACCTTCCACGGTCAGCCCCAGGAGCTCGCGCAACGCGTCGAACTCGGCCAGCGGCAGGCCGGCCTTCACCCGGGCCGCCGCTTCCCCGGCGCGCAGCGGATGGCCTTGGGTCTGCGTCTGGATCAGGGTCTTGGCGCGTGCGGCAGTTGCTTTCATGTGATCAGTATGAAGCATTCAGGTGCAAGCAGCAAGAGGAT
>CAZYMF010000201.1:6260-8861 GCA_964648215.1 uncultured Binatia bacterium (SeqCode) | reverse complement strand
ATCGTCGACGAGATCCACGCCGTCGCCGGCGACAAGCGCGGCGCCCACCTGGCGCTGTCGCTGGAACGGCTCGACGCCCTGACCGGCCGCCGCCTGCAACGCATCGGCCTGAGCGCGACACAGAAGCCGATCGCCGAGATCGCCCGCCTCCTCGTCGGCAGCGAGCGGCTGATCCTCGACGACGTCCCCGACTGCGCCATCGTCGACGTCGGCCACCGGCGCGAGATCGACCTCGGCGTCGAGGTGACCGACCAGGAGCTGGGCCCGATCGCCACGCACGAGCTCTACGCCGACATCTACGATCGCATCGTCGGCCACACGCGCAGCCATCGCACGACGATCGTCTTCGTCAACACGCGCCGTCTGGTCGAGCGCGTCGCCCATCAACTGGAGCAGCGCCTGGGCGAGGGCAAGGTGGCGGCGCATCACGGCAGCTTGTCGCGCAAGATCCGGCTGCGGGCCGAGGAGGGCCTCAAGAGCGGCGGCGTCCCCGTCGTCGTTGCCACCGCTTCCCTCGAGCTCGGCATCGACGTCGGCCATGTCGACCTGGTCTGCCATCTCGGCTCGCCGCGCACCCTGGCCACGCTGCTGCAGCGGGTCGGCCGCTCGGGGCACTGGCTCGGCGCCATCCCCAAGGGCATTCTGTTCCCGCTCACGCGCGACGACCTCGTCCAGTGCGCCGCCGCGATACGCGCCGTTCGCCAGGGACAGCTCGATCGCATCTCCCTTTGCGCGAACCCGCTCGACATCCTGGCGCAGCAGATGGTCGCCACGGTCGCCAGCGGCGAGATCGGCGAGGAAGAGCTCTGGCAACTGGTGCGGCGCGCCTACCCCTTTCGCCGCCTCGCGCGCGAGAAGTTCGAGGCCGTTCTCGAGATGCTCTCGGAAGGAGTGGCCACCAGCCGGGGGCGGCGCTCGGCGCATCTGCACCGCGACCGCGTCCACGGCCGCTTGCGCCCGCGTCGCGGCGCCAAGCTGGCCGCGATCACCAGCGGCGGCGCGATTCCCGATACCGCCGACTACGACGTGATCGAGGAGCCGGCAGGGACGTTCGTCGGCAAGGTCAACGAGGACTTCGCCGTCGAGAGCATGGCGGGAGACATCTTCCTGCTCGGCAATCGCTCCTGGCGCATCCGCCGGGTCGAGTCGGGGCGCGTCCGCGTGATCGACGCCGAGGGGGCGCCGCCGACGATCCCGTTCTGGCTCGGCGAGGCGCCGGCCCGGACTGCGGAGCTCTCGGTCGCGGTCGGCGAGCTGCGCCAGGAGGTGGCGGCGCGACTGGGTGAACCGTGCGTTCAACCTCCCTCTCGCCCCCTCCTTGCCAAGGAGGGGGTTGGGGGAGGTCGAGCTGGGGCCGTCGCGTTCTTGCAGGAAGAGTGCGGCCTCGACCGGGCCGGCGCCGAGCAGGTCGTTGCCTACGTTTCCGAGACGCTGGCGGCACTGGGGGCCGTGCCGACGCCGCGCACGGTCATCGCCGAGCGCTTCTTCGACGAGAGCGGCGGCATGCAGCTCGTCGTCCACGCGCCCTTCGGCGGCCGCATCAACCGTGCCTGGGGGCTGGCGCTTCGAAAGCGTTTCTGCCGCACGTTCGATTTCGAGCTGCAGGCGGCGGCCACCGACGACGGCATCGTGCTCTCGCTCGGCGAGCAGCACAGCTTCGCGCTGGAAGGCGTTTTCGCCATGGTGCGGCCGGCCACGCTCGAAGGAGATCTCGTTCAGGCCGCGTTGGCCTCGCCGATGTTCACCAATCGCTGGCGCTGGAACGCGACGCGTGCGCTGGCGCTGCTGCGCCACACCGGTGGCCGGCGGGTACCGATGCCCATCCAGCGCATGCGCGCGGAGGATCTGCTCGCCGCCGTGTTCCCGGCGCAGCTCGCCTGTGGCGACAATCACCCGCGCGGTGCCATCGAGCCGCCGGATCATCCGCTGGTGAACGAGACCGTCGACAACTGCCTGCACGAGGCGATGGACGTCGACGGCCTGCGCCAGGTGATCGAAGCCATCGGGGCGGGCGACATTCGCACCGTGGCCATCGACACGGCGGCGCCGTCGCCGATGTCGCACGAGATCCTCAACGCCAACCCGTACGCGTTTCTCGACGACGCCCCGCTGGAGGAGCGCCGCGCCCGGGCGGTCTCGCTGCGCCGTGTCGACCCCGATCTCGCCGGCGGCTGCGGCGCCCTCGACCCGGCGGCGATCGCGGAGGTGCGAGCGCAGGCCTGGCCCGACGTGCGCGACGCCGACGAGCTCCACGATGCGCTTCTCAGCCTCGTTGTGCTGCCGCTCGATCTCCTCCATTCGGGTGGAGCCAACGTCGCCGGCTGGCAGGAGCTCGCGGCCGAGCTGATTCACGACGGTCGCGCCGCGCGGGTCGACGTGGGCGGACACCTCGCGGTGGTAGCTGCCGAGCGCCTGCACGTTGCCACCGCCTTGCCCGGCGTGCGTCTCGATCCCCCCGACAGCCCCACCGGTGCCCCGTCCATCGAGCCCGAAGACGCCATGCGCACGATCGTCCAAGGCTGGATGGAGTGTGTCGGTCCGACGACGGCGGCGGGGCTGAGCGAACGCCTCGGCCTGCCGGAGACCAAGATCGCGGCGGCG
>CAZYMF010000201.1:3582-6160 GCA_964648215.1 uncultured Binatia bacterium (SeqCode) | reverse complement strand
GAGTGGTGCGACC
This sequence comes from uncultured Binatia bacterium (SeqCode), assembly GCA_964648215.1. Classification (GTDB taxonomy): domain Bacteria; phylum Desulfobacterota; class Binatia; order HRBIN30; family JACQVA1; genus CAZYMF01. Next base: position 6,147 of record CAZYMF010000201.1, on the reverse strand, counting down.
GCCGGCTGCTCGCCCGCATCCATCGGCTGACGATCGGTAAGCTGCGGCGCGAGATCGAGGCCGTGTCGCCCTCCGATTTCATTCGCTTCCTGCTGCGCTGGCAGCACGTGCATCCGGGCACGCAGCTGCACGGGCGCGACGGCGTGGCGCAGGTGATCGGCCAGCTGCAGGGGCTCGAGCTGCCGGCGCCGGCGTGGGAGCGCGACGTATTGGCGGCGCGCATCGATCTCTACGGCGGCGGCGACCTCGAGCAGCTCTGCCTCGCCGGTGAGGTGGCGTGGGGACGGCTGCGCCTGGCCGCCGCGAACGGCGAGGAGACGGACGATGCGGCAAACGGACCACGGCCGGTGCGCGGAAAGCGGCGCGCGGCGCCGACCCGTGCGGCGCCCCTGGCGTTCGTGCTGCGCGAATCTCTGCCTCTTCTGCTCGAGCCGCCGCCGGCCGACGGCGATGCTCGCGGCGATCTCTCCTCTGCCGCCGGCGACGTGCTGGCGCATCTCGAACGCTACGGCGCCGCCTTTCTCGCCGACATCGCGCGTGCCACCGGTCAGCTCCCGAGCCAGACCGAAGAGGCGTTGTGGGAGCTGGTGGCGCGAGGCCTGGTGACGGGCGACGGCATTGCCGGCTTGCGCACGTTGCTGCTGCCCGAGGCGAAGCGTCGCCCGAGACGTCATCTGCGGGCGCTGCGCGGCGGCTCGGCGCGCCGCCTGATGCCGGTCGGTCGCTGGGCCCTGCTGCGTCCGCCGGGAACGGCGACGGCCGCGGAGGAGGAGGCGCACGAGCGCTTCGCGTGGCAGCTCCTGCGCCGCTACGGCGTCGTCGTGCGCGAGCTGCTCGCGCGCGAGGTGCGGGCTCCGGCCTGGCGCAAGCTGCTCGGCATCTTCCGCCGGCTGGAAGCGCGCGGCGAGATCCGCGGCGGCCGCTTCGTCGCCGGCTACGTCGGCGAGCAGTTCGCGTTGCCCGAAGCCGTCGACGCCCTGCGCGCCGTGCGCCGGAGCGCGGGCAAGGGGGAGACCGCGCTGATCGCCGCCGCCGACCCGCTCAACCTCGTCGGCATCCTCACCCCCGGCGCCCGGGTGTCGCCGTTCTCGAATCAGGTGATTCTCTACCGGGACGGTGTGCCGGTGGACGTCGGCGAGAAGGGCGCGGTCCTCAGCCGCCGGCAAGGCCGATCTTCTCCGTCTCCCGCCTGCTGACCGGGCCCCCGGCGCCTGCTACAAGTATCCGCCATGAATCGTTTCTGCAGCTTCAAATCCGTCGGCCGGGCCGCGCTCGGCTTGGCCCTGGTGCTGGCCTGGGTGCCGCCGGCCGCGGCCACCACGGTCATCGAAAAGGATCTCGCCGCCCTGTGCAACGAGGCGGACCGCGTTTTCGTCGGTACCGTTTCCTCCGTGGAATCGCGGTGGACCGACCCGCAGCAACGACACATCGAGACGTTGGTGACATTCTCCGGCGTCGAGCCGCTCCTCGGCGTCGACACCGCGGAGGTGGTGCTGCGCTTCTCCGGCGGCCAGGTCGGCGACACGGTCGAGCAGGTGGAGGGGATACCGACCTTCCACGTCGGCGATCGCAACGTGATCTTCGCGCGCAACGACGCCTCCGTCAGCCCCATCGTCGGCTTCAACCAAGGCTGCCTGCACATCGAGGGGACGGGCAGCGCGGCCACGGTGGCGCTGCCCTCGTATCAGCCGATCGGCATGCTCGGCGATCGGCGCGTGCTCGGCGCCGAGAGCCGCACCAGCTCCAGCATGAACTTGAACGACTTCCTCTCCGAGGTGCGCGGGCGCCTCGACGCGCGGAGAACGAATCCATGAGGCGCATTGCCTCGTTTGTCCTCTGCGCACTGCTGCTCGCCGGCGGATCGGCTCGTGCGTACGAGCTGCTACGGGTCGACGGCGATCCCTGCGGCATCTCGCAGAACCTGTTCTGGACGAGCCGGTCGGCGACGGTCGACACGAGCTTTCTCTCGGCGCCCTACGGTAGCTACGCCAACACCGCCGAGGCGCAATGGAACGCCGCCGTCAGCACGTTCCGCTTCAACAACGGCTCCGGCGACTTCTGTAACCCGACCGACGGCGTGACCTCGATGGGTTTTTCGAGCACGACGTGCGACGGCTCGGGCTTCGGTGATGCGGTCAGCATCACCATCTTCCGCTTCAACCGCAGCACCGGGGCCTTTGCCGACGCCGACGTCACCTTCAGCAGCAGCGACCCGAACCTCAAGGACCAGGCGCTGTTCACCCAGATCGCCATGCACGAGCTCGGGCACGTGCTCGGTCTGGCGCACTCGGACACCTGCGGGGCTTCCGGAGCGGGCACGTTGATGCAGACCGTGACGCCGCTCAATGCGCCGCGGCTCACCGCTCCGACGGCCGACGACATCGCCGGGGCCAAGGCCATCTACCCGGTGGACAACGTGAGCGTACCACCCGGCGGCAACAGCTGCGCCATCACCCCCACGGGCGCCCCGTGGGCACCGGCCCTCGAGTTCCTGCTCGTGCCGCTGCTGTGGGCCGGCAATCGGCTGCGCCGTCGCGCCCGCTGAATGTTGATCGCGATCCGGAA
>CAZYMF010000201.1:0-3482 GCA_964648215.1 uncultured Binatia bacterium (SeqCode) | reverse complement strand
CCACGCTCGACCATGAAACCCGTCACCGCCGTTCTCTTCGATGCCGGCAACACGCTGATGCATCTCGACTACGAGTTCATCGCCGCGGTGCTGGCGCAGCACGGGCACCCGGCGACGCCGTTGGCGATTCGCATCGCCGAGTACGGCGCCAAGGCGGCGATCGATCGCGAGCTGGCGCCCGAAATGGCCGCGCCCGAGAGCGTCGAAGGCCTCCTCTGGCCCGACGACAGCGGCGAGCGCCCGTCGTACTTCGCGGTCGCGTTGCATCACCTCGGCGTCTCCCGCGCGGCGATGCGCCCGATCCTCGACGCCTTGCAGGCGCACAACCGGGAGAGTTGTCTGTGGCGCGTGGTCGAGCCCGACACCGCCGGCGTCCTCGCCGAGCTGCGCGAGCGCGGCTTCACCCTGGCGGTGATCTCCAACTCGGACGGCCGGGTGGAAGGGGATCTCGGCCGGCTCGGTCTTGGTGAGCACTTTGTCGCCGTGGTCGACTCGCACGTAGTCGGCGTGGAGAAGCCGAACCCGGAGATCTTCCGCTTGGCCCTGGAGAGGATCGGGGTCGTGGCGGAGGAGTCGGTCTACGTCGGCGACGTGTTCGGCATCGACGTGATGGGAGCACGGCGCGCCGGTTTGGAAGCCGTTCTCATCGACGCGCTCGGACGTTACCCGGGCAGGGTGGACTGCCCGCGCATCCGGCGGCTCGGCGAGTTGCTGGAATTGCTCGCGCGGCTGGACTGACGGAGCCGTCAGGCGCCTCACGTTTCAGTCGGCGGTTTTGCGAAACCGGTTCCACGCCAATCGCTGCTGCAGCTCGGCCGTGCCGTAGAGCTCGATCGCGTGGTCGAGCAAGCCGCGCAGCCGATGCTCCATGGCGGGGTCGGTGGCCAGAGAGCGGGCCGCCGGGCCGAGCTCGTGCAACGCGGTATGCAGCTCGCCCTCGGCCTCCTCCAGGTCGGCGGTGGCGCGCAGGGCGTCCTGCAGCTGCTCGACGGCGGATTGGTCCTGCTCGTAGCGGGTCACCACCTGCTCCAGCCGGGCGATCCGCTCCCGGCTCTCGGGCGGCGCCGGGACATCGTCCGCGCGGCCGGCCAGCCGACTGAGCAGGTCGGCGTGATGCAGCTCCTCGCGGCCCATGCTCGCCCACAGGTCGCCGACATGGGCCGCATCGTGGAACCTGGTGGAGAAACGCTCGTAGATCGTCGCGATCCGCGACTCCAGGCTGGCCATCTCTTCGAGCATCTGTTTGGCGTTCATCGGGCCTCTCTGTCTGGCGGTTCAACAAGCCAACGGCGTGCCGCGATCCCGTAGCGTCTGCTTACGGGGCGTACGGGGCGCTAGGGCGGCCTGCCGTATCAGTTTCGAGAGAAGAGGAACCGCTTGCGTTCAGAGCGAGCCAGGCCCGGGCCGGGGCGATGAGGCCGCGAGGCGAGAGAAAAGTGGAGCTGAACGGAATCGAACCGTCGACCTCCTGAATGCCATTCAGGCGCTCTCCCAACTGAGCTACAGCCCCACGGCGGGTAGGCGGGAGATTTCTTAACGTAAACCGAAGGGCAGGGCAAGGACGTTGGCCCGGCGTCAGGGGCCCTTGAAGCGAATTGGCTCCTTGCCTTCGAGCATGTCCGGTGTCACCACGTAGGTGCCCCGGCAGCAGGTGTCCCAGATGGCAGTCGTGACGTCCGTGTTGCCGACGGTCAGGGGGTACGTGACCACGCCGGTGACGCCGCCGAGGATCGAGTACGCGACCTTGGTCGGCAGGTAGACGATGTTGGTCAGCACCGTTCCGACGATGACGATCGGGCTGTGCCCGCCGTTGTCCTCCGTTTGCGCCGCTCGCGCCGGCGACGCGGGGGCCAAGCTTACGGCCAGGAAGGCCAACAGCGCGATGACCGCGCGTCGATCCGCTCTCATCCTCAACCTCCTCGATGCAGCCGGGATATCTCGACCGAGATCAGGAATGCTCGTTGAATGGGGACGGCCCGCTCTGCGATCCTCAAACCCAACCTCCGTCCGAGTCGACGTGTACCACGATTGCGCGCGGCTGACTACCGAGGGGGGCGGCGTCACTCGCTCTCGTCGTCCGGCTTGCCGGTGCGGCGGCGCCAGCGCTCCAGGCGCTCCCGGATGGCCCGCTCCTCGCCGATGTCGGTGGGCTGGTAGTAGCGACGCTCCTTGAGCTTGTCGGGCAGATGTTGCTGCGCCACCACGTGCTCGTCGTAGTCGTGGGCGTACTGGTAGCCGCGGCCATAGCCCAGGTTCTTCATCAGCTTCGTCGGCGCGTTGCGTAGATGCAGCGGCACCGGCAGCGCGCCGTGCTCCTTGACGTCCGCCGCGGCGGCGAGCATCGCCTTGTACGAGGCGTTGGATTTCGGCGCGCTGGCCAGGTAGGTGGCCGCCTGCGCCAGCGGAATCCGGCCCTCGGGCAGGCCGACGAAGTGAAAGGCGTCCTTCACCGCCACCGCCACCTGGAGCGCGCGCGGGTCGGCGTTGCCGACGTCCTCGGCGGCGAAGATGACCATCCGGCGGGCGATGAAGAGCGGGTCCTCGCCCGCCTCGAGCATGCGCATCAGCCAGTAAACGGCGGCGTCGGGGTCGCTGCCGCGCATGCTCTTGATGAAGGCGGAGATGACGTTGTAGTGCTCCTCGCCCGTCTTGTCGTAGAGCAGAGCGCGGTGCTGCGCCGCCTCTTCGGCTTGCGCCAGCGTGATCTGCGGCTGCTGGCGGCGGATGGCGAGGTCGGCGGCGGCCTCGAGCACGTTGAGCGCCGCGCGGGCGTCCCCGTGCGCCTGCGCGGCGATGAAGGCGCGCGCCGCCGGCTCCAGCGTCAGGCCGCGATGGCCGAGGCCGCGCTCGCAGTCGCCCAGGGCACGGTCGAGCAGGCCGGCGATGTCGTCGTCGGTGAGCGCCTGCAGCACCAACACCGAGCAGCGCGACAGCAGCGGCGCGATCACCTCGAACGACGGGTTCTCGGTGGTGGCGCCGATCAGCACGACGCTGCCGTCTTCGACGTGAGGCAGGAAGGCATCCTGCTGCGCCTTGTTGAAGCGGTGGATCTCGTCGACGAAGAGGATCGTGCGCCGGCCGTGGTAGCGCAGCATCTCGCGGGCCTCCTCGATGATCTGGCGCAGCTCCTTGACGCCGGAGAGGACGGCGGAGAAGTGCACGAAGTGGCACTGGGTCGAGCGCGCAATGAGCAGGGCGAGCGTGGTCTTGCCGCTGCCGGGAGGACCCCACAGGATCAACGAGTGCAGCTTCTGGCCGTCGATCATCTCGCGCAGCAGCCGGCCGGGCTCGAGCAGATGTCCCTGGCCGACGACCTCGTCGAGACGACCCGGCCGGATGCGGTCGGCCAGTGGAGCGCCCCGCCGGCGCGCCCGTTCGCCTTCGCCGGCGAACAGATCCTCGGTCTGCGCCTGACGGGTGGGTGGCCGCTTCGCCATGTCTCTTCCTTAGATGGTCCCGTTCGGGAGGTCCAACGCCACGTC
>CAZYMF010000200.1:0-8963 GCA_964648215.1 uncultured Binatia bacterium (SeqCode) | reverse complement strand
GTCACGGAGGTCCCCAGCCTGCAGCAGGTGCTGGAGCGGCACACCGTCGAGGGCGCGCTGTCTCAGCCGTTGCCCGGCGGGGCGCTGCGCTGCGTCGCCTGCGGCCATCGCTGCTATCTGCCCGCGGGCAAGGTCGGCATCTGCAAGGTGCGCTTCAACCGCGGCGGCAAGCTCTACGTGCCGCGCGGCTATGCCGCCGCGCTGCAATGCGATCCGGTGGAGAAGAAGCCGTTCTTCCACGCGCGTCCGGGCGCCCTCGCTCTCAGCTTCGGCATGCTCGGCTGCGACTACCACTGCGGCTACTGCCAGAACTGGCTCACCTCGCAGGCGCTGCGCGATCCGGCCGCCGGCGTCGAGCCGCGGCGGGTGAGCGCCGAGCAGCTCGTGCAGATGGCGCTCGATCACGGCGCCGAGATCATCGCCAGCACCTACAACGAGCCTCTGATCACCAGCGAGTGGGCCGTCGAGGTCTTCCGCCTCGCCAAGGCGCGCGGCCTGACCACGGCCTACGTCTCCAACGGCAACGGCACGCCCGAGGTGCTCGGCTACCTGCGGCCGTGGGTCGATCTGTACAAGGTCGACCTGAAGGGCTTCGACGACAAGCACTACCGCAAGCTCGGCGGCGTGCTCGCCAACGTCCTCGCCACCATCCGCCGCCTGGTCGAGATGGGCGTCTGGGTCGAGGTGGTGACGCTGATCGTGCCCGGCTTCAACGACTCCGACGGCGAGCTGGGCGAGCTGGCGGGCTTCCTCGCCTCGGTGTCAGCCGACATTCCCTGGCACGTCACCGCGTTCCACCCCGACTACAAGATGGCCGACCGCGACTTCACCAGAGCCGACACCCTGCTGCGCGCCGTCGCCATCGGTCGCCGTGCCGGCCTGCGCTACGTCTACGCCGGAAATCTACCCGGCCGCGTCGGCCGCTTCGAGGACACGCGCTGTCCCGGCTGCGACGCCACGGTCGTCGAGCGCCGCGGCTATCGCATCGGCCGCATTGACCTCGATGACGGGAGCTGTCCGCGCTGCCACACCGTCATCCCCGGACGGTGGAGCTAGTCGATAGTTGATAGTCAATAGTCGATAGGTCGTCCATGAACCATCGACTATCAACTATCGACTATTGACTATCAACTATCGACTATCAACTCCCTTCCCCCCTCCCCGCCGCCAGCGTTCCCGGCAGCGCCTGCAGGATTCCCACCAGCAACGCCAGGCTGGCGATGAGATCGAGCATGCTCGGGAACGCCTCGGGGCCCTTGAGCAGCGACAGCAGCTCGTAGAGGTCGTTGGCGATCTTCAGCGCCAGCAGGGCGATGGCGCCGTAGATCACGGTGCGCTCGCGCGGCGGGTCGCCGGCGGCGCGGAAGAACAGGAAGGCGAAAATGACGTTGGCGATGGCCAGGCCGTTGGCGAGCGCGTGGTGCAACGGCGTGGCGCGCTCGCCGACCAGGTAGAACGGCTTTCCCAACGTCAGCAGCAGCGCCCAGAGGAGCGAGATGCCGGCAGTGATGCGGAGGAGCAGGGCCATGGCGAGCGCAGCGTCTCAGGCGAGGAACTCGAGCAGAAGCGCGCTCAGCGCGCGCGGCTGCTCCCACATCGCCAGGTGCCCGCAGCCTTTCAACGTCGCCAGCTCGGCCCCGGGGATACGCTGGGCGAGGATCTCGGCGTTGGCGTACGGAACCAGCGGATCGGCATCGCCGTGGATCACCAGCGTCGGCGCCTTGATCTTGGGCAGCTCGGCATAGCGGTCGCTGGCCATGATCGCCGCCATCTGGCGGGCGAAGACGAACTGCGGCGTCGGCGCGGCCATCGCCGTGGCGACGATCTCGTCGACGATCTCCGGGTGCTTGTCGGCGAAGCCGGGGGCGGCGATCGCCCGCATCGACTCGCGCACGATCTCTTCCGGCGGCCGGCTCATGTCGGGAATCAGCGCCGCCATCGCCGCGGGCGTGGGCGGCACCGTGTTCGGACCGCCCGGGGTGGTCGACAGCAGCACCAGGCGGTCGACGCGCTGCGGGTGGCGCAGGGCGACGAGCTGCGCGATCATGCCGCCCATCGACAGGCCGACGACGTGGGCACGGTCGTGGCCCGCCGCGCCGAGGACGGCCACCGCCTCGTCGGCCATCGTCTCGAGGCTGTAGTCCTCGTCCGGCTTGTCCGACTTGCCGGTGCCGCGGTTGTCGAAGGTGATCGCCTGGAACCGCTCGCCCAGGGCCGACGGCACGGTGGCCCAATCGGCGGCCCGGCCACCGAGGCCCTGGATCATCAGGACCGGGTACCCCTGGCCGTACACGTAGTACGCGAGCTTCAGGTTGCCGACGGAAGCGATGTGCATGAGCGGCCCTTCCTCGCTAAGTCCGCCTCTGGATAGAAAACGCGCCCGGAACTTGCAAGCGAGCGGCCTCGTCCGGCTTGCGGCCACATCCCCGCCCCGCTAGAAAAATCGCCGTGCTCACCGTCACCGGCCTTCATAAATCCTTCGGCGGCCAGGTCGTCCTCGACAAGGTCAACTGGTTCGTCCCGCTCGGCGGGCGCGTGGCGCTGGTGGGCGCCAACGGCTCGGGGAAGTCGACCTTCCTGCGCATCATCGCCGGCCAGGTGGAGGCCGACGGCGGCGTCATCAGCGTGCCCAAGGGCTCGGACGTCGGCTACCTGCCGCAGGAGATCATGGGCCTGGGCGGCTGCAGTGTGCGGGCGCAGGCGATGACGGCGTTCGACCACGCGCGCGAGATCGCCGCCGAGTGCCGCCGCCTGGAGGACAGGCTGGCGCACAGCGCCGCCGACGATCCCGAGCACGACGCCTTGATGGCCGCGTACACCGCGGCGCGCGAGGCGTGGGACACCCACGGCAGCTACGACATGGAGAGCCGCGCCGAGGCGGTGCTGGCGGGCCTCGGCTTCAAGACCGCCGACTTCGACCGCGACTGCGGCGAGTTCTCCGGCGGCTGGCAGATGCGCATCGCCCTGGCCACCCTGCTGCTGCAGCAGCCGCAGCTCCTGCTCCTCGACGAGCCCACCAACCACCTCGACCTCGAGGCGCGCGACTGGCTCGAGGCCTTCCTGCGCAGCTACCCCTACACCGTCATCCTCGTCGCGCACGACCGCTACTTCCTCGACCAGTGCGTCACCCGTATCACCGAGCTGTCGCGCGGGCGCCTGAGCGACTTCGACTGCGACTACAGCCACTACCTCGTCGAGAAGGAGGAGCGGCGGCGCCAGCACGAGGAGGCGTACCGCCTGCAGCAGGAGGAGATCGCGCGCATCGAGGCCTTCATCAGCCGCTTCCGCTACCAGGCATCGAAGGCCGCGCTGGTGCAGAGTCGGGTCAAGCAGCTCGAGAAGATCGAGCGCATCGATCCGCCCGACGGCGGCGTGCGTACCGTGCACTTCCGCTTCCCGCAGCCCGCGCGCAGCGGCCGCGTGGTGCTCGAGGTCAAGGGCGCCAGCAAGCGCTACGGCGAGGTCAGCGTCTACGAGGGCCTCGATCTCGCCATCGAGCGCGGCCACAAGATCGCGCTGGTCGGCCCCAACGGCGCCGGCAAGTCGACTTTGATGCGGCTGCTCGCCGGCATCGACGAGCTCGACGCCGGCGAGCGGCGCGTCGGCCACAACGTCTCGCTCAGCTACTTCGCGCAGGATCGCGGCGCCAGCCTCGATCCGGACAAGACCGTGCTCGACGTCGTCACCGACGCCGCGCCGATGGAGCTGGTGCCGCAGGTGCGCACGCTGCTCGGCGCCTTCCTGTTCAGCGGCGACTCGGTGTTCAAGCGCACCCGCGTGTTGAGCGGCGGCGAACGCAGCCGCCTCGCCCTCGCCACCCTGTTGCTGCATCCGATGAACTGCCTGCTGCTCGACGAGCCGACCAACCACCTCGACCTGGCCGCCAAGGAGGTGCTGCTGCGGGCGCTGCTCGACTACAAGGGAACGCTCGTGTTCGTCGCCCACGACCGCTACTTCCTCGATCACCTGCCCGACGAGGTCATCGAGGTCGGCCACGGCACCGCCGTGCGCTATCTGGGAAACTACGAGGCGTACCTGGCCAGGAAAGACGGCCAGCCGACAATTGCGGCGGCATCGGCCGTGGCGTCCGAGGCAGCAACCCCGAAGCCGGAGGTAAAGGCGAAGGCGCCGAAACCGGAGGCGAAGGCGACGGCCAAGCGCGAGGCGCGCGAGGCGGAGAGGCGTGCCCGCGAGGCGGCCGACGTCGAACGATTGATCTCCGAGAAGGAAGAGGAGCTCGGCGAGGTCGGCGCCGCCATCAACGATCCCGACTTCTACCAGACCCACCCCAATCCCCAGGCGGTGTTCAGCCAGTTCGCCAAGCTGAAGGACGAGATCGAGTCGCTCTACGGCAAGCTCGAGCGGCTCGAGCGCCAGGGCGCCGAGGCTGCGGCCCGGTGAGTCGTGGTGCCGTCGGCGTTCAATCCTGGGTGTGGTCCGGGTCCGCAGCGGCCTGCGGGAAGGCCCATGGGCGAGTCGATAGTCGATAGTCGACGGTCGAAGAGTACGAACAACACAGACCCCCCGCGCTTGCGCGCTCGCCACTCCCGGGAGGCTCGCCCATGACGCGGCCCTTCGGGCAGCGGCTGCGGCTGCTGCGGCGGGCGCGCGGGTTGCGCGTGCGCGACGTCGCCGAGGCCCTGGCGATCCCCGCCGCCCTGCTGAGCCGGGTCGAGCGCGGGCTGACGCCTCCCGCCGACGAGCTGCTGGCGCAGCTGGCGGCGTACTTCGGCGAGCACGAGGACGAGCTACTGCTGCTCGCCGGCCGCGTGCCGGCGGACCTGCAGGCGATTTTGCAGCGGCACCCGGCCGAGAGCGCCCTGTTGCTGCGCCAACACTTCGGTGCGCGCGCAAGAATCGACGGCGCCTCTCCCGCACCGACGTTCCTGCCCGCGACGCTCGTCGACACCCTCGCCGGCTGGGCGATCCGCTCCGCCGACGATACCGTGCTCGATCCGAGCTGCGGCGACGGCGCCCTTCTCGTCGCCGCCGCCCGGCGCTTGCTCGCGCTCGGCGCAGCGCCAGCGGACGTGCTGCACGCCGTGCACGGCTACGACGCCGATGGCGAGGCCTGTGCCCGCGCGGCGCGCCGTCTCCAGGAAGCGGCCGGCGCCGCGACCGGTCTCATCCGGCACCAGGACTTCCTCCGCGCCGAGCCGCGCAGCCGGCTACCCTTCCACCGCTCGGCGCCGGCGGCGGTGAGCGTCGTCCTCGGCGCCATTGCCGGCGGCGGCACGGCGAGCGCGGCGGCGCGCCGCGAGGCCCATCGCGCGGCCGCCGAGGCCGGCATCGAGCTGCCACAGGGCACGCCGCCGTGGGCCGCCCTAGTCGTCCACGCCGCCTCCTTCGCGCGCGCCGACGGTCGGCTGGCGTTGGTGGTGCCGGCGGGTCTGTTGCGCGCGCACTACGCCGCCGACGTGCGCAGCTATCTGGCGCAGCTGTTCCCGGCGTTGACGGTGATCACCTTCGAGCGTCCGGTGGGCGGCGCCGGCGAGATCGCCGTTCTGCTCGGCGCCGCCGAGGGACGCGCGGGGGTGCACGCCGTGCGCGTCGCCGACCCGGCCGCGCTCGCCACCGCCCTCGGCGAGCTTACGGCCGAGGTGCCGCAAGTGGCCGAGGCCGCGGCCTTGCGCTGGTCGAGCGCGTCGCTGCCGACGCCGGCGCAGGCTCTGCTGCGATCGCTGCAGCGCGCCGGGATCTTGCGGCGGCTCGGCGATCTGGTGCGCATCGATGCCGGCGTCGTCACCGGGGCGAACGGCTTCTTCCTTCTGAGCGCGAGCGCGGCCCGTCGCATCGACCCCGGCTACCTGCGTCCGGCGCTACCCAGCGCGCGCGACGCCGCCGGGCTGGTGTTCCGCGCGGCGGACTGGGAGGGGCTGAAAACGTCGGGCCGGCCGTGCTACCTGTTGGCCATTCCGGCCGAGGCGAAGCCGGATGCGGGTACGCGCGCCCACCTGGAGCGGGGCAAGCGCGAGGGCGTATCGGAGCGGGTGACCTGCCGCCGGCGGCCGACGTGGTACGCCTTGCCGGCGCCGCGCGCCCCGGCGGCGCTGTTGCCTTACCTTTGTCCCCGCTGGCCGCGCATGCTACTGAATGAGGCCAGCGTGACACATGCGAATGCGCTCCACAGTGTTCAACCGCAGCGCGGGGTGAACATGGAAGCCGTGGTCACCGCCTTCACCAGCACGGCCGCGCTGCTGGGGTGCGAGCTGATCGGACGTCACTACGGCAACGGCGTTCTCAAGCTCGAGCCGGCGGAGGTCGAGAACCTTCTGGTGCCCTACCCGTCCCTCTCCACGGGTGAGGCAGTGACCGAACAGCTACGAGAAATCGACGGCCTGTGGCGCGACGGGCGCCAGGAAGAGGCGATCGCGGCCGCCGACGAGCTGTTGTTGCGCCAGCTCGCGGGGGTCGACGCCGACACCGTAAGTGAGCTACGTCAGTGCTACAGAGCCGAGCGGGAGCGACGACGTGGCAGATAATCGAAACGATTCCGGCGGGCGGCCCGAGGGTCCTTCGACGTCCGGATGGCCGGTGGGCATCGTGCTAGCCGCGGTGGCGGTCGTCGCGGTGCTCGCCATCCTGGTGTCTACGGTAGTGCGGCGGCGGCCGGCGGTGCCCGTACCGCCGGCTGCGCCACCCGAGTCGGCGTCGATGGCGCCGCCGGCGCACATGGGCGGGGCGCCCGACCTGGGCGCGCCGCCGTCGCAACAAGATCTGGCCATCGACGAGTTCCGCAAGCAGGCGATCCCGCGCTCGCGGGTGGCGCGGCGGCGGCCACTCCCGCGGCGGACCTATCTGCCGACGTTCGTCATCCCGACGCGGGCGCCGGGGGCGGGAACGGGTGCGGCGGACGACCAGCCCGATTTCGCTTCGTTGAAGCAGAAGGCGCTCTCCGATCCCGATCCCGACAACCGACTGTCGGCGGTGATGCTGCTGGAGGACTCGGACGACCCGGACGCGGTAAAGGTGCTGGCGGAGGCGTTGCGAGACCAGGATTCGGACGTGCGCATGGCGGCGGTGGATGCGCTCGGGGACATGGAGGGGGACGGCCCCGCCAACGCGCTGCAGGGGGCCCTGACCGACTCGGATCCGGAAGTGCGCTTCGAGGCGCTCGGGGTGCTCGCCGACATGGGCGGCCCGCGCGCGGTGGCGGCGGCGCGGCAGACGTTGCACGACCCGGACGACGACGTCCGCTCGTTGGCCGAAGGCGTACTCGACTCCGAGGACGCCAGCCCGGACGACGCCTCGGGCGGCGCGGGGATGACGGGGCAGTGAGACAAGAGGATGCTCACCACCGAGCGCACGGAGGACACAGAGAAAGGCATTGAGAGGCTCGGGCGGTGCGGCCCAGCTCTCCTCCGGAAATCCTCTGTGCTCTCTGTGTCCTCTGTGGTGAGTCCTCTTTTGTCCGATCGCGGTTGAAGAACCAGCAGGACTGAGAGGAAAAGTGAGCGACTCTCTCGATGAACTGAAGCAGCAGGCATGCGCGGCCGTCGACGAGCAGGGGAAGACCCTGGTCGATCTCAGCCGCCGCATCCACTCCCATCCCGAGCTCCGTTTCGAGGAGCAGCAGGCGAGCGCGTGGCTGGCCGACTTTCTCGAGCGCAGCGGCTACGCGGTGGAGCGCGGCGCCTGCGATCTGCCGACGGCGTTCATCGCCCGGATCGGCGACGGCGAGCCGCGGGTGGCGGTGCTGTGCGAGTACGACGCCTTGCCGGGGATCGGGCACGGCTGCGGCCACAACATCATCGCCACGGCGGGGGCCGGGGCGGGGGCGGCGCTGGCGCGGGTGATCGGGCGCAGCGGCGGCAGCGTAGTCGTGGTCGGCACGCCGGCCGAGGAGGGCGGCGGCGGCAAGATCATCATGGCCCGGCGCGGCGCCTTTGAGGGCGTGGACGCGGCGATGATGGTGCATCCGGCGGGGATCGATCTGCCGGCGATGAACGTGCTGGCGATCGCGACGGTGGCGGTGACGTACCACGGCAAGGCGGCGCACGCCTCGGCGTTTCCGTTTCTCGGCGTCAACGCGCTCGACGCGCTGGTGACGGCGTACAACTCGATCGCGCAGCTACGCCAGCACATCCGCGAGACCGAGCGGGTGCACGGGATCATCACCGACGGCGGCCAGGCGCCGAACATCGTGCCCGAGCGGGCGGCCGGCGTGTTCTACGTGCGCGCCGCGACCGAGGCGCGGCTGGAGAAGCTGAAGGCGCGGGTGCTCGGCTGTTTCCGCGCCGGCGCCGAGGCGACGGGGGCGCGGCTCGAGTACGAGTGGCAGGGCGAGGACTACTCGGACATGCACACCAGCATGCCGTTGGCGGCGGCCTACGCGGCCAACGCCCAGCGCCTCGGCCGCACGCTCGCCAACCTGAGCGACATCCCCGCGTCGGTCACCGGCAGCACGGACATGGGCAACGTCAGCAAGCTGGTCCCGTCGATCCACCCGATGATCGCCGCCGCCCCCGTCCACGTCCCGCTGCACTCCACCGACTTCGCCGAGTGCGCCGCCTCCGACACCGGCGACCGCGCCGTCATCGACGGCGCCAAGATGCTGGCGATGACGGCGCTCGACGTGCTGTGCCGCGAGGATCTGCGCGCCGAGGTGCGGGCGGCGTTCAAGCCGTAGGGCATCGATCGGCACAAGTCGTCGAGGGCAGCGCTCCGTCGCTGTCGTCGTCTCCGCGGGCGGTCCTGAACGACGGCGGTTGCGCCGTATTGCTTCGTCGGCCGACGCCATCACAGCCCTACCCGCGCTCAGATCCGCTTTGACCGCCGCGTGCCGAGGTTACAACATGCGTGGCAACAGGAGAGGTCCGGCCATGATCAAGCTCAGCGTCCGCCAGATCGGCAACTCGACCGGGGTGATCCTGCCGAAAGAGGCCCTGGCCCGCCTCCACATCGGCGCCGGCGACACACTGTTTCTCGTCGAGACCCCCACGGGCTACGAGGTGACGCCCTAC
>CAZYMF010000199.1:4651-9054 GCA_964648215.1 uncultured Binatia bacterium (SeqCode) | reverse complement strand
CAGTGCATGCCCAAGGCCAAGCACCTGACCTGGGAGGAGGCGGCGGCACCGACGCTGGTGGGCGCCACGGCCTTCCGCATGCTGATGTCCTGGACGCCGCACACCGTGCGCCCCAACGACGTCGTCCTGATCTGGGGCGCCTCGGGCGGCCTCGGCTGCATGGCGACGCAGATCGTCAAGGCCGAGGGCGGCATCCCCGTCGGCATCGTCGGCGACGACAGCAAGATCGACTTCTGCATGAAGCTCGGCGCCAAGGGCTGCATCAACCGCAAGAAGTTCAATCACTGGGGTCAGATGCCGCACTGGAAGGACGCCGAGGCATACGGCAAGTTCGCCGCCGGTGCCCGCGCGTTCGGCAAGGCGATCTGGGACGTCCTCGGCGAGCGGCGCAGCCCGCGCATCGTCTTCGAGCACCCCGGCGAGGACACCGTGCCGACGTCGATCTTCGTCTGCGACACCGGCGGCATGGTGGTCATCTGCGCCGGCACCACCGGCTACAACGCCGTGGTCGATCTGCGCTACCTGTGGATGCGGCAGAAGCGCTTCCAGGGCTCTCACTTCGCCAACGACGTGCAGGCCAACGGCTTCAACCAGCTGGTGCTCGACGGCAAGATCGACCCCTGCCTGGCGCGGACCGTCCCCTTCGAGCAGATTCCCGATTGCCACCAGCTCATGCACGAGAACAAGGCACCCGAGGGCAAGATGGTGGCCCTGGTCGGGGCGCCGAAGATGGGGTTGAAGGACATTCCGGGTCAAGAAGGCTAAAGGTTCAAGGTCAAAGGTTAAAGGTCAAAGCCGGAACATGAGAGCCGGAAGCGAGAGCCGGGTCGTTCTCGAGCCTTTTGGCCTTACCCTTTCACCCTTGACCTTTCACCTTTGACCTTTCACCTTTAGCCTTTGACCTTTGACCTTTAACCTTCCGCCTTTCACCTTTAACCTTCCGGCATGGCCGAGGCGCCGCTCCTGCGAGATCTCCTGGTTCTGTTCGCCGCGGCCATCCCGATCGTCTTCGTCTTTCAGCGCCTCAACGTACCGTCGATCGTCGGCTTCCTGATCGCCGGCATTCTCATCGGTCCCCACGGGCTCGGGCTGGTGCCCCACGCCGGAGAGGTCGAGCAGCTCGCCGAGCTCGGCGTCGTGCTGTTGCTGTTCGTGGTCGGTCTCGAGCTCTCGCTCGAGCAGCTTCTCCACATCGGCCGGCGCGTGATCCTGTGCGGCACGTTCCAGGTGGTCCTCACCGGCGCCGTCGCCACGGCGGTGGCGCTGGCCGCGGGCGTGGCCCGGGCCGAGTCGGTGTTCATCGGCTTTCTCGTCGTCCACTCGAGCACCGCGGTCGCGCTCAAGCTGCTCGCCGACCGCGGCGAGATCGACAGCCCGCACGGCCGCCTGGCCGCCGGCATCGCCGTGATCCAGGACCTCTGCTTGGTGCCGATGATGCTCCTGATCCCGCTCCTCGGCGCCCGGACGACGGTGTCGGCCGCTGCGGTCGGCGTGGCGCTGCTGAAGGCCGCCACCGTCGTGCTGCTGATCGTGATCGCCGCGCGCCTGCTCCTGCCCAAGCTGCTCGCCCTGATCGTGCGGCTGCGCATCCGCGAGCTGTTCAGCGCGGCCGTGGTCCTCTTCTGCCTCGGCACCGCGTGGCTGGCGGCCCAGCTCGGGCTCTCGCTGGCCTTCGGCGCGCTCGTGGCCGGGCTGGTGATCTCCGAGTCGGAGTACAGCCACCAGGCGGTGGCCGAGATTCTCCCCTTGCGCGACACGTTCAACTGCATCTTCTTCACCGCCGTCGGCATGCTGCTGCCCGCCGCCGTGCTCGTCGAGCACCTGCCGGCGCTGCTCGGGCTGCTGCTGCTGGTGATCGCGATCAAGGGCGTGATCCTGGCCGCGGTCACCGGCCTGGTGACCGGCTCGGCCCGCGTCGCCGCGCTGGTCGCCGCCAGCCTGTGCCAGATCGGCGAGCTGTCCTTCGTCCTGGCCAGCTTCGCCGCGCCGCTGGGGCTGCTCGCCCCCGAACGCTACAATCTCTTCCTGGCCGTAACGGTCCTGAGCATGCTGGCCACGCCCTTCCTCCTGTGGCTGGCGCCGTCGCTCGCCGTCGGGCTGCAACGCGTCTTCGGGTGGCACGCCGCGCCCCCGGAGGCCGACGAGCGTCTTCACGGCCACGTCATCATCGTCGGCTACGGGCTCAACGGCCGTAACCTGGCGCGCGTGCTGCGCGAGACGGGCCTCCCCTACCGCATCCTCGAGCTCAACCCGGAGTCGGTCACCACCGCGCGCAAGGCCGGCGAGCCGATTCTCTTCGGCGACGCGGCCCGCGTGGAGATGCTCGACCGCGTCGGGGTCCGCGGCGCTCACGTGGTGGTCGTCGCCATCTCGGACGCGGCGGCCACGCGTCGTATCGTCGCCGTCGTGCGCCAGCTCAACCCGCAGGCGACGGTGATCGTGCGCACCCGCTACGTGGCGGAGATCGACTCCCTCTATCGCCTCGGCGCCACCGAGGTGATTCCCGAGGAGTTCGAGACCTCGGTGGAGATCTTCGCCCGCGTGCTGCGCCGCCTGCGCATCCCGCGCAACATCATCAACGTGCAGGTCGACATCATCCGGCGCGAGCGCTACGGCATGCTGCGCGGCCTCAGCCTGCCACGCCAGAGCCTGCAGGACATCGAGCACCTGCTGGCGGCGACGCTCACCGAGACCTACCTGGTGGAGGCCGACAGCCCGGCCGCCGACAAGACCATTCGCGAGCTGCCGCTGCGACGCGACACCGGCGTCACCATCATCGCCGCCGTCCGCGACGGCAAGCCGACCACCAACCCGTCGCCGGACTACCGCATCCAGGCCGGCGACACGCTGGTGCTGCTCGGCAACCACGGCGAGCTCGACCGCGCCATGAGCCTGCTGCAGCCGCCCCTCTCCTCGGACTGACCCGGTCCCCCGGTCGACACGGCCGCCCGCGCTCGCTAGAAAAACCTGGTGGCGTTCTCTCTGGCCTTTGCTCTGGCGGCGCTTGCCGCGGTGCTCGTGGTAGGTTTCCGACGCCTCCTGGCCTGGCGCGCGGAGATGGCGCGGCCGGGACGGTCGGAGGCCAGCGCCATTCGGATCCGCGACTACGGCGAGATCGACGAGGCCGTGGAAGGCGAGCGCTGTCCCTGCGGCGGCCGCTTTGGCGTGCGCGGCGAAGGCTCGCGCCACTCGCTGCGCATCGTGCGACTGGAGTGCCGCCGCTGCGAGCGCGAGAGAGTGGTCTACTTCGACACGGCGGCGATGCTGCACTGAACGCGGGCGGCCGGATGTCCGGTGGTCGGGCTCAGATGCGCAGCAGGCGGTGGAAGTGCTCCATCTTGTCGCGGATCGGCAGCTCGAAGGGACAGCCGGCCTGGCACGGGGCGGAGCAGTCGACGCAGCGGGAGGCGTTGCGTTGCGCGTCCAGCTCGGCGTAGCGCACCATCGCCTCGCGCTGGCGGCCGTAGTTCTCGAAGTACATGGCGTAGCGGAAGACGTCGTCGACGGGCACGCCGTCGGGGCAGCGCCCGAGGCATTCGCCGCAGCCGGGCCGGCAGTAATCGCGGGAAACGAGCTCGTCGTAGCGCCGCAGCAGCGCCACGTCGGCACCGGTCGTCTTCTTGCCCGAGGCGTAGAGGTACTCGTCGATCTGACGAAAGTCGCGGATGGAGACGATCAGGCCGCTGACGTCGGGATTGCCCAGAACCCACTTGAAAGCGGCCTGGCTGAACGCCTCGGTGTGGTCGGCAAAATCCTTCAACACCGTCGCCTTGGCCCCCTTGAGGGTCTTCATCGCCACCACGCCGATGCCGCGCTGCCTGGCGTCGTGAAAGATGCCGTGCAGGTCGGGCCAGTTGTTGAAGTTGTACGCCACCAGCAGCACGTTGAAGCGGCCCGAGTCGACCGCGTGGCGCATCACCTGCTCGAGGTTGGGCGTGTGGCTGCTGACGCCGAGGAAGCGCACCTTTCCCTGCTCCTTGAGACGGTCGAACGCCTCGTGGAAGGTGGGTGCCATCAGCCGGTCGAGGTCGTTGACGGCGTGAATGAAGCAGACGTCGAGATAGTCCGTCTGCAGCCGCGTCAGGCTGCCCTCCACCGCCTTGATGATCTCCGGCACGGGCGTGTCCTTGGGCAGGTGACCCTTCCCGGTGCAGAACTTGGAGGCGATGTGGACCTTGTCGCGGTGCGACTTGAGCGCCTTGCCGATCACCTGCTCGCTGCCCGTCTCGCTGTAGTCGGGTGAGGTATCGAAGTAGTTGATGCCGCGGTCGACGGCCCGCGCCACCACCTCCGGGTTGGTGATGCCGCCGCCGCCGAAGGAGATGTCGGACATCGAGATGCCGGTGTTCCCGAGTGGGCGGTAGCGGCGGACCGTGGATCCCTGCCAGGCCGGCTGCGGGTGG
>CAZYMF010000199.1:0-4551 GCA_964648215.1 uncultured Binatia bacterium (SeqCode) | reverse complement strand
TGCAAGTCTCAAGATCGGGCAACGCCGTCCGGCTCGTCCCTTGGAACCTGTACCTTGCAGCTCTCTTCTGGCTTCCCGTTCCGCGTGCACCGCGCAGCGCTTCACGCTACACTGCCGGCCGTACGGAAAAACGAGGGCGCTGGCTGCCGATCCCAATCGGGTCGGCCGCCGTGTCGCGGGAGAGAATGAGCAAGCCGGGAAAGCCGACGCTGGAGGAGATTCAGGCCCGATTCCGGGTGGTGTGCATCTGCAAGGGCATCAAGTTCGGCAAGATCAGCGATGCCATCCGCGGCGGCGCCGTCACCGTCAAGGACGTGAACCGCGCCACCGGCAGCGGCGGCGGGGGCTGCGGGGCGACGCGCTGCACGCCCGTGATCGAGGAGATGCTGCGCAACGGGGGCCGGCCGCCGGCCCGCTTTCCCGAGCCCGACCCGGAGGAGAAGGGCGACGACTACTGGTTCCCCATGCCGGTGCTGAAGAAGCGGGGTGACTGAGGCGTCGCCAACGAGTCGTCCCGCTCGCTCAGAAGTCGTTGCGATCGACGACGTCGATCACCAGCCGACTGACGTTGTTGCTCGCGTCGCCGTCTCCCGCGGGACCGGTGACCGTGACCTCGGCGGTGCAGCGAGCCGGCGACTTGACCCCGGTCGACGCGAACACGGCCGGATCGATCGTCAGCGGCACGGAGCCCCTCTTGCGGCGCCCGCCCAGGACCGTAACCGTGGACTGGCTGCCACCCAGCGAGCGGTTGAAATCGGCCATGCCGACGGCCCCCGCCGGACAGTCACCGTCGCTGACGGTCACCGAGACGTTGTGCCCGCCGGTTTCGCCTATATCCGCGTTGCCGACGGAGACTCGCCGCTTGCGCGTCACGGCTCCGTGGCCACGGCCGATGGTCACCCGCAGCGGCCTCAGGCTGACGACGTAGCTCTCGTGCCGCTGCGTCTGTTCGGGATCGTTTCGGTCGATCACGCTGAGCTCGAGCGGGGCGACGTTGTTCGCCGGGGTCGGATCGATGCTGCCGCCGACACTGGCACTGAACGACAAGGAGCAGCGCTGCGGGCTCTTGCGATTGAAGCTGGTGAAGTCGGAGCTGCGGATCGTCAGCGGCACCCTGGCCACCCGCGTGGCGCCGGCGGGGACGGCGATCGAGTCCTGGCCGGAGCCGAAATCCGGCACGCCGCCGATCGTCCCCGTGGGGCAGTCGCCATCACTGGCGGTGAGCTTGATCGTTCGCGGCTGCACGTCGGCGTTCTGCACTCTCACCCGCGCGCTCCGCTGCACCGAGGCGACCCCCGCGCGAATCGTCACCTGCCGCGGACGCGGCGCGCGCACGACGGCGTCGGCCTGCTGCGCCGGGACGCTGGCGGCGTTGGCCGGGTCCGAGCCCGCGTCGACCTCGTCGCGATCGAAGAAGCCATCCTCGTCCCGGTCCACGCCCACGCGCACCCCGGAACCCGGAGGCACGCAGGTGTAGGTCAGTTCCTGACCGGCTGTCGCCGCTCGGCTGCGCAGGCCGGCATCGCCCAGCAACGGCTCCGTCGCCCGGTCGCTGCGGAACGTCCCGTCGGCCTGCCGGTACCAGCCGCGCTGCTCCCCGGCCACGTTTCCCTTCACCGTCAGGTCGCACTCCGACAGGTTGGCCCGGGCGATCAGCAGATCGATCCGGGCGCCGACCGTCGCCGCGTTGACGTCGTCGAGCGTCACCTCCTGCCCGACGATGGGAGCCATGTTGCTGTCGTAGGCGAGAACGAACTCCTCGACCTGCCGGCGAACGGCGTCGCTGGGAAACTGGAAGACGCTGGCGCTGAGAAAATCGAACACCGAGTCCACGCTGCCGTCGTGGAGGAAGCCGAAGCCGCGCACCTGATCGCCGCGGAAGCTGGGGTCGCCCGACATGCCGAACATACCCACCTTCTGGTAGGCGTTGCGCAGGTGCGCGATCTTGAAGAACTGCGACTCGCCCTCGAACGTGGACTGGCCATCGGTGCCGAAGAACCCCGCGACGGGATCGAGGACATGGCAGCCGTTGCAGTTGAACAGCGTGTCCGAGATCGGCCCGAAGTAGAAATCGTGGCCCGCCTGCTGATCCGGCGTCAGCGAGTTGTCGAGGTTGCGGATCGGGTTGGGGGGATAGGTGACCTGGAGCATGAAGTCCGTGAACGCCTGCATCTCGGCGGCGCTGAGCGGCCCGCTGCGGCCGAGCAGGCCGGCGAAGGCCACGTTGAACTTCTTGAAGGCGGCGTCCTCGTCGAAGCTGCTCCCGCCCGGATCGTTGCCGCCGGTTCTGTCCCCGCGCCAGTGCATGGGGCCGTGGTTGGCCAGCCCCCGCAAGCTCTGCGTCGTCATCGGTCCCTTGAGCGGGTTGTAATCGCGGAAGGTGCCGGCCGGCACCAGATTGATGCGGAAGGGGCCCGGGTTGTTGAGCACGGTGTTGTCGGGATCGCCCAGGTCCCACGCCAGGCTGTCGAAGTCGCCGGAGACGTGACAGCTCGCGCACGCCGAGTCACCGTGGCTCGAAGTGTACGAGGCATCGTAGAGAAAGCGCCGGCCGAGGACGATGCTCTGCGGCTCGGGATTGAACAGCGGGACGTGCTCCACCTCCGCGCGCGTGCCGAGGTCGATCGTCGAGATCGAGTCGTCGAAGCGGGTGAGGACGTAGAGGCGGTCGCGCGCCTCGTCCAGCACCAGGCCGGTCGGGCCGCCGCCGCTCACCGCGATGTGGTCGGCCTCGTTGGGCACGAAGGTGTCGCTCTCGAGCTCGCTGGTGCTGAACACGCCGACCTTGCTCGAGCCGAGCGCCGCCACGTACAGGGTCGCGCCGTCGCCGCTCACCGCCATCCCCTGGGGAAACGCCAGGCTCTTGGCGTTCTCGCTCGCCGGCCCCGGGATCACGTCGTAGTCGATGTGCTTGTTCAGGTGCCGCGGCAGCACCGCGCCGGCGCTGAGCACGGTGATGCGGCTCTCGTGCAGGTGCCCGCGCACGCTGTGTCCGGCAAACATGCCCAGGCCCTCGAAGCGCACCTCGTTGAACGCCTCGGTGTTGGCGACGTAGACGTTGCCGTTGACCGGGTTCGCCACCATGTTGAACAGGATGGTGCCGACGCCCTGGTAGTAGCCGGCCGCGCCCGCCAGTTGCGCCGGCGGGTTGCCGAGCGCATCGATGGCGAAAACGTCCTTGTCCGGCAGGGAGAAGCGGACCGCGTTGTCCCAGTTGCGGCCGAGCTCGTCCTCCCAGTGCCCGCTGGCCGGGTTGTGCTTGACGATCAAGCCGACCTCCGGCTGCGGCACGCCCTCGAAATTGGTGTTGGGTGCGGGGAGCCCGCCCGGCATGGTGAGGCCGTTGAGAACGCACGGGGAAGCGGCCGCCCCGCCGTCGCAGACGGCGGCGTCCGAGACCGTCGTCGTCTGGTTCCCGGAGTGGAACACGGCCGCGTAGACGGTCGAGCCGTCGGGGCTGGCGGCCAGGGCGCGCGGGGTGTCGCCGAACAACGTCACGATGGTCAGCGGATTCCCGCCGAGGCCGCTACCGAGGTTGTTGGCGTCGAACACCCAGACGTCCGCGCGCCCGACGCCCGGCGTGGTGAGCTGCGGGGCGATGGGGCTGTTCTGGCCCCGATGCGCGGTGGTGATGAAGGCGCGGCTCATGCCCGGCCCGGCGAAGACGATATCGCGCGGCTCGTCGCCGACGAGCAGCGTTCGCACCACGCGCGGCGGCGAGACGCCGACGTCGACGACGCTCACGCTGTCGGAGAGGTGGTTCACCACCCACACCTCGCCGTTGCCGCGGGCGGCGACGGCGCAAGGCTCCATCCCCACGGGCACCGAGGCCACGTGGGTCAGGGAGGCGCCGAGGGAAAAGATCTCGAGGCGGTTGTCGGGGGTGTTGACGGCGAAGAGCCTGGTGCCGTCGGGAGACGCGGCCAACGGGCGCACCTGACCGGTCTCGAACTCCACGAAGGAGCCGGCCGACGCCGGCGCCGCTACAATCGACGGCAGCGCTAGAGCCGCTGCCAGAGCCAAGAGGCGCGCCGCCAGCGCGCCGGATCGCCTCGCCTGCATTCCCCCCCCTGATGCCGTTGGTTGTGGTCGGGTAACACAGGGCCGGTGCCGATTACAACCGAGACGGCCACGGCGGGCGCGTGGCCCTCCCGTCTCACCGGCTGCCGGAGACGCCTCACATGTGCTTGATGATGGCCTGGCCGAACTCGGAGCACTTCAGCTTGGTCGCGCCTTCCATCTGGCGGTGGAAGTCATAGGTCACGGTCTTGGCCGCGATGGCTCCGCCCATGCCCTTGATGATCAGGTCGGCCGCCTCGTTCCAGCCCATGTAACGCAGCATCATGTCGCCGGAGAGGATGACCGAGCCGGGGTTGACCTGGTCGAGGTTGGCGTACTTGGGCGCGGTGCCGTGGGTGGCCTCGAAGATGGCGTGGCCGCTGACGTAGTTGATGTTGCCTCCCGGGGCGATGCCGATGCCGCCCACCTGCGCCGCCAGCGCGTCGGAGAGGTAGTCGCCGTTCAGGTTGAGCGTGGCGATGACGTCGAACT
>CAZYMF010000198.1:0-9096 GCA_964648215.1 uncultured Binatia bacterium (SeqCode) | reverse complement strand
GCGATAGGTACCTGCGTCGTGCCAGGCCATGCGGATCATCAGGCCGCCGTAGTGCCCCCAGTCCGCGGGCCACCACGCCTGGCTGTCCGTCATGAGCGCGCGCAGGTCCTTCCTCAACGCGTCGACGTCGAGCTTCTTCAGCTCCTCGCGGTAGTTGAAGTCGGGGGCCAGCGGGTTGGTCTTGCGGTCGTGCTGGTGGAGGATGTCCAGGTTCAGCGCCTTGGGCCACCAGTCCATCGTCGAAGTGCCGACCGTTGTGTTGCCGCCATGCATGATCGGGCATTTGCCACTCTTCGGGCCGTTGGGGTTGGCCGTTTTCTTCTCCTTCTCGCTCATGACTCGCTCCTCTTCTTGCCTCGCGGCGGATCGTGTTCCTGTTTCGGATGGATGCCCGACGGTTGTTTTGCGCAGCGATCGCAGATGCCTCGAACCTCGACGTGGGCACTCACGACCCGGCCGAACTGATTGACGGTGTCGGGGATCTTGAGTGCGTTGAGGTCTTCGCTTTCGAAGTCCCGCACCAGACCGCAACGGGTACAGACGTAGTGGTGATGGTCCTCGACATTGGCATCGAAGCGCACGCTGTCTTGCCGCGGGCCGAGTGTAGTTAGGAGGCCAACGTCCTTGAGCAACCACAGGGTTCGGTAGACTGTGTCGAGCGACACGGTCGGCGTGGTTGCCTGCACCGCTCGGTACACGGCCTCGGCGTTGGGGTGTTCGAGGCTCGACGCAACGGCCCGAAAGATCTCGAGGCGCTGGTGGGTCAGCTTGATGCCGGCACCCCTGGCAGCGGCCTTGAACCGCTCGAGGCGCCTCTCGACTTCTTTGCCTTCAATCTTCACGATGAATTCCTATCTGCAAACAATACGCAAGTAGGAATCTACCAGCATTGAGGTGGATGTCAATGGGCGAGGCCGGGCAGTCTTCATTACGTCAGCAATTACAATAGGTTGTGATCTTTTTGGGCTGCCGCTGCCAGGCATCCTGCGGGCCGGTCCACAGCTGCCTGCTTCTCATGCTCAAGGTCGCGGATGAGGCGGCTCTGCAGATCCCGCGGCATCTTGTCGCATTGCCGTGTTACCGCTGCTTGGCTACCGTCAATGAGTCGGTAGGGGTTTTCCCTCGTCGCCCTTCTGGCGGTCGTCATCCCGGCAGTGTGGACGCGACGCCGCATCCGTTGGTTGAGTGTGCCATGGCCTTCGTCATTCAGTTCAGCCTGCTGCTGTGGGTGGGCCTTACACTTTCCCTGACTGCGTTTGCTCAAGAGGATAGCCCGTCTCCCCCCTTGCCCACGCCGACGATCGCTGCGACGCAGCAACTTCCGGAGACGGTGGTCACTGCGACCCGCATGTTTCCCGAGGGTGCGCCTCTCGACACGGAGGCCGCGGATACTTCTCCGCAAGCCCGGAGCCGCGCCGCGGACAGCGCTGCGCTCTTGAGGGAGGTCCCCGGCGCGGCCGTGGTGCGCAATGGCCCACAGACCGGTATCGTGCAACTGCGCGGTCTTTCGGGCGATCGCGTGAAGGTGTTGGTGGACGGCATGACGATCACGCCGGCCTGCCCGAACCACATGGATCCGCCGCTGCATTACGCAGCGCCGTCCGGCGCCGACTCGCTCACCGTCATGGCGGGTATCACGCCCGTGAGCCTGGGTGGCGACAGCATCGGCGGGACGGTGCTGTTGCAGTCGCCGCCGACGCGCTTCTCGACGAATGACCATCCGCTCGCGTTCGGCGAAATCGGCACGGTCTATCGCTCCAGCAACGACGGCTATGGCTTTAGCGGAGGAGGTGGCTTGGCGAACCGGACGTGGAGCGCCGCGTATCAGGGCTCCTGGCAGACCGCCGGCGACCTGCGTTTTCCCGGCGGGCGGGTACGCGACACCGGTTACCATACACAGCAGCACGGCTTGGTCGTTGGCCTGCAAACGGACGTCGGATTGTGGTCCATCGACGCCAGTCTGCTCCGCACGCGCGACACCGGCACGCCCGCGCTGCCGATGGACATGATCAAGGACGACGGCTACGGCATCGGCCTCACGCAATCGGGACATTACTCGTTCGGCTCCGTGGACGCCCGTTTCTACTATCACGCCACTGATCACAGGATGGACAACTACTCGCTGCATCCGGTCGCCACCGGCGGGATGCGAATGTTCTCGCCGTCGAACAGCGACGATACGGGGTTGAATCTCGGCGTCTCGCTGCCCCATGGCATCCACACCTTGCGCGTCGGAACCGAGTTTCACCTGAACGATTTCGACGCTTACCAGCAGAATGTCGCGACCGGCGCGCAGCAGGATACGCTGAACGACGCCAGCCGCGTCCGCGCGGGCACCTACGTCGAGTGGCAGGCGGACTGGAGTACGCAGTGGACCACGCTGCTGGGCCTGCGTAACGACACAGTGAGGAGCGACGCCGCGAACGTGTCGAACTTCTACCCGCCGAGTGCAGCCGACGCAGCCGAGTTCAATGCCCGGCCGCACGATCTCGTCGACGTGAACTTCGATGTGACCGCCGCCGTGCGGTTCGCGCCGAACACGTTCAGCGCCTACGAGCTCGCCTTGGCCAGAAAGAACCGCGCGCCCAGCCTGCTGGAGCGGTATCTCTGGACGCCGTTGAGCGCCAGCGCCGGCCAGGCCGACGGGCGTACCTACCTCGGCAACCTCGACCTCGGCTCCGAGACTTCACACCAAATTGCGGCCACGGCCGACTGGTATGCCCCGGCTTGGGAGGTGATGGTCACGCCGTTCTACAACTTCGTCACCGGCTACATTCAGGGCACGCCCATTGCCCGGCTCGATTCGAAGGGGCAGCCGGTGCTCCAGTACCAGAACGTCGGCCGCGCCGACCTCTACGGCGTGGACGGCAAGGCACGCTACGCTTTCAACGAACACTTCGCGTTGCGCGGTGTCATCAGCTACGTGCGCGGCATCGACCGCGACAACGGTGACAACCTCTACCGAATCGCTCCCTTGCACGGCGCCATCAACTTGGACCATCACCTGGGCGGTTGGGAGAGCAACATCGAGCTCAGGATGGTGCGCAAGCAGGACAAGGTGGCCCGCTACAACGACGAGCCGCGCACGCCGGGCTACGCGCTGTTGAATCTGCGCACCGGGTACACCTTCCCCAGTCGCATCGGGGTGCAGGTCGGCATCGAGAACATGCTCGACAAGAGGTACGCCGATCACCTCGGCGGCATCAATCGCGTGCTGAGCAGCGACGTGGAGGTCGGCGAACGGATTCCCGGTGCAGGCCGGTTTGTGTACGCGCAAGCGAGCTATCGGTTCTAGGGCCCGCGCAACCCGCAAGGAACGCGGTTCCTCCGTGCGTCAAAAGAGGAGGGCGCACGCACTGCCCTAATTCAGACGCTCGGGGGTGGGATGCAAACGGAAGCCGCAGTTCATGCACTTTCGGGCAAATGGGTGTCGTAGCCGAGAGCCTCGTCCGACCCTCGGCCTTCAAGGCGCGGCGTTGCAGCCGTTGAGCACCGCGTCGACGGCGGTGACCAGGCAGTCCACGGTGACCCGGGCGTTGGCGTTGCAGTCGAAGGCCGGGCATTCGCCCAGATCCGCGCTGCCGAGCGCAATGTTCACGCCGAGGACCAGCTCATCGACGGTGACGATGCTGTCGCTGCTGCAGTCGCCGACGCACGGAATCGGCGTCGGGGTCGCCGTGGGCGTGGGTGTCGCGGTCGGCGTGTCCGTGCGCGTCGCCGTCTGCGTCGGCGTCGGTGTGTCCGTGGTCGTTGGCGTGATCGTGGGCGTGCTCGTATCCGTCGGCGTCGCCGTCGGCGTGGCGGCATCCGTCGGTGTCGCCGTGTGTGTGGGCGTGGCGGTTGGCGTCGCGGTGGGAGTGGCCGTTGGCGTCTGCGTGGGTGTGCTCGTGAGCGTGGATGTCGGGGTGAACGTGCGGGTTGGCGTCGCCGTCGGAGTGTGAGTGGGCGTCCGCGTCGGTGTCCGCGTCGGCGTGCTCGTCGGCGTTCTGGTGGGTGTCGCGGTCGGGGTCGGGGTGTGCGTCGGGGTGGCGGTGGGGGTGAACGTGGGCGTCGCGGTCGGCGTGTGCGTCGGTGTGAACGTCGGCGTCGGGGTCGGCGCCTCCTGGATCACGGTGAGGGTCAGACCATGGGAGGTGTAGCTCTTGGAGAAGACCGTACCATTGGCTTGCATCAGGCCGTTCGTGGTCGTGAAATCCCCCTCGCGATCGCCGAAAGTGAGGATCTCGAAGGTCGAGTCGAGGACCGGGCGGTACTCATCGACCAATTCGATGTTGAGGGTGCCATCGAGAATGGCCGTGCCGCTGACGCCGAGCTGATCGAAATCGCTGCCGGCGGCCGGACCACCGATCTCGATGTGTAAGCTGCCGTCCTCAGTCTGCGTGTAGCCGCCGTTGACGTTCAGCTTGCCGGCGGAGGCGCCCGGGCTGACGGTGCCGGCGTTGCTCGCATTCGCCGCAATCGTACCCGAGCCGGTGAGGCTGCCGCCCTGGATGTCGGCCAGGCCGCTGGCGCTCAACGTGCCGCCGGCCAGAGTAGTGGTGCCCCCGGTCTGGGTGTACTGGCCGGTCCGCGCCACGGTCGTCCCGGCGCCGATGATCACAGTGCCCGACGTGATGAACGGCCCGTCGCTCAGAGTGAGGCCGCCCAAGGTCGTTTGCAGCAGTCCCGCGTTGGCGAAGCCCAGGGCGTTGGCATCGATGATCAATCCGTTGGGCTGATCGACGATGATGGCGCCCTGGTTGACCATGCCGCCGGCGTTGGCGAGCAGCTGGCCGGCGCCGCGAATGGTGTGACCCGCCGCCTGGGTCAGCACCGTATTGTCCGTCAGGATGCGATTGGCGAACAGCGGCGCGTTGTTCATCACGATGCTGCCCGTCCCGGAGAGGGTGGCGCCACCGAGGAAGTGGATGTCCGTGAGGGCGCCGCTCGTGTTCACCGCCCAGGTCGCATTGTTGGTCAGGGTACCGGTGACGACCGCGACCTGCGCGTTGTCCTGCCGAATGCTGCCGCTGGTCGTCACGTTGGTCAACGTGCCGCCCTGCGGCACCACCACGCCGATGCCCACGCTGCGCACGACGCCGCCGGCCACCGTGGCCCCGGCGCCGAGCCGGACTTCGGAGTCGTCGCGGGCCTCGATGGTGCCCTCCGCATTGGTGAAGGTGCCGCTCGTCAGGGTGAGGGGGCCGCCGTCGGCTCGCATGACACCGTCGTTGGCGAAGCCGATGTCGTTCGGGTCAACGACCAATCCGTTCGGCTGATCCACTACGATGGTGCCGTGGTTGACCATGCCACCGCTGTTTTCGAGCAGGCGGCCGGAGCCGCGAATGGTGTGATCCACCTCCTGCGTCAGCAGAGTATTGTTCGTCAGGATTCGATTCGCCAGGTACAAGGCATTGTTCATCACGATGCTGCCGCTTCCGGACAAGACGGCACCGTCGAGAAAGTCGACGTCCGTGAGAGTGCCGCTGGTGTTCACCGTCCAGGTCGCGTTGTTGGTCAATGTTCCGTAGATGACCGCCGCCTGCCCGTTGTCCTGCCGCACGTTGCCGCTGGTGGTGACGTCGGTGAACGCCCCGCCTTGCGGCACCACCGCGCCGCTGCCCTGGCTGCGCACCACGCCGCCGATGACCGTCGCCTGGCTCTGGATTCGCACCTCCGAGCCGTCGAGGGCCTCGATGGTGCCCTGCGTGTTGGCGAAGGTGCCGACCGTCAGGGTGAGGGGGCCTCCGTCGGCTTGCATCAGGCCGTCGTTGGCGAAGCCGATGCCGTTGGGATCGACCACCAGGCCGTTGGGCTGATCGACGACGATGGTGCCGTGGTTGACCATCCCGCCGCTGTTTTCGAGCAGCCGGCCGGAACCGCGAATGGTGTGCCCCGCCGCCTGGGTCAGGATCGTGTTGTCGGTCAGAATGCGGTTGTTTTGGAACGTGCCGTTGTTCATCACGATGCTACCGCCGCCGGACAGTGCGATGCCACCGAGGAACCACATGTCGGTCGGCGCCCCGCTTGTATTCAGCTTCCAGGTGCCGTTGTTGGTCAGGCCACCGGTGATGACGACGTCCTGGTCGTTGTTCTGTTGCACCGTGCCGCTAGTCGTCACATTCGTCAGCGTCCCGCCCTGCGGCAGCACGGTTCCCGTCCCCTGACTTCTCACCGTGCCGCCGACCACGGTGGCGCCGCTTTGAATCCGCACCTCGGAATCGTCGAGAGCCTCGATTGTGCCCTGCGTGTTGGTGAAGGTGCCGGCCCGCAGGATCAAAGGAGCACCGTGCGCTTGCATCAGCCCGGCGTTGACGAAGCCGAGACTATTGGGATCGATGTAGATGCCGTCGGCTTGGTCGGCGACGATGGTGGCCTGATTGACCATGCCGCCGCTGTTGACGAGGAGTTGGCCGGATCCGCGCATGACGTGCCCGGCTGCCTGGGTCAGCACCGTGTTGTCGGTCAGGATGCGATTGTTCAAGAACGTCCCGTTGTTCATCACGATGCTGCCGGTGCCGGAGAGGGTGTTGCCCCCGGTGAACCACATGTCCGTCGTCGACCCCGTCGTGTTGAGCTCCCAGGTCGCGTTGTTGATCAAGCCGCCCGTGATCACCGCAGCCCGACCGTTGTCCTGCCGCACCGTGCCGCTGGTGGTGGCGCCGGCGAGCGTACCGCCCTGCGGCACCACGGCGCCGCTGCCCTGGCTGCGCACCGCGCCGCCGACCACGGTGACCCCACCCTGAATCTGCACCTCGGAATCGTCGAGGGCCTCGATCGTGCCCTGCGTGTTCGCGAAAACGCCCGGCAACAACACCAGCGGACCGCCATTCGCTTGCATGAGGCCGGCGTTGGTGAAGCCGATCCCGTTGGGATCGACCTGCAACCCGAGCGGCTGGTCGACGATGATCCTGCCGAGATTGACCATGCCGCCGGTGTTGGCGAGCAGCTGCCCCGCGCCGCGAATGGTGTGCCCTGCCGCCTGGGTGAGGATCGTATTGTTGGTGAGAATTCGATTGGCCAAGAAGAGGCCGTTGTTCATCACGATGCTGCCCGAGCCGGACAGCGTGACCCCGTCATAGAAGACCAGGTCGGTGTACTGACCACCGGTGCTGACCGCCCAAGTGCCGTTGTTCACGACGGCGCCTCCGGCGATGGCCAGCGCGCGGCCGGCGATGTGGTCGAACTCGTCGCCGCTGTCGATCGTCAGGTTGGTGACGGTGGCGCTCGCGTCGAGGGTCACCGCCGACGCAACCGCCTTGCCGCCGTCGATGAAGACAGTGAAGCTGTTGCCGCCGCCATTGTTCGGGACCACGCCGCCACTCCATTTCGCGGCATTGCTCCAGGATCCCGAGCCGCCGTTCCACGTGGCATCGAGATCGGCCCCGGCCGCTGTCCCGACAAAGCTGGCTAGGAGAAGGGAGAGCAACAACGCTCCGGTCACCGTCTACCCCCTCGTCGTTGGCGCAGGCAAGAGATGGGCCGAGCTATGCGGACGCGCGCGGTCTCGGTAAATTGCGGCCGCTTTCGGCCCGACGGGAATCACGACGGCGTTGCCGCCGCACGACTGGGAAGCCCTTCGCGTTCGGCAGGCTTTGCGGGAAAACTTGGAGGGCTGCGCTTCATCGCGGCCTCTTCCGTCCCGCACCTTGCGCTCAGGCAGCGGGCGCGTCTGCGAAGACGATGGCCACAACGTTGGAGAAGAACTGCGGCCGACTTCATGGAACGCGTCAGCGAGGGCATCCGCCGGTTTTGCTGCTCGATTCGCGACAACCCCCCGCAGTTCATCCGAGCCGGCCTGCTTGTGATTTTCTCCTCCCCTGGATAGCGTGACGTTGCCCATGGTCTCGGCCAAGCTGATCGACGAATTGCGGGAGATCGTCGGCGATGACGCAGTCGTCGCGCGCGACAACGAGCTGCGCGTCTACGAGTGCGACGGCTACACGCTCGAAAAGAGCGCGCCGCAAGCGGTGGTGCTGCCGGGCTCCACCGCCGAGGTGGCCCAGGTGGTGTCGCTGTTGCAGCGCGAGAAGGTCGCCTTCGTTCCGCGCGGCGCCGGCACCGGCTTGAGCGGCGGCTGTCTGCCCCTGGCGGCTCCGGTGATGGTGTGCACCAGCCGGATGCGGCGCATCGTCGCCGTCGACTTCGCCAACCGCCGCGCCACCGTCGAGGCCGGCGTGGTCAACCTGGCGGTGACCAACGCGGTGAAGGAGCGCGGCCTCTACTACGCCCCCGACCCGTCCAGCCAGATGGCCTGCACTATCGGCGGGAACGTCGCCGAGAACTCCGGCGGCCCGCACACGCTCAAGTACGGCGTGACCACCAACCACGTGCTCGGGCTGGAGATGGTGCTCCCCGACGGCGAGGTGGTTGCGCTCGGTGGTGCGGTCGAAGACGTTCCCGGCTACGACCTGGTCGGTCTCGCCGTCGGCAGCGAGGGCACGTTCGGCATCGTCACCCAGGCGGTGCTGCGCCTGTCGCGTCAGCCGGAGTCGTGGAAGACGCTGCTGGCGATCTTCGAGTCGGTCGAGGACGCCACACAGACCGTCTCGGGCATCATCGCGGCGGGCATCGTGCCGGCGGCGATGGAGATGATGGACCGGCTCATCGTCGAGGCCGTCGAGGCTGCCTACCACTTCGGCTTTCCCACCGACGCCGGCGCGGTGCTGATCATCGAGCTCGACGGGTTGGCCGCGGGGCTCGATCGCCTGGCGCAGCG
The DNA here is from genome assembly GCA_964648215.1 of uncultured Binatia bacterium (SeqCode). Taxonomy (GTDB): domain Bacteria; phylum Desulfobacterota; class Binatia; order HRBIN30; family JACQVA1; genus CAZYMF01. The sequence goes on along the minus strand of CAZYMF010000198.1, from coordinate 398 downwards.
GGTCACCGAGGTCTGCCGCGCCAATCGCGCGCGCGAGGTGAGCGTGGCGAAGGACGAGGCGGAGCGAGCGGCGCTGTGGAAGAGCCGCAAGCGCGCCTTCGGCGCCGTCGGCCGCCTGGCGCCGAGCTACTGCACGCAGGACGGTGTCGTGCCGCGCACCAAGCTGCCCGACATCCTGCGTGCGATCAGCGCCATCGCCGAGCGCTATCATCTCCGCATCGCCAACGTCTTTCACGCCGGCGACGGCAACATTCACCCGATCCTGCTCTACGACGAACGCGACGACGACGAGGTACGCCGCGTCCTCGCCGCCGGCCGCGAGATCCTGGAAGCCTGCGTCGCTCTCGGCGGCAGCGTCACCGGCGAGCACGGCATCGGCGTGGAGAAGATGCAGCAGA
>CAZYMF010000197.1:0-9150 GCA_964648215.1 uncultured Binatia bacterium (SeqCode) | reverse complement strand
GGCGCCTGGGACAACGCCAAGAAGTTCATCGAGATGGGCAACTACGGCGGCAAGCGCTCGGAGGCCCACACGGCCGCCGTCGTCGGCGACACGGTCGGCGACCCCTTCAAGGACACCGCCGGGCCGAGCATCCACGTCCTGATCAAGCTGCTCGCCACCATCACCCTGGTGATGGCGCCTCTGTTCATGTGAGGAAGAATCGGCAGCGGCTGCCGGCAAACCGACAGCCGCTGCCGAACCGGCGACCGGGCGGCTACAGCCCCCAGGAGAAACATCCCGTGGGGCTGACGCGAACGATGACCGACTCCCCTTCCTTGATCGGGGCGGTGCGGGCGTACTGGCGATACTTGCGGTAGAGCGACAGCCGCGCACGGGCGAACAGCGGCCCCCGCTCGATGACGGTGGCGGTGCCCGTGACCATCGCCCCCGCGAGCTGCGACCAGCGTTCGCTGTAGTGATCGAAAGCCAGCGTCACCGCGGGATTGCGCCGCAGGTTGCGCACCTTGCGCGCACCGGCCGCGCTGGCGAAATAGATGTGCCCGGCGACGTTGACGGTGCAAACCGGCACGTTGTGCGGGACGCGCTTCGCGCCTACCGTCGCCAGGCGAGCGACCCGCTGCGTTCTTACGAAGGCCAGTACCTTCCCGCTCATCCGATAGGCCACGGTTGCCGCCTCACGAGAACAGCAGAAGCCAACTGACACCGACGCTAACCGATTTCCGCCGCGCCCTCAAGATAGCGTGCCTGGTGCGCGCGGCCGCCACCAGCGGAGGCACGACGGGACAAACTTCACGCTGAATCAATTTGACGCGGACCACCCCCCTCGGTTACGCATGGGCGCCAGGCAGGAGGGGTACCGATGAGACGAGGTCGCAGACTTCTTGGCTCGTGGACACTGACGGTCGTCGGGGCAGCCGCGCTGCTGCTTCCGGCCTGGCGCGCGCACGCCAACGTCTGTGCCGGCGACTGCAACGGCGACGGCGTGGTCACGGTCGACGAGCTGGTGACCGGCGTCGATGTGGCCTTGGGCACGGCCACCATGCGGCAGTGCCGCTCCGCCAACGACAGCGGCAGTGAACGCGTCACCGTCGACGAGCTGGTGCGCGCCGTCGACGCGGCCCTGAGCGGCTGTCCCGCCACCGTAAACGTCTACCGCGCCCCCGTCACCAACGAGATCAGCGGCCCGCTGTCGGCGTCGGAAGGGATCCTTCCCAACGGTCGCAAGGTCAGCGCCGCCGGCACCCAGGTGTTCGTCGACACCTTCCCCCTCAACCTCGCGCTGTCACCCGACGGCGGTCGGCTGATCGTCACCAACGACGGCTACGGCAACGACGAGTCCGAGCGCGAGCTGCAGGTGATCGACACCGCTTCGGCCACCGTCGGCAACCGGGTGCCGATCGAGCACTACCTCGGCCTCGCCATGAGCCCCGACGGGCAGCACGTCTACGTCTCCGACGGCAAGGACGACCGGGTCGAAGGGCTCCACTTCGAGAGCGGCCAGCTCGTCGCCGACGCCGAGCCCGTGGCGACCCTGCCCGACGGCACCTACCCGACCGGTCTCACCGTGAGCCCGGACGGCAACTATCTCTACGTGGTCGGCCTGTTGAGCAACAGCTTCACCACCATCGATCTGCGAACCGAGGGCACGTGCCTCCCCGACGCGACGACTCCCTGCCAGTTCCGCGCCGACAACATCGGCAACTTCCCCTACACGGTAATCACCTCCGCCGACGGCCAGCACGCCTTCGTGTCGTCCTGGGGCCTGAACAACGGTAACACGCTGATCACCGTCATCCCGGCCCCGCTGCCGCCCGTCGACCCCAACAGCAACAGCATGTCCTCCGTCGCCGTCATCAATCTCGGCGACCCGACACAACCGACCTATCAGACCTACGTGCCCGTCGGCCGTTCCGAAGCGATCGACAACAAGACGGTCTTCGGCGGCAGCCATCCCAGCGCCATGGCGCTCAGCCCCGACGGTAAGCTCCTCTACGTCACCGCCACCAACCTCGACCTGCTCCAGGTCATCGACACCACGACGCTGCAGAGCATCGCGGAGGTTCCCCTCAATCCGTTCGACTCCGGCCACGGCAGCCTGGCGCTGCAGGGGCTCTACCCCGAGGCGTTGGCCATCAGCCCCGACGGCACCCGCGTCTACGTGGCCGACGCCGGCATCAATGCCGTGCAGGTCGTCGACGTCGATGCCGAGGCGCAGACCTTTACCCCGGCCGGCTTCATTCCCACCGGCTGGTACCCGACCGCGCTCGCCCTGACGGCGGACGGCAAGAGGCTCTACGTCGCCAACGCCAAGGGCGTCGGTGTCGGCGCCAACGGCGCCGACCTCGTCGACATCAGCACCACGAGCATGAGCAGCACGCCCTACTACATCGGCCGCATCATCAAGGGCTCGGTATCGATCATCGACGACGTCGACCAGTACGACCTCAACGCCGGCACCGTGGCCGTCCGCGCCAACAACGGCTTCGATCCGGTGCCGCTGCACTGGGTCGACAACGACCCCGGCGCCGGGGACATCGAGAGACGACAGGCCGTGCCGGTGGATTTTGGCAGCGGGCCGTCGGCACAGATCAAGCACGTCGTCTTCATCCTCAAGGAGAACCGGACCTACGATCAGGTCTTCGGCGACCTCCAGGGCGGAAACGGCGACTCGCGCCTGACCCTGTTCGGCGAGAACATCACCCCGAATCATCACGCCCTCGCGCGCCAGTTCGCCTTCGGCGACAACTTCTACAACGACGGCGAGGTGTCGATCCCCGGGCACGAGTGGACGGATCAGGGCAACGACAACGACTGGATCGAGAAGACCTGGCCCTTCAACTACAACGGCGGCGGCATCAGCGAAGCCGTCGCCCAGACCGGCCAGGAAGGGTTCACCAAGGGCGGCTACCTCTTCGAGCTGCTCGGCCGCGAGGGGGTCTCCTACCGCGTCTACGGCGAGGCCTTCGCCCTGCTCTCGCGCCTGGCCAGCGGCATCGACGGCGGCGGCGTGGGCAGCCTGTTCCCCTTGCTCGTCCAGGCCGCCGGCAGCGTGAGCAACCTGGCGGCGCACACCGGCGACATCTTCGAGGGCAACCTCGACGCCCTGCGGGCGGCCGGCATCGACGTGGACATCCTGACGCAGCAGGTCTGGCCCAACTTCAAGCTCGACTACCCCTCCAACATCATCGCCAGCAAGAAGGACGTCGACGACCGCGCCGTGCCGTTCATCGCCGAGCTCAACCAGTACGAGGCGGACGGCAATCTGCCGAGCTTCCTGTTCATCTGGCTGCCGAACGATCACACCTTCGGCGCCGCGCCGAACATGCCGACGCCGGATGCGGCCGTTGCCGACAACGACCAGGCCCTCGGGATGGTCGTCGACGCGCTCAGTCACAGCCCGTTCTGGAACGACATGGCGATCTTCGTCAGCGAGGACGACGCCCAGGACGGACAGGACCACGTCTCCGCCCATCGCACCCTCAGCCTGGTCATGGGTCCCTACGTCAAGCACGGCTACGTGTCGCACGAGCACGAATCGAACATCAGCATGCTCAAGACGATGGAGCTCCTGCTCGGCGTGGGACCGCTGTCGCAGTACGATCGCTACGCTCCCGACATGCGCGACTACTTCACCACCACGCCCGACACGACCCCGTACACGGCGATCAGCGCCTCGGTGGCGCCGGAGACCAACCCGTCGGCGCAGCAGGCCGACAACTCCTACCTGCGCCAGGCCGCCCAGATCTCGGCCGGTCTCGACTTCGCCACCTACGACGAAGCCGGGCCGCAGCTCTCCCGCGTCCTCTGGCTCACCCACGTCGGCCATCAGTTCGAGCGCCAGAAGAGAATGGCGATCGGCGTTACCGTCGCTCTCACCCTGTCGCTGATCTTCGGCGGCGTGATGATCCAGCGGCGGCGGCGGAACGTCGCCGCCGTTTAGGGTGGAGACGAAAAGGCGGCGCAAAACAGGAGACAGGAAACACGAAATGAAAAGCGGTCCAAGGCAGGAGAGAACACGCTGATTTACCGGTCTCCGGTCTCCGGTCTCCGGTTTCCGGTTTCCTGTCTTTCATTCCTCCTCTTCTCCTTCGTCCGCTGGCCCCGGGCCGCCGACCTGCGCTAGAGCTGATCGCCGTGAGCGACCTCCCCCGTCCCGAGTATCCTCGCCCCCACCGCGTGCGGCCGCGCTGGCTCAATCTCAACGGCACCTGGGAGTTCGCCTTCGACGACAACGACCGCGGCCGGCGGGAGGGCTGGGAGCTGGGGGCGACCATGCCGTTGCGCATCGTGGTGCCGTTTTCCTTCGAGTCGCAGATGTCCGGGATCGGCACGCGCGAGGCACATCCGGTGGTGTGGTACCGGCGCGTGATCGACATTTCGGCGGACCTGCTCCGTGAGCGTCTCCTTCTCCACATCGGCGCGTGCGACTTCGAGACCACGGTGTGGGTCAACGGTCGCGTCGCCGGCGGGCACCGCGGCGGCTATGCGCCCTTCTCGTGCGAGATCCAAGACCTCGCCCGGCCCGGTGCCAACGCCATCGTTGTCCGCGCCGAGGACCGGCCGGTGTGGAGCCAGCCGCGCGGCAAGCAGATCGTCGGCGCGGCCCCCTTCGGCATCGACTACGATCGCGTCACCGGCATCTGGCAGACGGTCTGGCTGGAGCCCGTGCCCGACGTGTACATCGAGAACTGCTGGTCGCACTACCATGGCGACGGCGGCGAGCTGGTGCTCGAGGTGTCCACCAACCGCGAGTTCGGGGGCGAGATCGAAGCGCTGCTCTCGCGCGACGGGAAGGAGATCGCCCGCGGGCGCTCCTACATGCAGGAGCGCCGCGCCGGACGCGTGCGCCTGGCCGTGCCGGCGCCGCGCCTGTGGAGCCCGGCGAGCCCCGAGCTCTACGACGTGGCGCTCACGCTGGTCGAGGACGAACGCCGCGGCGACAGCGTGCAGAGCTATGCCGGCCTGCGCGAGGTCACGTGGCGGCGGCGATCGCTGCACCTCAACGGCGAGCCCCTCTACTTCCGCGGCGTGCTCGACCAGGGCTACTTTCCCGGCGGCTGGTACACGGCAGCCAGCGACGACGATCTCCGTCGCGACGTCGAGATGATCAAGGCGCTCGGTTTCAACGGCGCGCGCAAGCATCAGAAGGCCGAGGATCCGCGCTGGCTCTACTGGGCGGACCGGCTGGGTCTGCTGGTGTGGGGAGAGATGCCCAGCGGGCGCGACTTCGGCGACGCCCTGGTCGGCGACCTGACGCGCGAGTGGTTGGAGATCGTTCACCGCGACCGCATGCACCCGAGCGTCATCGCCTGGGTGCCGCTCAACGAGTCCTGGGGTGTCGACGCCGTCGAGCGCAGCGCGCGCCAGCAGTCGTGGGTGCGAGCGCTCCATCACCTGACGAAGAGCGCCGACCCGACCCGTCCGGTGGTCGCCAACGACGGCTGGCACTTCCTGGTCGGCGACATCTGGGGCATCCACCTCTACATCGCGGATGCGGCCGAGCTCGGCCGTCACCTCGAACGGGTGATCCGCGAGCCGACCACCGCGCTGGCCCCCGGCCGCCCGGCGGCGCTGCCGGGAGTCGACGTCGGCGACCTGCCGCTCATGCTCACCGAGCTGGGTGGTCTCGCTCTGCGCGACGCCCGTGCCGGGGACGCCGCCGGCGCGGGCTGGGGCTACGACCTGGCCTCCACGCCCGAGCAGTTGCGGGAGCGCTGCCGCGCTCTCATGGAAACGGTGCGCCGGCAGCCGGGGCTGAGCGGCTTCGTGTGGACGCAGCTGACCGACGTGGAGCAGGAGGTCAACGGCCTGCTCTACTTCGACCGCCGGCCCAAGCTGCCGCTGGAGCAGCTCCGCGCCATCTTCGCCGGGCCGCCCGGGAAACCGTAGCCCGAAGATCGCGCTCGGCTCGGAGCAGGGCGCGCAGAGCGTTCGCGCGCGCGCGCTCTCAAGCGCCGTGGCACTTCTTGTACTTCTTGCCGGACCCGCACGGGCACGGGTCGTTGCGGCCGATCTTGTCCTCGTTGCGGACGGTCTGCGCTTTGGCCGGCGCCGCGGTGGTGCCGCCGCCGCTCATCACCATGCGGGCCGGCTGCGGCCGCCGCTGCTGCTCCATGCGGGCGACGTCCTCCTGGCGGGCGATCTGCACGGTGAAGAGCTTCTCGACGGCATCCACCTGGATCTGGTGCATCATGGCCCCGAACATCTCGAAGCCTTCCTTCTGGTACTCCTGCAACGGGTCGCGCTGGCCGTAGCCGCGCAGGCCGATGCCCTCCTTCAGGTGGTCCATCGACAGCAGGTGGTCCTTCCACAGCGCGTCGATGGTCTGCAGCACCACGAAGGTCTCGAGCTGGCGCATGATCGGCGGCGTGAAGTTGCGCTCGCGCTCCTCGTAGACGGCGCGGACGCGCTCGAGCAGGGTGATCTCCAACTGCTCGGCATTCAGCGACTCGCGCTCCTCCGCGGTGAATCCGGGGCGGAAGGCGAACTGCTTGAAGCAGGCGTCATCGAGCGCGCCCCAGTCCCATTCCTCCGGGTCGACGTCGCGGGTGCCGTACTGCGCCGCGACGCCGGCGGCGACATCCTCGACCATCTCGAGCACGGTGTCGCGCAGGCGTTCGCCGGCGAGCACCTCGCGGCGGCGCTCGTAGATCACCTCGCGCTGCTTGTTCATCACGTCGTCGTACTCGAGCAGGTGTTTGCGGATGTCGAAGTTGTGGCCTTCGACCTTGCTCTGGGCGTTGGCGACGGCGCGAGAGATCAGCCGGTGCTCGATGGGCTCGCCCTCCTCCATGCCGAGGCGGGTCATCATCCCCTGGATGCGATCGGCGCCGAAGATGCGCAGCAGATCGTCCTCGAGCGAGAGATAGAAGCGCGACGCGCCGGGATCGCCCTGGCGTCCGGAGCGGCCGCGCAGCTGGTTGTCGATGCGGCGGCTCTCGTGGCGCTCGGTGCCGATGATGTAGAGGCCGCCCGCCGCGAGGACCTTCTCGCGCTCATCGACGCAAACGCCCTCGTACTTGGACATCACCTCGTCGTAGCGGGTGCGGAACTCCTCGGGCGCGGCCTCGATCTGCTCGCGCACGTCCTCGACAGCCTTGGTGTACTTGCGCCGGGTCTCCTCGTAGTCCTGCTGCGCCTGCGCCACGGCCTCCTCGTAGGGCTTGCGGTGCTCGAGGTAGGAGGCCTCGGCCTCCTTGTACGTGCGCTCGGCCGACTCGTAGGTCCGCTTGCTCTCCTCGAAATAGCCCTCCTCGTCGCCGTCGCGGCTGAGCGCCTTCTGCAGCGCGCGCTCGTAGTCGAGCCGCGTGCGCTCGAAGGGCACGCGCACGGCCGTGACCACCTTGAGGTCGCCGCTGCCGTTCTTGCCGAGCTCGGCGAGGGCGGCGCGCAGCTCCTCCATGCCGTTGAGGAAGCGCTGCTGTCCCTCCTCGCCGAAGTGGGGTCCGGTGACGCGATCGATCTCCTGCAGGGCATCGCTGTAGCTCACCACGGCGCGATCGCACGCGGCGGCCGCGGCGGCATCGCTCGCCTCCGCGTCGACGACGTGGGCCAGCGCCTCCTCGTACTCGTGGCGCGCCCGCCAGAAGGCGGCCTCGAGGTAGGCGCGGTGCGCCGCGGTCAGGTCTTCGAGCGCCTGCCGCTGCGACTGCTCGAAGGGCTCCCACAGCGGCTGGTACTTCTTCAGGGCCTGTTGAATCGACTCGTCGTAGCGCTCCCGCAGCTGCGCCAGGGCGTCCTCGTAGCGCTGGTGCCCTTCCGGCAGGGCGGAGGTGCGGCGGACCCACTCGTTCTCGAGCTCGGTGCGGGCGAGGAACTCGGGGTTGCCGCCGAGCAGGATGTCGGTGCCGCGGCCGGCCATGTTGGTGGCGATGGTGACCGCCTCGTAGCGTCCCGCCTGGGCGATGAAGCTGGCCTCGGCCTCGTGGTTCACGGCGTTGAGCACGTTGTGCTTGACGCCGCGCTTCTTGAGCATCTTGCCGAGCACCTCGGACTTCTCCACCGACACGGTACCGACCAGGACGGGCTGACCGCGGCCGTGGCACTCGACGATGTCGTCGATGACCGCGTTGAACTTCTCCCGCTCGGTCTTGTAGACGACGTCCGGGTGATCGATGCGGGCCAGCGGCCGGTTGGGCGGGACCACGACGACGTCGAGCTTGTAGATGTTCTTGAACTCCACCGCCTCGGTGTCGGCCGTGCCGGTCATACCGGCCAGCTTGTGGTACATGCGGAAGTAGTTCTGGATGGTGATGGTGGCCAGGGTCTGGTTCTCCCGCTCGATGCGGACCCCCTCCTTGGCCTCGACCGCCTGGTGCAGGCCGTCCGACCAGCGCCGCCCCGGCATCAGCCGGCCGGTGAACTCGTCGACGATGATGACCTGGCCGTCCTTGACGATGTAGTCGACGTCGCGCTTGAAGATCGTGTGCGCCTTGAGGGCCTGGTTGACGTGGTGCAGCGTGTCGATCTGGCCGGGCTCGTAGAGATTGGTGATGCCGAGCATGCGCTCGACCTTGGAGACGCCGCTCTCGGTGAGCACCACGCTGCGGCTCTTCTCGTCGACGGTGTAGTCCCCCTGGGCCTCGATCTCCGCCCGCTCCTCCTGGCGCACGTCGCCGACGACGGTGGCGCCGCGCCGGAGGCGCGGGATGATGCGGTCGATGGCGTAGTACTTGTCGGTCGACTCCTCGGCCGGCCCCGAGATGATCAGCGGCGTGCGCGCCTCGTCGATGAGGATGTTGTCGACCTCGTCGACGATGGCGTAGTTCAGCTCGCGCTGGACGTAGTCGTCGAGGCTGAACTTCATGTTGTCGCGCAGGTAGTCGAAGCCGAACTCGTGGTTGGTGCCGTAGGTGATGTCGGCCTCGTAGGCCTGCTTGCGCTCGACCGGGCGCAGGTTCATCAGGCGGTAGTCCTTGACCACGTAGCTGGGGTCGAACAGATAGCTGGTATCGTGCACGATCGAGGCGGCGCTCAGGCCGAGAAGGTGGTAGATCGGCCCCATCCACTGGACGTCGCGGCGGGCGAGGTAGTCGTTGACCGTCACCAGGTGGCTGCCGCGGCCGCCGAGCGTGTTGAGGTAGATCGCCAGGGTCGCCACCAGGGTCTTGCCCTCGCCGGTCTTCATCTCGGCGATCTTGCCCTGGTGCA
>CAZYMF010000196.1:0-9153 GCA_964648215.1 uncultured Binatia bacterium (SeqCode) | reverse complement strand
CGAGTGCGGCGTCTTCGGTTTCTCCGCCAGACCGATGGCGCGGCCCTGGTGATCGAACTCGACCACGCCGTAGCGCTCCGGGTCGCGCACCCAGTAGCCGAACACCGTCGCCCCCGTCGAGCGGTTGGTGGCGGCGCGCAGGTAGTCGGCGAAGCCGTGGCCGTAGAAGATGTTGTCGCCCAGCGCCAGGGCGACGGGCGAGCGGCCGATGAACTCGCGACCGATCAGGAAGGCCTGCGCGATCCCGTCCGGCTGCGGCTGCGCCGCGTACGAGATGTGCAGGCCCCACTCCCCTCCGTCGCCGAGCAAGCGCTGGAAACCGTCCTGCTCGTGCGGCGTGGTGATCACCAGCACGTCGCGAATGCCCGCCAGCATCAGCGTCGACAGCGGGTAGTACACCATCGGCTTGTCGTAGATCGGGATGAGCTGCTTGCTGATCCCGCGCGTCAACGGATACAGCCGAGTGCCGGATCCGCCGGCGAGAATGATTCCTCTCATAGACTCGGACCTCTTTCGGTGCTCACCTGGGCAGTGCTTTACGCCGGTTGATGCTCCGGACGCAAAAGGTCGTTGATCGTCTTCACCGGAGAGAAAGTGCCGTCCGGCACCTCGACGAAGATCGTCGTCCAGTCGGCCATGCCCCCGTTCCACAGGCCGGGAAGCTCCAGCGCCTTCAGCCGCCGGCCGTCCTGTGACTTCTCGGCGATGAACACGGCGTCGGGGTCGACGTGGCGCGTCAGATCGAAGGGCCGCCCGCGCCAGTCGCGGACGCCGCACACCAGGTCGACGGCGTTGAAATGCGTCGACGAGGCGAAGATGGCCTGTTGCGTTTTCGAGTCCGCCTTCACCTGCGCCCGCTCGACGATCTGCAACGAGGTGCGGCCGTCGCCACCGCGCACCCAGAACGGTCCGCCGCCGGGCTCGCCGGTGTTGCGCACCATGCCGCAGACCCGGATCGGCCGGTCGAGCAAACGGCGCAGAGCCGCCGGGCGATCCGCCGTCGCCGCCGGCAGCAGCCCGAGGGCCGCGCGGGCGAAACGCTCGGCCGCGTCCACCGCCGCGGCGGACGGGTCGTCCGTCAGCGCCGCCACGTGGGCGAAGATCGACTCCTGCAGCGCCACCAGATAGCCGGCCAGCACCCGCTTCCACTCGAAGACGATCGCCTTCAGGTGGTCGGGAACGACGTTGTCGACGTTCTTGATCGAGATGAGGTCGGCGGCGAGATCGTTGAGATTCTCGATCAGGGCGCCGTGTCCGCCGGGGCGAAAGAGCAAGCGGCCGTCGTCGAGACGAAACGGGCGATTGTCGGCATCGACGGCGATGGTGTCGGTCGACTCCTTCTGCTCCGAGAAGCCGATCTCGAAGCGCGCATCGTAGGCGCGCTCGTAGTCGGGACGCACCCGTTCGAGCAGCGCCGCGAAGCGTTCGCGGTGCTGCGGCGAAACGGTGAAGTGCAGCCGGGCGACCCCGCGCTCGTCGCGCACGTAGGCGGCGGCCTCGACCAGGTGCTCCTCGAAGGCCGTGCGGCTGGCGCCGTCGTAGCGGTGAAACGCCAGCAACCCCTTGGGCAGGCTGGCGTAGTCGAGCCCTTTGGCGCCGAGGAGATAGTCGACGATGGCGCCGAAGCGCCCCTGCTCCGCCAGGGCGTTCAGGTCGAGCCGGTCGCGGCGCATCACCTGCGCCAGCTCGGCGCCGAACGCGAAGCGGTGCAACGAGTCCATGAACGTCGCCACCTCGGCCGCATCGGCATCGCCCGCGGCGGCGCATTGGGTCACCGCCTCGCGTCGCATCTCCTCCGGCATCTGCGCGCGTAGCGCCAGCAGAGATTTGAACATGCGCGTTGCCGCCCCGGAGGCCGGCACGAACTTGAGCAGTCGCCCGGCGGCACAGGCATGTCGCCACTTCTCCAGGGCGACCTGCATCTCGCCCTGGGTCAGCACGCGAATGCCGTCGCCGGGAGTGCAGGGCCGCTCCAGCCGCACCGCGTCGGGGGGGTGCGCGAACAGCTCCAGCTGCGAGCGCACCGCGTCGGGGCTCCGGCCGGAGTCGACAACCTGGCGCAGATCCTCCTCGCACAGCTCACTCATCCCGCTTTTCTCGCCATACTTTGGGAGAAATGCAACCGCCGCCGGCTTGGTCCTGCCTCCGTTTGACTGGGAGCAGGAGCTTGCGGGCGCGGGGGCGCAGCCCCGCAGGCGGCGGTTCGTAGTCGAACGCAACGGCTGCGAGTGATTGCGCGGCGCCGGTTGCGGGGCTGACGCCCCTGCCCCCCAGCGCTGACGGAGCAGCGCCCTCCAGGGGGCGACGTCTCTCAACTCTCGCCAGCCTCCGTCACCGGCCCGACCTTCTCCCAGTGCTCGGCCAAGCGCTGCCACACCTCCGGCGACGACAGCACCACCAGCTGGTCGCCCGGGCGCAGGATACTGCTCGGGTGGGGCAGCAGCACCCGCTTCTTGCGCACGATGGCGATGATCTCCCCCTCGGCCTCGCCGGCGAGAAGACAGCCGGCGCGGATCGCCGTGCCGGCGCAGGGGCTGTCGGCGCGCAGCGTGCCCATGTGCATCCGCTTGCCGCCCGGCAGATCGACCGGGATCCCGCTCTTCATCAACGCCAGGAAATTGAGGCGGCCGACGTTCTCCGCCAGGGGCACGTCCTGGTGATCGAGCAGGCGCAGCGCGATGCGAAACTGCTCGGCGTGGTGCGCCGGCGAGTCCGCTTGTCGCGGCACCTGGGCCTCGTAGAGGCTGGGATACGCGAGCGAGCGCGAGAGAAAGAACTGCAGCATGTAGGCGACCGCCACCGCCAGGCCCGCCGGCACCAGGAGCTGGTAGCCGCCCGTCATCTCGGTCACCATCAGCATGGTGGCGATCGGCACGCGCGCGGCGGCGCCGAACAACGCGGCCATTCCCACCACCGCGAAGGCCGCCGGCGGCTGGTGGAAAACCTGCGCCAGAAACCCGCCCAGCATGGCGCCGACGAACAGGCTGGGGGCGAACACGCCGCCGGACCCGCCCGAGGACACGGTCAGGGCAAACGCCAGCATCTTGGCGAAGACGAGAACGAGGAGCAGATCCATCGCCAGCTTGCCGTCGATCGCCTGCTGGATCCAGCCGTAGCCGCCGCCGAGCACCTGCGGCACGGCCAGGGCGATCAGGCCCACTCCCAGGCCGCCGACGGCGGGCCGCAGGTGCGGCGGCAGGGGAAGGTGACGAAAGGCATCGCGCAGGCCATAGAACACCATCGGCAAGGCGGTGGCGACCACGCCCGCCGCCAGGCCCAGGACGACGTACCACGGGTAGTCGGTGAAGGCGGCGAGACCGACATCGGCCGGCACGGCGAACAGCGGCTTCCAGCCGTCGAACAATCCGTTCACCGCGTAAGCGACGATCGAGCCGATCAGCGTGTAGAGGAGCGCTTGCGACTCGAACTCCATCTCGCCGTAGAGCACCTCGATGGCAAAGATGGCGGTGCCGATCGGCGAGCGGAAGATCGCCGACAGCCCCGCCGCCATGCCGATCAACACCAGCAGCTGGCGCTCCTCCTCCGAGCGCCGCCGCACGGTGGCGAACAGCGAGCCGATGCCGGCGCTGATCAGAGCGGTGGGGCCTTCGCGGCCCGCCGCCCCGCCCGAGCCGATGGTGATGGCCGAGGCGATCATCTTCAGCGGCGCCACGCGCGGGCGGATGAAACCGCCCTGGTGGTGGAACGCTCGCACCGCGGTGTCGGTGCCGTGGCCTTCGGCCTCCGGCGCCAGCGAGTAGACGAGCAGGCCGGAGAGCAGGCCGCCCAGCGTGGTCGCCAGCGGAATCAGCCACGAGCCGTGTGGCCCGACGAGGGCATGCGTCGGCCCCTCCCCGGGGAGAGCGGGCGGCTGATAGCCGCTGAGGTAGACGAGCAGGTACTCCTGGCCCCAGCGCAGCAAGAGCAGAAAGAGCTGTGCGCCCAGCGCCCCCACGACCCCCAGCATCACGGTGTCGAGCAGCAGCCGCGTTTCGCGCACGCCCCAGTCGTCGGCGTCTTTGGATTGTTCCGCCATCACGTCTCCCGGCCGCACCGCGCGGCAGAGGCTCGCGGCGCCGTCACGCCACCAGGACCGGCAGCTCGGTACGCGTCAGCACTCCGTCGACCGTGCTGCCGACGATCCACTCAACCGCAGCGCCGTGCCGGTACCCGCCGAGCAGAACGAGGTCGGCGTGGCCCTCCGCCGCCGCCACGATCTGGGCGACCGGATCTCCCGCGCGCGCGGTGAAGCGGTAGCGCAAGGCATCGGGCGGCAGCTGCTCCCGGGCACGCTGCAGCCACGAGTCGGCGGCATCCCCGCTCGACAGCCGGGCGGCGACCACGGCGACGTCGGCGCCGAGAGCTTGCTGCAGGCGCGAGGTCCAGGTCAGGGCCTCGCGGGCACGATCCGAGTCGTTGTACGCCAGCAACAAATGGCGCAGCGGAGGGGGGGAAGCGCCGCCGACGAGCACCGCGCAAGGGCTGTGGTGCGCGATCGCGCGGAAGTGAGCGCCGAGCTGCCCCGTCGCGGCGGCACGGCGATTCCCGCGGCGACCGAGCGCCAGCAGGCTCGCATGGCCGGCGTTCTGCAGCAGCAGCTCGGTCACCCGCCCGAGTGCGAGGTCGGTCGTCACCGGGACATCGGCGGCGCGGCACTGCTCGGAGAGCCACAGCAGAGCGGCCTCGCCCTGGGCGCGATAACGAGCCACCAGGTCGGCCCGCGACGTGCTCTCGACCGACTCGCCGAGCTCGGCGGCGTGGTCGGCGTACGTATCCAGCACCAGCTCCTCGTCGACGACATATGCCCCGCGAACGGCACCGTGGCGCCCGCGGGCGATCTGGATGGCCACCTCGGCCGCCGCCCTGGCGGCCGGCGAACCATCGACGGCGACGAGGATGGTCTCGGTGACGTCGTTGGACATGATCGTTCCTCTTCACCCTTTCTGTCCAGAACTTACGCGCCTCGGCCCGGCCGGTAAAGGCCGGGGAGGAATTGACGATCGGCGAAGGATTCCTTCTCCGCCGAGCACCGGACGGCAACGAGGCCCGGGTTCAAGCTGAAAGTCGAAGGGTTCAAGCCAGAACCAGCGACCCTTCCGGCTTTTCACTTTCAGCTCTTGGCTGTCAGCCCTTTCCTCGGGCCGCGGCATTTGACCGTTGCCGGGCCACTCCGTACATTCGCCGGACGACCCGCATGAGATCCGCCAAAGTCGACCGCTGCGTCTGCATTCACGGCCACTTCTACCAGCCGCCGCGCGAGAACCCCTGGCTGGAGGCGATCGAGGAGCAGGACTCCGCCGCGCCGTACCACGACTGGAACGCGCGCGTCGGCGCGGAGTGCTACGCGCCCAACGCGCGGGCGCGGCTGCTCGACGGCCAGCAACGCATCACCACGCTGGTGAACAACTACGCGCACCTGAGCTTCAACATCGGCCCGACGCTGATGAGCTGGCTCGAACGCGCCGACCCGGACACCTACGAAGCGGCTCGTCGCGCCGACCGGGACAGCGCTCGCCGCCTGGGGCACGGCAACGCCATGGCTCAGGCGTTCGGCCACGCCATCCTCCCCCTGGCCGACGCACACGACAAGGTCACGCACGTGCGCTGGGGCATCGACGACTTCCGCCATCGTTTCGGTCGCCTTCCGGACGGCATGTGGCTGCCGGAGACGGCGGTCGACACGGCCACGCTGCGCGCCCTCGCCGAGCACGGCGTCCGCTTCACCGTCCTCGCGTCGCATCAGGCCGGCCGCGTTCGCCGCGCCGGGAGCCATTCGTGGGAGCAGTCCGCGGCGGGCGTCGACACGCGCCGCGCCTACCGCTGGCGGTCGGGTCGCGCGGAGATGGCCCTGTTCTTCTACGATCACGAGCTCGCCCACGGGGTTGCCTTCGGCGGCCTGCTGAACGACGGCGGCGCTTTCGCCGATCGCCTGCGCGCCGGTCTCGCCGAGGCCGCGGCCAGCCCGCAGCTCGTGCACCTGGCCACCGACGGCGAGTCGTACGGCCACCACCATCGTTTCGGCGAGATGGCTCTCGCCTACGCCGTCGAGCGCCTGGCGGCCGACCCGTCGCTGCGGCTGGTGAACTACGCCACGTTCCTCGAGCTGGCGCCGCCGGTGGACGAGGTCGAGATCGTCGAGAACACCTCGTGGAGCTGCGCCCACGGCGTCGAGCGCTGGCGCGCCGACTGCGGGTGCAACTCCGGCGCCCATCCGGGCTGGCGGCAGGACTGGCGCCAGCCGCTGCGCGAGTCGCTCGACGGGTTGAAGACCGAGCTCGACGGTCTCTTCGAGCAACGCGGCGCCCCGCTGCTGCGCGATCCGTGGGAAGCGCGCAACGACTACATCGAGGTGCTTTTCGAGCCCGCCCCCGAGCGGCGCCTCGCTTTCCTGGCCAAGCACGGGCGCGCGCGGCTGAAGCCCGCCGATCACGTGCGGGTGTGGCGGCTGCTCGAGATGCAGCGCGCGGCGCTGCTCATGTTCACCAGCTGCGGCTGGTTCTTCGACGATCTCGCCGGCATCGAGACCACGCAGGTGCTGCGCTACGCCTGCCGCGCGGTACAGCTGGCGGCGGACCTCGGCGAGCCGCTCGAGGCCGATTTCCTGACGCACCTCGAGAAGGCCCGCAGCAATCTGCCGCAGCGGCCGGACGGCCGCGAGGTCTATCGCACGATGGTGGCGCCCGCGGCCGTCTCGCTGCCTCGCGCCGCCGCGCACGCGGTCATGTCGAGCCTGTTCACGGCCGGCGGCGCGCTTCCCGAGCGTTCCTACACCTACCGCTTCGAGCCCACCGAGCAGCTCCGCCGCACCGCCGGCCGCACCGCCCTGGCCGTCGGCGGGGTCCGCGTCACCTGCGACCTCACCGAGGAGGCCGTCACGTACGCCTATGGCGCGCTGTACCTCGGCGGGCACGACGCCCACTGCGCCATCGGCGACGGCAAGGTGCTGGCGCGGTTGGCGGAGCTGCGCGCGCGTGCCGCCGACGTCTTCGAGCGCGAGCCGCTCAGCGCCGTGGTGCGTCTGATCGACGACGCCTTCGGCCAAGACGGCTTCTCGCTGCGCCACCTCTTCCACGGCGAGCGCCGCGCCGTCCTGCGCCAGATCGCCGCCGACGCCATCCGTCCCTGCCTCCTCGATCTCGAACGCGTCTTCGACCAGCACCGGCGCATGCTCGACTTCCTGCGCGACACCGACGTGCCCATCCCGGCCGAGTTCCGCCAGGTGGCGCGCGTGGTGCTGCAGGAGCGCCTGGCCGCCGCCCTCGCCCAGCTGGGCGAGGGACAGACGCCCGCCGAGCCGCTCGACACCTTCTGGAAGGACACCGCGCGCTGGGAGATCAAGCTCTACGTGCCGCCGCTGCAGGCGGAGATCGAGCGCAGCCTGCCGCGCGTTCTCTCGCGCCTGCCGGCGGATCCCGTCGCCCACGCCGCCCGCGCCGAAGCGCTCCTCGACGCCGCCGCGGCGCTGGGAGTGAGTCCGAACCTGTGGCCGGCGCAGAACGCGTTCTACGACTTCGCCACCGGTCGCGCCGGGGCGGCACTGAGCGCCGGCGAGCGCCCCGCCCTGCGTCACCTGGGCGACCGACTCGGCTTCGCCCTCGGCGAAGGCGCGCACCTGCTCGCGACTCCGGCGCGGAGCGGCCGATGAGCGGCGCGCGGTGCGGGCGAGTCGATCTGCGGAGGCGAGGAGCAAATGGAGAACCGGGAATGGAGAACCGGCCAACGAAGGGACGCATCAATCGGTTCTCCATTCTGAATTTCCTGTTCCCGGCTCTCCGTCGTCTTCGGCTTCCTCGTCTCCGGCGCGGCGTCCCTTGACAAGACGCGGTTGACAGTCGACAGTCGGCGGTCCACGAAAGAGGGGAATGCCGTGGACACCCGGGCCGCGCGGCGGTGGCGGGCGGGTAGCGCGGCTAGCGAAGGACAGGAGCGCACATGTCGAACGCTGATATCGAATCGGTTCTTACCGAGAAGCGGGTGTTCTCTCCGCCCGCGGAGTTCAGCAGCCAGGCGCACATTCGCACCCTCGCCGACTACGAGCGTCTGGCCGGCGAGGCGGCCGCCGACCCGCAGGGCTTCTGGGCCGGCATCGCCCGCGAGCTCGACTGGTTCTCGCCGTGGAAGAACGTGCTCGAGTGGAAGCCGCCCTTCGCCCGCTGGTTCGTCGGCGGCACCACCAACATCGCCCACAACTGCATCGACCGTCATCTCAAGACCTGGCGCCGCAACAAGGCGGCGATCATCTGGGAAGGCGAGCCCGGCGACAGTCGCACCCTGACCTACCAGGATCTCCACCGGGAAGTCTGCGCTTTTGCCAACGTGCTGAAGAGCCTCGGCATCGAGAAGGGCGACCGCGTCGGCCTCTACCTGCCGATGATTCCCGAGCTGGCCATCGCCATGCTCGCCTGCGCCCGCATCGGCGCCACCCACAGCGTGGTGTTCGGCGGCTTCAGCGCCGAGGCGCTGCGCGACCGGATGAACGACGCCCAGGCCAAGCTGGTGGTCACCGCCGACGGCGGCTACCGCCGCGGCCAGGTCGTGCCGCTCAAGGCCAACGTCGACGACGCCCTGCGCGACGCGCCCTGCGTCGAGAACGTCGTGGTGGTCCGCCGCACGGGGGAAACGGTGGCGATGAAAGGCGGCCGCGACCGCTGGTGGCACGATCTGATGGAGAAGGCCTCGGCCGACTGCCCGGCCGAGCCGCTCGACGCCGAGCATCCCCTCTACATCCTCTATACCAGCGGCACGACGGGCAAGCCCAAGGGCATCGTCCACACCACCGGCGGCTACATGGTGCAGACCTACATCAGCAGCAAGTGGGTGTTCGACCTCAAGGACGAGGACACCTACTGGTGCACGGCCGACATCGGCTGGGTGACCGGCCACAGCTACGTGGTCTACGGCATCCTCGCCAACGGGGCGACCTCGGTGATGTACGAGGGCGCGCCCAACTTCCCCGAGCCCGACCGGTTGTGGGAGATCGTCGACAAGTACGGGGTGACGATCTTCTACACGGCGCCGACCGCCATCCGCAGCTTCGCCAAGTGGGGGCGCGAGTGGCCGCGCAAGCACCGCCTCGACAGCCTGCGCCTGCTCGGCACCGTCGGTGAGCCGATCAATCCCGAGGCGTGGATGTGGTACCATCAGGAGATCGGC
>CAZYMF010000195.1:0-9196 GCA_964648215.1 uncultured Binatia bacterium (SeqCode) | reverse complement strand
CGGGCGCTTTCTCTCCGTCCTCGGTCTCGACGAGCGGCGCTACGCCGCCCGCTTCTCGGCACCTCCCCGTAGCCGCAGGCTCTAGCCTGCGTGCCACGCGAAAAACGCGACCCTAGCTCGACGAAGAGCTCGCGCCGCGCCACCGCGCCAGGGTCTGCTGGATCTCGTCCTCGACCCGGCGCAGCAGCGCGTCGCGGTCTTCGTCGGCCGAGCGCGGGATCGGCGCGCCGATGTGCACGTGGATGCGGGTGCCGAAGGGGACCGGCAGCAGGTTGTGGCGCAGCAGCCGCCACGATTCGTCGATCGCCACCGGGACCACGGCGACGTCCGAGGCCGCGGCGAGCAGTTCGAGCGTGCCGCCCGCCTTGAAGCGGCCGACCTCACCGCGGCGCGCCCGTGTCCCCTCCGGATAGATGACCGCGGAGACGCGGCCCGGCTGCAGGCTGCGGCCGAGCTCGCGAATGGCCTGCAGCGCCTGCTCGCGGTCGCCGCGATCGATGACCGCGTTGCCGCCGCGGCGCAGGTTGTACGAGATGCTGGGAATCCAACGCGCCAGCTCCTTCTTCGACACGTACTTGGGGAAGTTGCTGAACAGCAGCGCGCCCAGGATCGGAACGTCGAACATGCTCTGGTGGTTGGCGATCAGAACGTAGGGGGTCCACGGCTGCACCGCGGGGGAGCGCTCGACGGCGAGGTGCGTGCCGCAGATCTTGAAGGCCCACAGCAGGGCGATCTGCATCAGGCCGACGACGATCTCGTGCGGGCGCGGGCCGAACAGGCGCGTGATCCGCTGCAGCGGATCGAAAACCAGCAGGACCAACCCGAAGGTGGCGAGAAAAGGAACAGTGAAGAGCCAGTCCAGGATCGTTCGCACCGCTGCCTTTTCCCGCTTTAGGCGGGGGTAGTCAAATCTGTTTCCCGCGCGGCAAGACGATCATCGTCCTGCCAGCCCGCCGGTTTTGACGTAGAGCAGGCAACCTGCGGACGACCACGGCTCGTGGCGGCTGCCGGCCGGATTGCGGACCCAGCTGCCGGCGCCGTAGCGCCCGTGCTCGTCCGCCATCTCCCCTTCGAGGACGAAGAGCTCTTCGCCTTCCGGGTGAGCATGCGCCGGCTGGCGCGCGCCCGCGCGCCAGCGCTCCAGCCACATCCGGTCGCGATGGATCGGGTGCTCGTAGAGCGGCATCCGGGTGATGCCGGAAGTCTCGGTATCGAGCCAACGGCCCTGTCGCGTGTCGATCTCGAGGTGGACGCGATCCGCGCCGCCGTACTGGCGCAGCTTGACGAAGAGAACGCACCCCTCCTGCGAGAACGGGGCGTGACGGAAGCCGGGCGGATTGAGGAGATAAGTGCCGGCGGGATAGGTCCCGTGCTCGTCGGCGAAGACTCCCTGCAACACCAGGATCTCCTCGCCCTCGGGATGATCGTGCGCCGGGAAGCTGGAGTTCGGGTCGTAGCGGACCACCGAGGTGACGCGGCCGTGCTCGCCGCCGATCAGATCGAGACGTTTGCGCCAGACCGTCGGGCTCGGGCTCGGTTGCCACTCCATGGCGGCCGTGTCCATGACCACGCGCCGGGTCGGATCGTCGTTGAGGTTCTCCATCCCGCCGTCGATCTTAGCGCAGCGCCGCCAGCCGGCAAGGCGGGGGATGGGTGGCGAGCGGCCGGTCGCGCGATCAGCCGCGGCGCACGCGAGCCCGGCCGGGCGCGGGGCGGGCGCCCCGCGGCGCGCGTCGCTGCGCCGCGCGCTCGAAGGAGACGACGTTCGGGGCGTTGTTCGTTTCCTCGCTGCTGATCCGTTCGTGGGGCGCCGCGTCGCGCGCCGAGACCGGCCGTGCCGGGTGGCGCAGGATGACCGTCGCTTCCTTCTCGCTGATCGGCCGGCCGAAGAGACAGCCGGGCTTCCCGTCCTGGCGTTGCGAGTTGGCCCACGCGGCGAACTCGGCGGGCGTCGGCGCGTGGCCGAGCGCCACCGCGCAGCGGCGGACGACGAAACCGAGCATCATCTTCGGCAATCCCGGCGTGGGCATGAGGCAGATATGTCGCCGATTCCGGCGAACGGGTCAAGGGTGGGAGGGAGGGGCCAGCGCCAGAAACTGTTTCAGCAAGATCGCTGCCTGTTGCCGGGTTGCCCCGAAGCGGGATGCATCCCAGCCGTCCTGCGGCCGGGATGCGAACGTGCGCGGATCCTCGCAGGTCTAGTGGCGGAGGTCCTTGTCGACGGCGGCGCGGATGCCGTCGAGGAAGCGCTGCACGGGATTGCTCGACTGCTATCGACTTCGTCGGCGCCGGCGCGAGAGGCGCACGGCGGCGAGCAAGCCGAGCAGCGCAAGCACACCCGCCAGGACCGAGAACAGCACGGTCGCGTCGCCGGCGGACGCGGTGGCCGGACCGCCGGTGTCGACGATCATTCCGTCGCTCTGCGGCCCGACGTCGTCGCCGAGCCGGGCGTCGCTCAGGCTGAAGGTCGCGGTGGGCACGGTTGCGGAACCCACCGTGGCACTGCCGAAGGCGACGCCGGGCAGCGTGTAGAAGTGCGGGTGGTCGAACTTCGGAGGCGTTGGCCCGAACTTGCGATAGACCAGGCCGTCCCGCGGCAGGGCGCCGTGGAAGAAGACCGTGACCGTGGCGTTGCCGCAGCCCGACCGGTCGCCGCTCGTCAGCTTGAGGTGCACGAGTCCGAACGGATAGTCGAAGCCGCGATCGGTGCCGAGGCTGGCCCGGGCGACGGCCCGTACGTCGCTGTTCTGCGTGCAGTCGTCGACCTCGACGGTGACGTAGCCCCGATGGGCCGCGGAGGGAAGGGAGGTGACGTTGGGCTGGATCGCGTCCGCGATGCCGTCGCCGTTGCCGTCACCGCCGTTCGGGCCGTGGATCTCGACGGCATTGTCGACACCGTCGTTGTCGTCGTCGTCGGGCGGCGGTGGCGGAGCGGCGCCGCGCTGGAAGGCGCCGATATCGCAGCTCCGACCCCCGCCGCCGAGGCGCGTCGCGCCGCGTTGGTCGACGCCGTTCACCGGTGGGGCGGCGCACGCGGCGCCGTCGCCTTGATTGGCGGCGGCGCTACCGGCAAAGAGGGCCACTGTCCTGGTTGGGCCGCCGTTGTCGGCCAGCCCGTTGGGGTCGAGCACCGGATCGGCGGCGGTGCCGGCGCAGCCCGAGCTCGGGTGGAACTGCAGGTTGTGGCCGCCGTCGGTGATCGGGCCGCTGCAGTTGGCGGCGATGTTGCCGGCGATCAGGGTGTTGGTCGTCGTGAGGTTGCCGCGGTTGAGCAATCCCCCGCCGTTGCCGGAGGTGCCGGCCACGTTGGCGACGACGGTGGCGTTGGTGAGGGCGGCCGTGCCGTCGGTGTCGTTGAAGATGCCGCCGCCGTCGCCGTCCTCGCCGCCTTGTCCGCCGGCGCTGCCGGTGGCGTTGCCGCTGAAGGTCGAGTTGGCGGCGGTCAGCCGGCCGCGATTGAAGATGCCGCCGCCGTCGCCGCCGTCGCCACCGCGGGTGCCGTTGCCGCCGTCGCCGGTGACGTTGTCGCTGATCGTGCTCGCGGAGACGGTGACGGTGCCACCGCAGTTGCAGATGCCGCCGCCGCGGCCGGCGTTGCCGCCGGCGACGGTGGTGCCGCCGCGGCCGCCGTTGCCGGTCATGTTGATGCCGATGGTCGAGCTGGCGACCGTCATCGTGCCGTCGAGGTTGGCGATACCGCCGCCGTCGCCACCGCTGCCGCCGGCCCTGGGCCGATCATCGCCGTTGCTGGCGCCGGCCGTGGCCGTTCCCTCGCGGCCGTTGCCGGTCTGATTGAGCGTGACGGAGCAATGGATCACTCTGGCCGTGCCGCGGTTGAGGATGGCCCCGCCCGGCCCGGCCGGCTCGTAGCCTGGCGGGAAGCTGCAGTCGGTGGCCGGCACACCGCCGAGACCCGAACTGTCCTGGGTGAAGCCGCCGGTGACGGTGACGTGGTTCAGCTCGAGCTCGCCGGTGGCGGCGACCTCGAAGAGGCGAAAGCGGGGGGCGGTGCGGGCGCGCGCGATGGTGGAGCCGTGACCGTTGATGGTGATTGCGCTGGTGATCAGCGGCAGCCCGTTCGGGCCGTCGTCGCCGACGTTGTCGGCCGCATCGAGGGTGTAGGTCACCCCGGGGCTGAGCTCGATGACGTCGAGACCGGGGTCGCCCTTGGGGCAGTCGCCGCTGAGCATGTCGCTGTTCGCGGCGGTGATGGCGTCCCGCAGGGTGCAGCCGGGGCCGCTGCTGCCGCCCGAGGAGTTGGTGACGAAAATGGTGGCGCCACGGGCGGCCAGGCCGCGCAGAATCACGAGCACGGCCAACAGCACGACCCGCGCCGGGCAAAGGGAGACCTTCCCCCTGCTGCTGATCCCGCTCATCGAGTTTCGCTTTGCTGCAGGCTAGGCACTGGAAGTCCAGAACTTGCGTAATTCGAGTCAAGTTTCAACGAGCCATCGAGAGGAGCGAGCAACGTGTAGTCCCACGTCGCGGGGCCGCCGCCCTCGGGACGATTGCCGCCGCCGCGCTGTCGTCACGGCCTCGACCCTTTACGCCGGGCGACAACACAGGCATTGGTCGTGCCATGGAGTCGGCGTGAGTCTTTCCAGGACCAGTCCGACGGCCTGCCTGCGGAGCGTTGCCGATGTCCAGGCGTGAGCGCAGCGTCTTCGCGGTGGCGACTCTCGGGGTGTTGCTGCTCGTGGCTTGGGTGCGATTGCTGCCGCTGTCGCTCGCCGGTCTCGATCCGAGCGCCGCGGCGCAGCTCCGTCATCGCGGCGCCGACGGTGCGGAGCACGTCTATCTCGGCGGCTACGACAGCTATGCCTGGCTGCGCTTCGCCGGCAACGAGCTGAGGACCGGCAGCGCCTGCGATCGGGTCGACACGGGCGTCTGTCGGGATACCTTCGGCAATGCTCCCGTCGGTCGGGAAGAGCTCTACCCGCACTCGGTTCACGTCGCCGTGATCGCCGCCGTGCAGCGCGTGGTCCGCTTCTTTCGACCCGGCTATCCGTTGTCCTCCAGCGCTTTCTTCGTGCCCGTGCTGGTGGGGGCTCTGGGAGTGTTGCCGGCGTTCGCGATCGGCTGGCGGCTCGGCGGCCTGCTCGGCGGGCTGTTCGCCGCCGTGCTGATCGGGCTCAATCCGCTGTTCTTGAAGCGGAGTATCGGCAGCGACAACGACGTGTGGAACATCGTCCTGCCGCTGAGCATGATGGCGGCGGCGATGGCGGCGATCGGCGCCCGCCGCTGGCGTGAGCGCATCGCTGGCGCCGTTCTGGCGGCGTTGTTTGCCGGCCTGCACGCGGCGACCTGGCGCGGCTGGCTGTTTGCCTATGGTGTGCTCGCCTTCGGCCTGCTTGCCCACGTCGTACTCGTCTGGGCCCGGCGCCGGCGGAAAGAACGAGAGACGGGGGTGTTCGATCTCGAGCCGGTGCGCGACGGGTTGCTGGTGCTGCTCGTCGTGGTCATCGCCACCGGCGTGTTCGCCAACATCGCCGGCTCGCCCGATTCGTATTCGAGCCTGCCGGGAGAAGCGCTGGCGAACGTCGTGGGATGGTTGCATCCGGCGCCACCGGCGGGCGAGCACGGGGCACCGCCGTGGCCGGATGCGCTGGCCACGGTCGGCGAGATGGCGCGGCCCGGGTTGGGCGGCATTGCCGGCTACATGGGCGGCCGCCTGATCTTCTTTTTCGGCTGGCTGGGGCTCTGGGTGCTGGCGTTGCCGCGCGATCCGTGGCGGTGGGGCCACTGGGTTCTCCTCCTGGTCGGCGGAGGTCTCGGCTTGGGTCTGTCGGCGGGAACCGATCCGGGCCGAGTCGGTCTGTTCGCGCTGGCGCTCTTGCCGGCCCTCGCCGCGGCGAAGCTCCTGCCGCGGGCCGGCGGCGGCACCGGCGACGGCGACGGCGGCGCCGCGCTGCTGGTGATCCTGTGGTTCGGCGCCGGGCTGTGTCTGGCGTACAGCGGCGTGCGTTACACCATGCTGCTGGCGCCGGCGCTCGGGATCGCGTGCGGCGCCGCCGCCGGCAGGTTGTACCGCCAGCTCTGCCTGGCCGCGCGCGCGCGTTGGGAGACGAGCGCCTGGCTCTCCCCGATCCTGGTGCTGCTCCTGGGCGCGTTGCTGATCGCGCCGGTGCGGCGGGGCTACGAGGTTGCGAACACCTACCGCCCGCCGATGAACGACGCGTGGTGGGACACGCTGACGCAGATTCGCCGGGAGTCGGCGGCGAACGCGATCGTCACCACGTGGTGGGATTACGGCTACTGGGCCCAGTACGTCGCGCGGCGTCGTGTGACCGCCGACGGCGGGTCGCTGTTGACGCACATCCCGCACTGGCTGGGGCGCGCCTTGCTCGCGCCGCGCGAGAGCGAGAGCGTGGGCCTACTGCGCATGCTCGATTGTGCCTCCGATGCCACGCCCGAGCCGGAAGGGGCGCAGTCGGCCTACGGCCGGCTCACGGCGTACGGCCTCGACGGTATCAGTGCCCACGCTCTGATCCTGGCCCTGGCGCGGCTCGACCGCGACGGCGGGCGCTCCCTGTTGGCGGCGCGTGGTCTCGACGCGGCGGCGCAGGAGGCGGTCCTCACTGCCACGCACTGTGATCCGCCACCGGGATACCTGGTGCTGACGAGCGAGCTGGAGAAGATCGCCGCCTGGCGCCAGCTCGGTGCCTGGGACCCCGGACGAGAGTACGTGGCGGCGGTCGCCGCGCACGGGCCGGAGGCCGAAGCCGTGGCGGCGATGACGCGGCGATTCGGCTACGCCCGCGAAGACGCGCTGCCGCTCTACCGAGAGGCGGTGAAGGCCCTGCCGCCGGCGGCGCCGCGCCCGATCGTGGGGATCGAACGTGGGTATCTGCATCGGGGCTGGTTGCCGTGCCGCTCGGAGCTGGGGACATTCATCTGTCCGATCGGTCTGCCTCTCGATGCCGCCGGCACGGTGCTCGACGATTTCGCGTACTCGCCGGACAAGCCGTCCGAGGGGCACCTCCGCATTCGTCGGCCCAACGAAGGGGGCGCCACGCCGCGCCGAACCATGTGGCCGGCCGAGATCGTCCTGGCCGGGGCGAGCGGGCTCGATCGAGTCGCGCCGAGCGTGCCGGTCAACCACGATCTGGCGGTGCTGCTCGACACGGTGAAGAACCGTATTCTCCTCGGCGCGCCGGCGGCGCTGGAATCGACCTTCACGCAGCTCATGTTTCTCGACGGGCGCTACGCGCACGAGTTCGAGAAGATCGACGAGCGCGTCGGATACAAGGGGGAGCGGGTGGCGGTCTGGCGGATCCTGTGGCCGAGTTCGCGGGGTTTGGACGGCGGGCGGGAAGATGGGCGAAGACCAGAGGGCGAAGGCTGAAGGCGGAAGCCGGGGCATCGTGCTCAACGAAAATCGTGGGACTTGGGCAAGGGAGCAGGTTGTTCGTTGTTGGGTTGTTGGTCGTCAGGTTCGGAAGCGCCGGGTGTGACGCGCATGCGATAGCCGTGACCGGTCAAGGCGATGGGCTGTCGCGGGAGTTCGAGCTTGGTGAAGCGGCGGGCGCGGACGTGGATGACGCCGTCGACTTTCTGCAGCGGCCCTTCGACCTGCAGCAGCGCGGCGGTGTGGATCAGGGCGCGATGGCGCTGGAACATGTCGGGGACGACGACGGCGTTGGCCGTGCCAGTCTCGTCCTCGAGAGTGAGGAAGCAGAAACCCTTCGCCGTTCCCGGCCGCTGGCGCACGATGACCAGCCCGGCGATCTTCGCCCAGCTGCCGTCGCGCGCCTCCTTGAGATCGACCGCGCGTCGCACGCCGTTGCGCGTCAGCTCCTCGCGCAGGTGCTTGATGACGTGCGGACCGACGGTCATGCCGGTGCCGGTGTAGTCGGCGAGGGTGCGGTCGAGCGGGGACATCTCGGGAAGGGGGCAAATAGGAAGGTTGTTGGTTGTTAGGTTGTTGGTTGTTAAGTTGACGAAGTTGGAAGTCAACCTGGTCGTTGGACGCTTACTGTTTCTCCCGGCCGAAGCGGTTGCGGTTCGACGGTCAACAGCAACCGTTCCTCTCGGACCTAACAACCCATCATCGTAACAACCTAACAACCTGAACAACGGTTCCCGCGGCACCGCCGCCGCTTGCCACAGTGCCTCGCGTCGAGTGAGCCCGAAGGCAGCGAACGCGCCGATGTGCGCCAGTGTCTGCGCTTCGTTGTCGCGCAGGCGGCAGCGGGTGACGACGTCGGCGATCGAATTGAACGGAGCCTTGGCGCGCTCCTCCTCGATATTCTTACCCGCCTCTTCGCGCAAGCCAGTGACGTAGCGGAGGCCGAGACGGAGAGACAGGTTGTTGGTTGTCGGGTTGCCGACTTCCTCTCCTCCCCCAACAACGCAACAACCTAACAACCTAACAACCTCTTGCTCCGACCTGGGAATCTCTCGCTCCAGCATGCATCTCCACCCGGACCACATCACATCGACCGGCAGCACGCTTACCCCATGCCGCTGGGCGTCCTTGACGATCGTGGCGGGATGGTAGAAGCCCATCGGCCAGTTGTTGAGGAGGGCGCAGGCGAACGCGGCCGGGTGGTGCGCGCGCAGGTATGCCGAGGCGTAGGCCAGCAGCGCGAAGCTGGCGGCGTGGCTTTCGGGGAAGCCGTAGAGAGCGAACGAGGTGATGCTACGGATGATCGCGTCGGCGCGCTTTCCGGTAATGCCCTTGGCGGCCATGCCGGCGCGCAGCCGCTCCTCGATCTGCTGCATGCGCTGCGCCGAGCGCTTGAAGCCCATCGCCCGCCGCAGCTCTTCCGCCTCGCCGCCGCTGAAGCCGGCGAGCGTCATCGCGATGCGTAGCAGCTGTTCCTGGAACAACGGCACGCCCAGCGTGCGCTTCAAGATCGGCTCGAGATCGGGATGGGCGTAGGTTACCGGCTCGCGCCCGTTGCGGCGGTTGAGATAGGGATGCACCATCTGGCCGACGATCGGACCCGGTCGGATGATCGCCACCTCGACGACGAGGTCGTAGAAGCGCTCCGGCTTCATCCGCGGCAGGGTCGCCATCTGCGCCCGGCTCTCCACCTGGAACACGCCGATGGTGTCGGCCTGCTGCAGCATGGCGTAGACCTTGGGGTCGTCGGGCGGCAGGTGGGCGAGATCGACGTCGATGCCTTCGTGCTCGCGCACGAGGGGGATGGACTCCTCGAGCACCGCCATCATGCCGAGGCCGAGCAGGTCG
>CAZYMF010000194.1:0-9236 GCA_964648215.1 uncultured Binatia bacterium (SeqCode) | reverse complement strand
CTCGTGGAAGATGTCCGGGGTGTTGGCGAAGAGGTTCGGGCGCATGTACCAGTGCGAGGGCGTCTGCGTCAGCTC
The DNA here is from genome assembly GCA_964648215.1 of uncultured Binatia bacterium (SeqCode). Taxonomy (GTDB): domain Bacteria; phylum Desulfobacterota; class Binatia; order HRBIN30; family JACQVA1; genus CAZYMF01. The sequence continues at coordinate 9,161 of CAZYMF010000194.1, read as the reverse complement.
GGTGAAGTACTCGGTCAGCTCGGCCTTGGTGTTGCGCCAGGTGAAGTAGGTGTACGACTGCGAGAAGCCGCCTTTGGCCAGCTCGCGCATCACCTTCGGGCGGGTGAACGCTTCGGCGAGAAAGATGGTCTCGGGATGCTCCCGGCGCACCTCCGCAATGAGCCATTCCCAGAAGGCGAACGGCTTGGTGTGCGGATTGTCGATGCGGAAGATCGTGACGCCGTGGCCGATCCAGAACAGCACGACCCGCTTGAGCTCCGCCCACAGCTCTTCCCAGTGATCGCTCTCGAAGTCGAGCGGATAGATGTCCTGGTACTTCTTCGGCGGATTCTCGGCGTACTGCACGGTTCCGTCGGGTCGCCGGCGAAACCACTCCGGGTGCTGCGTGACGTAGGGATGATCCGGCGAGCACTGAAACGCGATGTCGAGGGCGATCTCGATTTCGTGCTCGCGCGCCTTGGCCACCAGCCGGTCGAAATCGTCGAGCGTGCCGAGGGCGGGATCCACCGCATCGTGGCCTCCGGCGGGGGAGCCGATCGCCCAGGGACTGCCGACGTCGTCGGGCCCGGCCCCCGGCGTGTTGTTCTTGCCCTTGCGGAAGCTGGTGCCGATCGGGTGAATCGGCGGCAGATAGAGAACATCGAAGCCCATCTCGGCGATGTAGGGCAGCCGCGCCTCGCAGTCCTCGAAGGTGCCGTGCCGGCCCGGCTCGCTCGCGCACGAGCGCGGGAACATCTCGTACCAGGCGCCGAAGCGGGCCCGCTCGCGCTCGACCTCGAGCCGCAAGACGGGATCGAAGCGAGCGGCGCGGCTGCGGTCGGGGTGCCGCGCCATGCAGGCCGCCAACTCCGCCGCGAGCGCCTGCGAGACCCGTGTCGCCTGCTCCGTCGCGGCGCCCAGGCCGGCGGCCCGCTCCCGCAACCAGGAAGCGTCCGGCCCATCGCCGGCGCGGTCGGCGCCACGGCGGAGCAGCTCGGCGCCTTCGAGCAGCTCGCTGGCCACGTCCTGGCCGGCCTCGAACTTCTTGGCCAGGCCGCGCCGCCACGAGGAGAACTCGTCGACCCAGGCGACGACCGTGTACTCCCAGCGACCGAGCCGGGTGACCGGGAACGGCGCCTGCCAGCGATCGTTGACGAGATGCTCCATCGGCACCTCGCGCCACTCCGGCTCGTCCGCCGGGCGGAAACAGAGCGCGGCGCCCAACTGGTCGTGGCCTTCGGCGAAGACGTCCGCCGTCACGGTGACCACGTCGCCGAGCACGCGCTTGGCGGCGAAGCGTCCGCCGTCGATGCCCGGCTCGACGTTCTCCACGATGACCCGCGCTGGTGGCGCCTTGGCCGCAGCCCGAGGCCGCGACGCGGCGCCGAGCACGCCGGCGGCCTCACCCTGGCGCACGGCTCGGCCAGCTTTCTTCCCTCGCTCCCCCTGTCCCATTCTCTATTCTTATGACGGACTGTAGCCGGCTTGTCACCCCACCGGCCGCAGAAAGGGGGCCCTACCCGAGCACATGTATTGCTTGTGGTCTTTCGGTCTAGCCGCGGTTATTCAACGACTTAGACGACCTCAGCTGCCGTTGGCAGGCGTCTCCCCGTTGCCGCCATCGGACGCTTTTCGAACCGAGATCTTGATCCGACTCGGGGTGAGATCCTCGAGCGCGAGAGCGCTCGGGTGGCGCAGGTTCTCATCGCTGATCTCGAAGGTCCGGCGCCCCAGCTTCACGAGCGTCGCGTCGACGCTGAGCTCCAGGCGGTTGGGATCGAAAAGGTAGAACGCGCGTGCCGGCGCCGAGAACGTCGCCTTCACGGACGATGGCGACACGTCTTCCAGGACATAGTCCTCCGGCAGGTTGGCGACCTTGACCGGCACATCGTAGGTGATCTGCGTGGGGCGCGATCCGGGCACGAACAGGTACCAGAGGCCCGCCACCAGCACCAGCGAGACGACCTTTTCGGCCCAATTGGCCAACAGCACCTGCCGCCAGGCGGCGCGGCGGCTCTGCCGGGTCGGGTTGCGCCGCGCGAAGAAGCGCTCGAGTACCTGCCCCAGCTCCTGCGGGTTCTGCAGCTGCTGCAACGTGGCATCCTGGGCGATCGACACCCGCCCGCGCTCCTCGGAGACCACCAGGCAGAGCGCGTCGGTGAGCTCGGCCAGGCCGAGGGCGGCGCTGTGACGCGTGCCGACACCGGCGAGCTGCCGGAAGTCCTTCGACAAGGGCAGATGCGCGGCAAAGCGCGTCAGGCGCCCGTCCTCGACGATCACCGCCCCGTCGTGCCCGGCGGAGTGAGGGTCGAATATACTCTTCAGCAGCGGCAGACTGAGGCGCCCGTTCAGCTCGATCCCGCCCTGGACGTGGCGCTGGACCGACTGTCGCCCCGGGATAACGACCAGGGCGCCGATGCGGTCGCGCGCGAAGTCCGACAGACATTGAATCAGCACGTCGGTGGGAATCGTTGGCGTCACCTGACCTTTTGGCCGGCGGAATCTCCAGGTCGCGACTTGCTCGAACATCTGGCGCAGCTCTTCCTGGAAGATGACGACGATCATCACCACGAAGATCGCGAAGAAGCCCTGGAAGATCCAAGCGGTGAGCTGCAGCCCGAGAACGCGGGCGGCAACGTAGAAAATGCCCATCATGAGAATGCCCGTGGCCGCCTGCGCCGCGTGGGTACGACGGATCCAGGCGATCACGGTGTAGACCAGCGTGGTGACGACGAGGATGTCGATCACGTCGGTCAGTCGCAGGTCGAGGAACGGGACGAGCATGCCGGGGCCTTCGGTGCCTGATCCTGACGGCCTCGCCCGCCAGCGTCAAGCCACGACCGCGCCTGGAAAAGCAGGCAGCGCGCTAGTATGGATGCAGGCGGGGCGAAATTGTCGACGAGACGCCGCCCGAAGGAAGAATGAGAAACAGCAAACAGGAAACCGGAGACGGGAAACCGGCGAATTGCGCGCCGTGCCGGGCGTTGGCCCGTCTTTCATTCCGGGCTTCCCGTTTCCGGTTTCCCGTTCGCTTCGACCCGCGGGTTCTCGACAGTCCCTAAAGGCGAGGAGGGTTCATGGAGGCGTTGTCGTTCGTCCTCATTCTGGTGGCGTGCCTGGTGCTGTCGAGCTTCTTCTCGAGCAGCGAGACGGCGCTGCTCCGCCTGCAAGGGCCGGAGCTGGAACGCGACGTCAAGGCGGCCCGCGGCCCCGCCGCCCTGGCCGTGCGTGACCTGCTCAAGTCGACCTCGCGCCTGTTGGTCACCATTCTGTTCGGCAACAACGTCGCCAACGTCCTCGGCGCCGCCGTCGCCTCGGCCCTCGCCGTGCGTTATCTCGGCGAGGAGATCGGTATCCTCGTCGCCACCGTGTTCATGACCGTGGTGGTGCTGATCTTCGGCGAGGTGTTGCCGAAGGCGATCGCCGCCCAGCACCCGCGCCGCGTCGCCTATCTCGTGGCGCTGCCGCTCTACCTGCTGCACCAGGTCCTGCGCCCGCTGCACCTGCTCTACGATCGTTTCGTCGAGCCGCTGGTGAAGAGGATCGCCGGCGCCAGCGAGGGCCCGCCGATGAGCTCGTCGGAGGAGATCATGCGGCTGGCGCGGCACGTCGCCGGCGAGCACCCCAGCGGCAGCCCGCTGGCCATCATCGGCGCCGCCGCCGGCGCCGCCGAGATGACGGTGTCCGAGATCATGGTGCCGCGCACCGAGATCGTCGCCTTCCCGGTGGAGACCGCACCGTCCGACCTGCTCGACAAGATTCTCGAGGAGCGCTACACGCGCGTGCCCATCTACGAGGGTTCCATCGACCGCATCCTCGGCGTCGTTCATTTGAAGGAGCTGGTCGAGCTGCTACGCCACCAAGGCGGCGACATCCGTCCGCTGCTCAAGCCGGTGCTGCAGGTGCCCGAGCGCAAGCCGATCCTGCGCCTGTTGGCCGACATGCAGCGCGCCTTCGCTCACGTCGCCATCGTCAAGGACGAGTTCGGCGTCACTCTCGGCATGGTGACGCAGGAGGACATTCTCGAGGAGCTGGTGGGCGAGATCCGCGACGAGTTCGACCGCGAGGAGCTACTCACCATCCGGCGGCTGGACGAGCAGAGCTACCTCGCACTCGGACGGGTGAAGGTGCTCGACTTCAACCGCGAAACCGGCTGGCACGTCAACGCCGAGCGCGGCGACACTCTGGCGGGCCTGATGTTCAACACCCTCGGCCGCGCCCCGCGCAAGGGAGAGGCGGTGCGCCTGGCCGGCTACGAGCTCGTGCCCACCGACATGTCGGGAAGCCGCATCACCCAGGTCCGCGTCGTCCACCATCCGGAAGAGACGCCGCCGGAGCCGGCCACTCAGTGAATGGGAGATTCGATCCGTAAATCCTACGGGTAGGGGCACGGGCTTCCAGCCCGTGTGGCTTCATCCTTGCATCCGCAAGAAGAGCGGGCCAATTGCTTCCTGCAGACGCGACTCGCCGTCGGGCAAAAGGTGATGCCCTTCGCGGCACCGGCGGCGCAACGCCTTGGCCGAACTGTTGCTTACAAGGGGAGGTCGCCGATGGCACAGCGCTGCTACCACTTCGATCGTTGGGGGACGTACCTGGGTTACGTCGATCCGATGGGACGCTACTTCGACCGCGAAGGAAACTTCCGCGGCTCGATCGGCCGGAGCGGCGCTGTCTACGACGCGGCCGGCATCTATCGCGGTCACATCGGCGTTCAAGGCCAGTACTGGGACGAGGCCGGCGTCTATCGCGGCTATCTGCGCCAGCCGGGCGCGAGTGGCGAGCCCGAAGCCGTGATCGCGACCCAGTCGCAGCAACCAACCGCTCGGTAGGCAGCAGCGGCCCGGGTACGGGCCGAGGCGTTGTCAGGCATCGCCGTCCGGCTGCAAGACGGGGACGAGTCGCGGATCGGGGCCGCGCTCGTCGTGGCGGTCGGCAAAGTACGCCGCGAACGAGCGCGTCACCTGGGCGACGTCGAGCCCCATGAGCCGCGGCCGTGCGGCGGCGGCGCGTTCGAGCTTGTCGATCCCTTCGTGCGAGAGCAGGAACGCGCCGGCGTCCACGCCCATGTGCGCCTTGAGCAGCGCGGCGGCGATCTGAATGAGCCCCTGCAGCAGCAACGCGGGCGGGCTGTCGCGCTCGACGGCGGCCCACAGGCCCTCCCAGGCCTCGTGCGCCTCCCAGAAGTAGAACGCGTTGAACAGATCGACGCCGTAGAGCCACGCTTCCAGCTCGCGCCAGTCCTCGACGCGCCACGCTGCGTGGCGGTTCAGCGTCGGCTCGGGCTCGTAGGAGTGGCCGCGCGGGTCGCGCGTCGGATGCGGATGCCGGCCGGGCACGTAGCGATAGTGCGGCAGCGGGCGCGTCGTGTAGCGCCGGCCGCGCCGGCCGGGATCGGGAATGTCAGCCAGGCTGGCCATCGCCGGAGAGCTTCGGCGCCGCCACCGCCTGGTGACTCGCGGGATCGTAGAGCACGGGATCGAGCGTCGGCCGCGTGAACGCGAGCTCGCCGTCGATGTAGAGAGAGAATCCCTCCGGGTAGCCCGCGTAGCGCACCTCGCCGTCCGGCCGGTCCCACAGGATCGTCAGGTCGTGGCCGTGATAGCGCAGGCGATCGAGGACGAAGTACGGCCAGTCGAGTGCCGCCGGGCGCAGCTCGATCTTGTCGTCCTGGCGCGGGGTCAGCCCCACCATCCCCTGCACCACCAGCGCGTTGTACATCGAGTGGAAGTCGTGCGAGATCTCCGACGGCTTGGGCATCGCCGACTTCGAGCCGGGCTCCCACTGTGAGTAGTACTCGTGCGCGTTCGGTCGCCAGCTCGGATCGCCCGGATAGACGCCGGGGTACATCAACGACGTGTAGCGCCGCATCAATTGCATGAAGTCCGAGGCGTGGATGATGTCCTGGTGGTAGTCGTGCAGCGCGCGCACCAGGGTGAGCCCTCCCATGCTGATGGGGTGCGGCGCGATGTTGCGGGTGAGGCCGTCCATCTTCCAGTTCCACTGGCGATAGTGGACCATGCTGGTGATCACCGGCGGGAAGCGCGACCAGAACTCCTGCGGATCGATGAACTTGCGCAGCGCCCCGAGATACGGCTCGCGGTCCGGCGCCAGCCGCATGGTGAACGGGAAGAAGCCGTGCAGCTCGCGAATGGGAATGCGCTTGTCGTCCTCGGCCCGCTGCGGGTAGAAGAACCCGGTTTGCGGGTCCCACAGCTTGCTCACCACCGCGTCCCGAATGTGCCCGGCCAGGGTGGAGAACTCCCGGGCCAGCGCCTCGTTCCCCACCCGCTGCGCCAGCTCGGCCACCGCCGCGGCGTTGGCGTACACGAAGCTGGCGAAGTCGACGCGCTCGAGCGCCGGCGGCTTGGCCGCCAGATCGAGCTTCAAGCCATCGAAGTACCACCACGACAGGATGTCGAGATCGTAGCCGGTGATGCGCGGGATGTCGCGGCTGGGGAGGAAGTCGCCGTCGGGGTCGAACTGGCGCATCCAGGCCCGCACGTCTCCCGCCATCGCCGGCAGCAGCGTCTTCAGCGTCGCGTCGTCGATCGGGTGGACGCGGTCGAAGTCGGCCAGCGCCCCGGCCGTCCACTGCGAGTACATCTCGCCCCAGTACGGGCTGCTCGGCGCATCCCGCAGGGCGCCGATGGACGACACGTTGCGATAGCTGTTGCGCGCCTGATCGAGGCCGAACTCGGGATTGCGCAGGTAGGCCAGCTCCTCGAGCTGCGCCGGCACGGCGAACGAGATCAGGTTGTCGAAGCCGAGCTTGCCCTCGTAGAAGGCGTAGCCGCGCAGGTCGGGGGTGTTGGGCTCGGCCATGCTGAAGCGCACCACCCACCAGCGGTAGTACCACATCTTCTTGATCAGGATGTCGGGGCAGTCGAAGTACGGAACGTTGTCGAAGAACCACTGCTGGTAGGTACCGACGTGGCGCTCCAGCAGGTCCGGCGGAAGCACGCCGCGGCGGTCGGGATGGCTGGCGGTCTCGAAGCTGACGCCGACGTTGAGCCGTTGCACGGCGCGGTCGGGCGGCACGGTCACGGTGCGGCTCAGATGGATCGGGTAGCCGCTCTGCAGCTCGAAGCCGGGGGCGTCGAGGTAGATGAACAGCGGCCCGAAGTAGTCGCCGCTGGCCAGCAACGGATAGGCGGTGGCGCCGTGCGAGTTCGGCACGGTGAGATTCTGCGACACCACCTGCACCGCGACCGAATGGGAGCGACCGTCCAGAGAGTGCATCTCGTAGGTGCACACCGCCCGGTCGTCCTCGGTGATGTACTTGTTCTCGTCGATCTGGACATTGCCGAGCTGGTAGTGGGTCAGCGTACGGCTCGGCATGCGCTCGATCGAGTACAAGTTGTCGTAGACGACCGCCGGGTCGCCGTCGATGACGAAGTAGGTCTCGAACAGGCGCTTGAGGCAGAAGCTGGAGTGGATGTAGCAGAACTTGCCGACGAAGCCGGGGCGCGCCAGGGCCTCGCGGCTCCACAGCCGGCGCCCCGAGGACAGCAGGAGGTCGTCGTCGTCGAGCAACAGCCTCTGTGCCAACTGCGGCGGCAGGCCGCGGGGCAGGGTTTTGAACACCTGATGGCCGAGCAACAGATCGACGTACAGCCGCGCGAAGAGATCGCGATGCTTCTGCATCGACTCGAAACGCATCCACGGCGCGAACGGCGCCCGGCTGAGCGCCAGGGACGCCGGGGTGGGCGGCGGCGGCAGCGCCGGTGGCGTCGCCGGCTGCCGCTGCCAGTACCACAGCGCCGCGACCGCAACGACGACGGCCACGGCGATCGCGACCGCCCCACCTCTCGCTTGCGACGCCACGCGCGGAAGCTACTGGGGAGAGCCCCCGTTGTCCAGGATATTTCTGTCGCGAAAACCAAGAGAATGAGAAACAGAAAACCGGAAACCGGGAACGGGAAACCGGCCATTGCCGACATCGTCTCGCTTGTTTTTCATTGCGAATTTCCGGCTTCCCGTTCCCTGTTTCTCATTGTCTTACCCTACGACAGGCCCACTCCCATCAGATCGACGAAGTTCTCGGCGTAGAAGCGCTGCTTCGCCCGCGCGCCGGCGCTCGGCATGCTGTCCTCGAAGCGCTTGAGGGGGTGGCGTCCGCCCTCGACGTGGGGCCAGTCGGAGGAGAACAGGCAGACCTCCTCGCCGGCCTGCTCGATGATCCAGCCCACCGGCTCGGTGGGATACGGCGTCACGCGGATCTGCCGCCTGACGTACTCGCTCGGGCGCAGCTCGAGCCGTCGCAGCCGCTCCTCGGACTTGTGGAAGGCCTCGTGCGCGGTGTCGAGCTGCCGCATCCAGCTCGGCAGCCACACCGCGCCCTGCTCGATGACGCCCACCTTGAGGCGCGGGAAGTGATCGAAAACGCGATCGAAGATCATCGTCGCCAGTGTCTGCATCGGCGGAAACGGAATCGCCATGAAGTCGACCGAGCGGAAGTTCTCGGCGCCGCCGTGAAAGTCGAGGACCGCGGGCAGCCCGTTGTTGAAGTAGCTCGGATCGAGCAGCCGCCCTCCGCCGCCGACGTGGAAGACGATCGGCAGCCCGGCCTCCTGCGTCGCCGCCCAGACCGGGAACAGGCCGGTGTGGCTGGGCGAGTGGCCCCTGGGGCAGGCCGAGGGGACGAGCAGCGCCTTGCATCCCATCTCGATCGCCTCCACCGCCATCGCCCGCGACCGCTCGAAGTCGGCCAGGGGCACGTAGCCCACCGGCAGCAGCCGGCGATCGACCGAGCAGAAGTCGACGATGGCCCGGTTGTGGGCGCGCGCGACCCCGTACGCGTAGGCGGGGTCCGGATCGTTCTCGGCGTCGAGGAAGTACTTGTTCATGAACGTGTTGAACACGAGCTGGCTGGCGAAGCCGAGCAGGTCGAGGGCGCGCGGCCGGTCCTCCTTGATGAACGATCCCAGCGCGCTCCAGTTCTTGCGCAGCATGATCTCGGCCTCCGCCCGCGGCCGCTCGGCCGGATCACCGTGCTGGCGGCGGACCTTGTCGATCAGCTTCTCCTCGCCCGGCTTCACCGTGCTGACGTAGAGCGGGCGCAAGCGCTCGCGCACCCCGGGGTCGGCGTAGGCCACCACCCAGTCCGGGGTCTCCATCACGTGGGAGTCGGCGTCGTGGTAGACGCGCCCTTCGGCATACGGCATCGGTTTCTCCTGTCCTCG
>CAZYMF010000193.1:0-9268 GCA_964648215.1 uncultured Binatia bacterium (SeqCode) | reverse complement strand
CGGCGATGTTCGTCGACGCCGAGGGGCAGGGGAAGCTCGTCGTTCAAGACTCCGCGGGACGCGAGCTGGCCAGTGTGGGCAGCGAGGCGGTGGACGGGCAGCTGCTTGCGCGCGCGTCGACCGAGGTGCGCGCCGGCCGCATCGTCGTGCGCGGCCCCAACGGCGAGGTGAACGCCCAACTGCACGGCGCGCGGAGCAATCCGGACCATGGATCGGCGACGGTAAACGACGACGAAGGCGTCGAGCGGGCGGAGATCTGGGTCGACACAAACGGCGGGGGACGCCTGCGCGTCTATGGTGGCGGCGCTTCGAAAAGGGTGCGGGCGGAGGCGATCGGCGACGACGGGACCGTGCAGGTTTTCAACGAGGCCGGTTCGACCGCGGTCGCGAAGGTGACCTCCGTGGGCAAGGAAGAAGGTGAAGCGGCGGCGGAGAACCGCGGCCTGGTCTTGGTCCGCACTGGCGGCCTCTTGCCGCCGGTTGCGGCCTCGATGTCCGCGGGCCCGCATGGGGAAGGGGTCGCGCGCACCAGCGGACCCAACGGGACGGTCAACGTTGAGGTCGGTGTTTCGCACGGGGATGCGAACAGAGGCCGGCTCTCGATCTACGACGAGAGGGCGATGGAGAAGGTGGTCGCCGACGTGGGAGCTGATGGGGCCGGCTCCGTCGCTGTCGGCGACCAGCAAGGCCGCGTGCGTGCCACGCTCGGCGGCATCGGTTTCGTGAACGCTCAGTCTGCGGACAGCAGTCAGGGATCCTTCCTCGGCTTCACGGCCGACTCGCCCGATCACGGACGTATCGGCATCGGCGACGTCGAGACGGGCACGTTTGCCGAGCTCTCGGTCGACGCGCAGGGGCAGGGTCAATTGCAGGTGAACGACCTGTCCGGCGCCAAGGCCGTAGCCATGCGGGTTGTTGCGCAGCCGGATCCCGGCCTGATCGAGACCCGGGGTCCGAACGGCAACGGGAACGTCGTGCTCAGCGCCCTGGCGAGCGACGCGGACCACGGCTTCATCGCGGTCAAGGACGCCGGCGGCAACCGGGTCGATCTCTACGCCGCTGCGGATGGTCACGGCCGTGTGGCCGCGCTGGACGAGAATGCGCGGATCCGAGCTCGGCTCCAGGTCTCCCAGGAAACCGGCGTGGTGGCAACGCAAGGGCCGAGCGGACAGGAGAACGTGGTGCTGTCAGCCGGGATGCTGAATCCCGACGTCGGGTTCGCCTCCGTGAAGGACGGCAGCGGCGAGATTCGGGGCCAGATGCACTTCGTCGGCGCCGGATCGGTGGATTTGGCACGAATCGATCTCTTCGGGCCGGGCGGTCTCGCCACGGTGACGGCATCGGCTTCCAGCGGTGGTGGGGAGCTCGGCGTGCGACCGGGCAGCCCTCTGGGCGCGTCGATGTCGGCTTATGGAACGGGTGTCGTCAGCGCCGACCTGAAGAACTTCGTCGTCGATCATCCCGCCGTGCCGGGTTCCAAGATCGTCTACACCGCGGTCGAGGGGCCGGAAGCGGCCATGTATCACCGCGGTGTGGCTCGCCTGACGAACGGCCGCGGCGAGATCGTGCTGCCCGAGCACTTCGTTGCCCTCGCCAGCCCGGGGACGATGACCGTCCAGCTCACCCCCGGCTCGGCTCGCTCCATGGGAGTGGGATTCGGTGCGATCGAAAACGGGCGCATCGAGATCGGCGAGCTGCGCGGCGGCAAGGGATCGTACGACGTGTACTTCCTGGTGCACGCGGTGCGGCGGGGGCACGAGAGCTACCAACCGGTCGTCGAGGCGGAAGCGGCTGAGGCGAGCGCGGCGATGCGCGTGGCCGCCTCTGCCGCCTCGGCACAGATCGAGGCGATTCCGGACGAGGATGGGGCTTTGGACGAACCCGAAGCTCTTGTCGACGAGGGAAGTCCGCAAGACCCGACACACGGGAGGCTGCGATGAGAAGGTGGTTCAAGAGGATCATCCCGGTGCTCGTACTCTGCTTGCACGCGCCCGCGGTCGCGACCGCCGTGCCGGCGACGCTGCACTACCAGGGGCAGGTTCTCGATGAGCAGGGTGAGCCGGTTGCCGGGCCGGTCGACATCGCGGTCGGTATCTGGGACCGCGCGACGGGCGGCACGCTCGTGTTTCAGGAAGAGCACCCCGACACCGAGCTCACCAACGGCGTCTTCAGCCTGCTCCTCGGATCTCGTGGGCCCTCTGTCGGCTCGCTGGACAGCGACCTCTTCTCCGGAGACGACCGCTGGCTCGAGCTGTCCATTGACGGGGAGACGCTGGCGCCGCGGCAGCCGTTCAGCTCGGTGCCCTACGTCTTTCGGGCGGAGGAAGCCGAGCACGCGCTCGACGCCGAGAGCGTCGAAGGGATCGACGCCGGCGACATCGTCTCGACGAGCGGGGCGACGTTCACCGGCCCGATCGATCTCGTCGGCGGCAACGGCAGCGTCAACGTCCGCATCGGCTCGGCTCCGGGTCAACCCGACCACGGGTCGGTCTCGGTGGCGGACGCCGGCGGCAATGATCTCGCCCTCCTCTTCGTTGACGAGAGCGGCTTCGGCAAGCTGGCCATGCGGGATTCGGCTGGAAACGAGCTGGCGGGCGTGGGGTCGGAAGCGGTCCAATCGGCACAGGGGGCGGCGAGCGTTACCAGCGAGCCGGCCGTCTGGGTGCGCGGGCCGAACGGAAGTTACAACGCGCGGCTCGGGGGTGCGGGTGGAAATCCGGATCACGGGCGACTGGCGGTGTACGACGAGCAGTCGCGGAGCCGAGCCGCGGTGTTCGTCGACGAGCTCGCTTCCGGCCGAGTCGAGCTGAAGGACTCCGACGGGACAACGCGTGTGCAGTTGCTCGGTTCCGACGGCATCGTGGATGTCCTTGACCCGTCGGGTGGGCTCAACGCGAGCGTGGCGAACCGCGGCGGTGACTCGGGCGGGATCGTGTCCGTATTCGGACAGGACGCGTCTCGGAGTGCCGCCACGATGTTCGTCGACATCGGCGGGGCAGGACGCATCGAGACGAGGGGGCTCGGTGGCGGGGAGACCGTCCTGTTGACACGGTCATCGGACGACGCGAACCACGGCCAGGTCGCCGTGGTGGACGCCAACACCGGCGGCAAGAAGGTCGTTGCCGGGGTGGACGGCCAGGGCAAGGGAGTCGTCGGCGTCTCCGACCAGAGCGGCACGGTTCGGGCGCTCGTCGACGGGAGCGGAGTCGTGTCGGCGTTGGGATCCAATGGCGCCACGAATGCCACTCTGGTCTCGGTTGACGACTCGCCGGGCGGCGTGGCTGCGGTTGCCAACGCCGACGGGCATTTCCGGGCCGAAATGCTCAGCAGCGAAACGGGTGGCCAGGTCGACGTGTACAACGCGGCCGGCGCGCTGCGTGCGGACATGAGCGTCACCGACGCGGGTGCCGGCTACATCGAGACCTACGGACCGAACGGCAATCCCAACACTCGTTTCTCGAGCCTCGGGTCCAACGCCGACCACGGCTTCGCTTCGGTGCAGAACGCGTCCGGAAACTCCGTCGTGTCGCTGTTCGCCGACGATGGCGGGCGCGGCGGCGTGCAGGTGTCGGACGAAGACGGGTATCTCAGCGCCGCGATGCGGGTGCACCCCGCGGGCAACGGCTTCATCGTGACCCTCGGGCCGGGCGGTAGCGAGAACGTCCGCCTCGGCTCACCCGAGGGCAGCCCCGACCTCGGTTCGATCGCCGTGGCCAACGATCTGGGGGAGGCGCGCGGATTGATGGAGGTGCTTCCCGTGGGTGCCGGCCACATCAGCCTGCTCGGGCCCAACGGGGCGGACAACGTGCGGCTCACGGCACTGACGCAGAACGCCAACAACGGGTTCGTGTCCGTGCACGACGCCAGCGGCGCCGCGAAAGCCATGATGCTCGTCGATCCCGACGGCAACGGGCGCATCATCGCGGACATCAAGAACTTCGTCGTCGATCACCCGAACCAGCCCGGCAAGAAGATCGTCTACGCGGCGCTGGAAGGGCCGGAGGCGGCGATGTACTTCCGCGGCGTGGCGCGGCTGACCGATGGCCGCGCGACGATCGAGCTGCCCGAGCACTTCGCCGCGCTCGCGGTAGCGGGAACCATCACCGTGCAGCTCACGCCCCGCTCGCTCGACTCGCTCGGGGTGGCCGTCGATTCGGTGGACGGCGCCCGCATCGAGATCGCCGAGCTGTACAACGGAGCGGGTTCGTACGACGTGCACTTCCTCGTCCACGCCGTGCGGCGCGGCTTCGAGAATTACCGGCCGGTGGTGACGGACGAGGAGTTTGCCGCCGACTACCTGGGCACGGGGGCCGACGGCGCGTCCGCCGGGGCGGCCGCATCCGGGGCGACGGGCGCGCCGCCTGCCGACGCGAACGAGCGGCCCCGGAGGATGACCGAGGCCACCAAAGGAGACGTCTGACACTCAAGCCTTGCTCGCGACCCACTTCTTGCACCGGAATGCGATGCGGCCCGCCAGGGCTCGTAGGCAGCTTGCTGCTCCACCACCGCGACCGCCTGCCGCGCGAGGTAGCTGCGCGACCGAGGTCGCCCGCATCGCGCGACCCATAGCACGCACGACGCGGGGCCGGGGGCCCGTTGCTTCTGATCACCGACAGCGAGTTGCGCGGTATCGACGGGAAATGGCGATCGGCTTCCTCCGGAATCAGGGATTGTCTTGCGCCGGAATCGGTGATCGGCATGGACCGGAACGCGCAGGGTTTATCCTTGACTGCTCCTCATTGGGGTGTGCAAATCGACCGGCTCGTTCCTGCTTCGAGATCGGAGGGTAGTCGATGAAGGAGACGGACATTCTTCTCGTTGGATTTGGTTTTTCCGCCATCCCGCTCCTGCGGGAGCTCGATCTTTCCGGCGTGAGCTATACGATGATCTCGGAGAAGGACGGTTCGGTTTGGGCTTCGCTCGCCCGTTCGGGCGGGCTCGACTTCGATCTCGTGAGCTCGTACTACACCAGTTTCTACACGTTCGACCTGGTGGATGACTTCGGCCAGGACCGCTACCCGACCGCGCAGGAGTTCTACGAAATGCATCTCCGGTACTACCGCAAGTACCAGGATCGCATCATCGTCGACCGGGTCACTCTGATCGAGAACAAGAGCGACCACAGCATCGTTCACACCAAGAGCGGCGAGCGCTTCAAGGCGAAGCACGTCGTGATCTCGACCGCATTTCGTCGCAGAATTCACGACGCGCTCGCCAGCTTCGACTGCAGTATCCGCAACCAGACCGTCGTCTTCGATACGATCGGAGACTCAGCCAACCTCCTGATTGCGAAATTGGTGACGGGAGACAACAGGATCATCTGTGTTCAGAACGGCTTCCTGGCATTGGACAAGCTGTTCTACATGGGAGACACGACCTACAGCCTCGATCAACTGGAGGCGCATCAAACGGCACGGAGCTTCCCTCGCCTCTACGGCGCGGTGATCAATTTCAACTTCGTGCCGATGTTCAAGGTCGTTCCGAATCTGAAGCCGATCGCCGCGTACATGGCCCTCGTGCGGGGGGTCCAACACGTCTTGGGACGCATCTTCACCCCGGAGAACTTCCATGTTCCCTTCGCGCATACGCGGCGCGGGATCGAGGCCGATCGCCCCCCGAAGGCTCACGTCCCCAACGGTATCGTTGCGATCAAGTACTGGCCGATCGACACCTATGCGCGGCAGTTCTCGGAAGATCTGCCCGAACGGATCCAGCAGGGCTTCCTGCTCAACGATCTCTTGTACTTCGTGTCCGAGGGCCTGGTGACGCTCTGGAACAAGGACGAGACGAAGATCGACGAGGTGGCCGAGACCATCGAATGCAACGGGGAGTCGATCCACTACGACTACCTGATCCAAGGGGATGCCGAGGTTCCGAATCTGCCCCGGATCACCTACGAGAAGAACGGACAGACGGTCGACTATGAGTACGTGTATCGCGAGAACTATTTGGGCGTGATTCCGAGCGTCCTCAGCAACGTCTACTTGCTCGGCTACACGAGGCCGCTCACGGGTGGCCTCTCCAACATCACCGAAATGCAGTCGCTTCTCATTCACAGGATGCTCACCGACGAGCCATTTCGGTCGGGCATTACCGATCGCCTCGATGAGAAGATCGGCGTATACAATCGAAGGTATTACCCCAGCGTCACCCCGGGTCCGCGGGACCACCTGACCTACTACGGCTTTTACACGGACGAGGTCGCCAGGGAGCTCGGTATCAACCTCAGCCTGAAGTCGTGCCGCAGTTTCAGGGACGTGGCCAAGTACCTGAGCTACCCGAACAACGCCGACAAGTTTCGCCAGACGGGCCCCTACAAAATCGACAGGTGCGCCGAGTTCGTGGATCACGTCTTCGCCCAACACAACGGATTCAAGCTGGTCTGGCAGCTAGCCTTCGCGTATCTGGGATATCAGGTGCTGGCCGTCGCCGTCGCCGCATCCCTCTTCCTTCACGGGTGGATCAACGGCTACGTGCTGGCGGCCGCCGTCGTATTTCAGCTTCTCTTCGGATATTGGGCCATGATTCCCGTCACCAACAGCTGCCCCTTCTTCGGCGCGAAGTTCCTGGCGTTCTTGTTGTACATACCGATGCTGTTTCACCCGGTATCCGCGCTACTGATCTTCCCGATCGATTTCCTGACGACGTACGTCCTGCGACAACTTCCGGGAGCGCGCTACCCGTTCAACGATCTCAAGAACAAGAAGAAGTACCGAGGATTCTACGAGCGGTACAAAGAGGCCTACAATCGCGTACGGCGGCCGGCAGCGCTCCAGTCGGTCGTGGGCAGCTAGCCTGGGGGAGAGCCCAGCCCCATGGTGGACAGCAGCGGCACCGCCGCGGGAGATCGCACGGAAAACACGAATCGGCGCGCCGCCGAGCTCGCCGGTCGTGCTCAGCATCACGTCGCTATGACCGGTCCGGCGTCGTTGTGAACGCCACCCGCACGATGTTCGCCGTCCTGAACTCCGCGATGGGCACGAAGCCCGCGATCGCCAAGGGTAGGCGGAAGAAGAGTGGAGCCGATCGGGATCGAACCGACGACCTCTAGAGTGCGATTCTAGCGCTCTCCCAGCTGAGCTACGGCCCCACACGCGGAGGGAATTACCCGCTCCGATTAACGGATTTGGCGGGCGGCTGCAAGCGAAGCCCCGGGCGCAAGGGGCGGCCGCAAGGGGTTGGCGGTTGGGCGGTTGGCGGTTAGGGGTAGACGGCCCCCGCCGCTGAACCGCGGACTATCGGAAGCTATCGGAAAGGGTCCTCATGAAGCCGCTGGCCTCGTCGGGGAGGCGGGAAGAAATGACCAGCGCCGAGCGCAAGGTATTGTCGGGGTCATCCCTCCGGATGGATCCCGGCCTGAGGATTGCCGGGATGACGGGGCCGAAGCGTCAGTCCCCAGTTGACCCGAAGGCGCCGACGCGCTTTGGTAGCCGCCCTATGAGCGCACAAGACCTCGAGGCCTTTCGTACCGAGCTGCGTAGCTGGCTCGCCGCCAATCTCACCGACGACCTGCGCATGGAGCGCGTCGCCGAGCTTCCCGAAGAGGAGCGCATCCGGCGCCTGCGCCAGTGGCAGGCGACGCTCGCCGCGGCGCGCTGGGTCGGTATCACCTGGCCCGTCGATTACGGCGGCCGCGGCGCGTCGATCCAAGAGCAGATCGCCTACGTCGAGGAGATGACGCGCGCCGAGGCGCCGCAGGTGGTCGGCAGCCTCGGCATCGGCATCGCCGGACCGCCGCTGCTGGCCTTCGGTAACGAAGAGCAGAAGCAGCGCTTCGCCCGCCGCATCCTGTCCGCCGACGATCTGTGGTGCTTCGGCTTCTCCGAGCCCGGCGCCGGCTCCGACCTGGCCTCGCTGCGCACCACCGCCATCCTCGAGGGCGACCACTTCGTCGTCAACGGCCAGAAGGTGTGGACCACACTGGCACACCACGCCGACTGGTGCATGCTGCTGTGCCGCACCGACCCCGAGGCCAAGCGGCGCAACGGCATCTCCTGCCTGCTCGTCGACATGAAGAGCCCCGGGATCACCGTGCGGCCGCTGCGCCAGATCGGCGGCCAGGCGGAGTTCAACGAAATCTTCTTCGAGAACGTCAGCGTGCCGCGCGACAACCTGCTCGGCGAGCTCAACAACGGCTGGTCGATCGCCACGGCCGCGCTGCAGAACGAGCGCGGCATCCTCTACGTCGTCGAGATGCAGATCCTGCTCGCCCGCGCCCGCGATGCCCTGATGAAGCTGGCCAAGGAGCGCGGCGCCGTTGCCAACCCCGTCACCCGCCAGGCGCTCGCCGACATCTACCTCGGCGTCGAGACCTTCCGCCACACCTGCCAGCGCACCCTCGACAAGCTGCTGCGCATGGGCATGCCGGGACCGGAAGCCTCGATCATCAAGCTGCACTGGACCGAGCTCACCCAGGCGATGCCGCGCATCGGTATGTCGATCCTCGGTGCCGACGGGCTGCTCTACGACACGCCCGAGCCGCGCAGCGAGCGCGCCAATCCCGAGCAGTGGGTGCAGAACGGCTACCTGCAGTCGCCCGCCGCCAGCATCGCCTCGGGTACCTCCGAGATCATGCGCGGTATCATCGCCATGCAGGTGCTGGGGTTGCCGCGGGGGACGTGAGGAGTCGAAGGAAGGTCAAAGGTTAAAGGTCAAAGGTCAAGAAAAGGTCCGGGAACGCGAGATCTCGGCTCTCCGCTCTTTTCGCTTCAACCTTTCACCTTTCACCTTTGACCTTTAACCTTTCCCTCTATCCCTACGCCCGCCGCTGGCGGCGCTCGTCGGCTTCCTGCGTGTTCTTGCACTCGATGCAGAGGGTCGTGACCGGGCGCGCCTTCAGGCGCTCGACGCCGATGGGCTCGCCGCACTCCTCGCACAGGCCGTAGGTGCCGTCGGCGATGCGTTGCAGGGCCTCGTTGATCTTGTTGAGCAGCTTGCGCTCGCGGTCGCGGATGCGCAGGGTCGCGTTGCGATCCGACTCGAGCGAGGCGCGGTCGGTCGGGTCCGGGAAGTTCTCCTTGCCGTCGGTCATCCCGCCCACGGTCCTTTCGGCTTCGTCCAGCAACTCCTGTCGCCGATCGGAGAGGATCTTCTCGAATGATTTGAGCTGTCTCTGGTTCACAGCCGCCTCCAAAACGATAAAGACAAAGCCCTACCATCGGCTGTGGGTGGTGTAAAGCGCCTCGTCAAGCGGTTAGCGGCTGGGCGGTTGGCGGTTGGGGCGGGAAAAGGCAAAGCGGCACCGGGTGCGGTCGAACCTCTGACCGCG
>CAZYMF010000192.1:5257-9313 GCA_964648215.1 uncultured Binatia bacterium (SeqCode) | reverse complement strand
ATGGCAAGGTTGCCGCGATCGGGAGAAGAGGCCTTCACCACAGAGGCACAGAGATCACAGAGAGATCCGGATGAGTGCTCGACAAAGAATCTTCTCCTCGTCTCTGTGACCTCTGTGCCTCTGTGGTGGAGATCCTTTCTTCGCATCGCTGATTTTCCAGGCGCGCCGACGAGGGCGCCGTTTCACTACGAGGAGGACTGAGAATGGGCAACGCATACATCCTCGGGGCCGTGCGCACGGCCGTTGGCCGGCGCAACGGCACGCTCAAGAACTTTCACCCGATCGACCTCGGCGCCGCCGTGCTGCAGGCGCTGCTTGAGCGCACCGGCGCCGATCCGGCGCTGATCGAGGACGTCATCTTCGGCTGCGTCGACCAGGTCGGCGCCCAGGCGGCCAACGTCGCCCGCAACGTCGTGCTCTCGGCCGGCCTGCCGGAGACCGTTCCGGCCACCACCGTCGACCGCCAGTGCGGCTCGTCGCAGCAGGCGGTGCACTTCGCCGCGCAGGCGGTGATGGCCGGCGTCCACGACGTCGTCGTCGCCGGCGGCGTCGAGGTGATGAGCATGGTGCCGCTCGGCGGCAACGCCATCGCCGGCCACAAGGCGGGCTACGGCGTTCCCTACGGCGCCGGCATGAAGCGGCGTTACCCGGGCGTCAAGTTCAGCCAGTTCGCCGGCGCCGAGATGATGGCGCAGAAGTGGGGCCTCAGCCGCGAGCAGCTCGACGCGTTCGGCTTCGCCAGCCACCAGAAGGCGGCCAGCGCCACCGAGAGCGGTCACTTCGAACGCGAGATCCTGCCCGTCGAGGCCACCCGCGACGACGGCTCGAAGACGACCTTCAACCGCGACGAGGGCATTCGCTACGACGCCAGCCTGTCGTCGATGGCGGCGCTCAAGGGATTGAGCGAGGCCGGCCTGCTCACCGCCGGCACCTCGAGCCAGATCTCCGACGGCGCCGCCGCTCTCTTGGTCGCCAACGACGAGGGCCTGCGCCGTCTCGGCGCCAAGCCGCGGGCGCGCATCTGCGCGATGACGCTGGCCGCGGCCGACCCGGTGATGATGCTGTCGGCGCCCATGCCGGCGACGCAGAAGCTGTTGGCGAAGTCGGGGCGGAAGATCGCCGACGTCGACCTCTACGAGGTCAACGAGGCCTTCGCCTCCGTGCCGCTGGCGTGGCTCAAGGAGATCGGCGCCGACCCCGACAAGCTGAACGTCAACGGCGGTGCCATCGCCCTCGGCCATCCCCTCGGCTGCACCGGGGCCAAGCTGATGACCACGCTGCTGCACGAGCTGGAAAGGCGCGGCGGGCGCTACGGCCTGCAAACGATGTGCGAGGGCGGCGGCATGGCCAACGCGACGTTGATCGAGCGCATCTAACGAAACGGCGGCTCGGTGGGCGTTTACGGCGCCGGCGGCTGGTAGGTGAAGGTGATCTGGCCCTTGTTGTCGACGAACTGCGAGCGCGAGACCTCGACGCGCAGGCCCTTGAGCTTGGCCGGTGCCTTCGCGCCGGTGAGATCGAAGATGTGGGTCTCGTACGGGCTGTCCGCGCCCATCACCTGGCCGCTGACGTCGAGCTGCTTGGCGATGAACTCGGCGGCCGGCTTCACCTTGTCGAGCGGCATGATGTAGATCGCGATGCGCTTGGTGCCGCCGCGCTCGAGCTGAATGGCGTCGACGCTCAGCTTGCGGTTGAGCTGCGCCCCGGGGAACACCTGGAGATGCAGCGTGGCGGGATCGAAGATGCGCGCCAGCCAGGCCTTGGGTCCCTCGACGGCGCGCGCCGGCGGCGCCGCCAGGACAGCCAGTGCGGCCGCCGCCAGCAAGGCTCTCGTCGCTCTTCGTGTGATGTCCGCCGGCAAGCGCTTGACTGCCATCCCTTCCTCCTTCAGCGCGTCTGGATCAGCTCGATGCGGTAGCCGCTGGGATCTTCGACGAAGGCGATCTCCGAGCCGCCGTGCTTCATCGGCCCCGGCTCGCGGACGATCTTGACGCCCTTGGCGCGCAGGCCCTCGCAGGTCTTGTAGATGTCGGGCGTGCCGAGGGCGAGGTGGCCGAAGCCGCTGCCGAGGTCGTACTCGTGCGTGTCCCAGTTGTAGGTGAGCTCGATGACCGCCGTCTTGTCCTCGCCGTCGTAGCCGACGAAGGCCAGGGTGAAGCGGCCCGACGGGTAGTCCTGCCGGCGCAGCAGCTTCATGCCCAGGGTGTCGCAGTAGAAGCGCAACGACTCGTCGAGGTCGTTGACGCGGATCATCGTGTGCAGCAGGCGCATCGCTCCTCCGTCTCGACCCCACTATCCGGTTTCGACGGCGGTGGTTCAACCGGTGGGCGATGAAAAAGTCGGAAAGGGAAAGGGTCAAAGGTGAAGGGTGAAAGGTGAAAGGGAAGGACCGCTACGAGTGCAGCGATTGCAGCCAGCGCTCCTCGAAGTCGGCCAGGGTGCCCGGGTAGACGTCGGCGAAGGCGACGGCGAGCGGCTGTGTGCGCAGCTCCTCGACCAGGCGCGCCAGGCGGCGGGCGCCGTAGCGATCGATGAGCTCGCGCACGGCGAGATAGCTCTCGGCGTACGCCACCAGCGCCTGCGACGACGGCATCCCCATGAACGGGCCGGAGATCTGCTCGAGAGTCAGGGGCGGTTGGCCGTGCACGGCGTTCTCGGCCCAGGCGCGGCGCTCGCCGTCGCGCGCCTCTTCGGCCCAGACCGCCAGCCCCTCGTTCAGCCAGGTCGGGCAACGATTGCCCGAGAGCTGCCCCACCACGCTGTGCATGTACTCGTGTCGTAGCAATCGGGGTAGGGCGGGATCCTCGCGCCGTAGCCCGCCGACGGGAATCTTGATGCGCCCGTCGTAGGCGCCGCTCGCCCACACCGGCGTCTGGGTGATGGCGTGAAAGTCGCGCGCGGCGTAGAGCACGACCTCGGTGCGGTCCTGCGGCGGGTAGGCGAAGCGGCGGCCGACGTCGCTGCGCGCGTCCTCCAGGCCGTCGAGCACGAACTGCGCGGTGTCGTTGCCCTTGCCTTCGTCGAAGGTGACGCGGAAGTGAGCGCTCTCCAGGGAGGTGAAGTCCCACTCCGCATCCACTTCCCGGCCGAGCCGTTTGAGCATGGCGTCGAGCTGCGGATTCTTGGCGCCGGCGTCGCGCGCGCGTTGCAGCATCTCCAGCGCCCGGGGACGATTGCTCTGGCGCAGATAGGTCTCGCCCAGAGCCAGCCACAGCCCCGGATCCGCAGCGCCCTTTTCCAGCGCTCGTTCGACGTCGTCGCGCGCCGCCGCGTGATCGTCGAGCTGCAGGTCGGCCAGGGCGAGCGCCTGGCGCAGGTCGCCGCGCTCGCCGTGGTCCAGGGCCTCGCGGAGCCGATCGCGGGCGACCAGCGGACGTCCGCCTTCGATGTCGCGAAGAGCCGCGCTGAGCATCACCGCCTGCAGATTGTGCCGAATCATCGGACGCTCGGGATCGAGCTGTAGCGCCTGGCGTAGATCCACCAGGGCCGACTCGTACTCGCCCCGCTCGGCACTCTTGACGGCCTCGGCGTTCAACCGCAGTGCCCGTGCACGGGGATCGCTTTCCGGCCTGCCGAGGACCTCGTCGAGCTGCTGCAGCCGGGCTTGCACCGCGGGAAACCCAATGGGCACCGGCTCCGGCCCCGGCGCTCGATGCGGCCAGCCGAGCCATTGCAGCGCCAGCACCAGCAGCACCAGCCCCGCCAGGCCGAGGATCAAGCGGCTCCGTCGCGGCGCGGCGGCGGCCGGCGCCGTCGCTCTCGGCATTCCGGCGCGCGGCACCAGACGAACCTGCGCCCCGCAGGCCTGCAGCGTCTGCCGGATCTCCTCGGCCTGGGAGTGGCGCAGATCGCGGAACAGAAGCTGCGGCACGGGCGTGAAGCGATCGATCGGCGGCGGCCCTTCCAGACGCGGCGGCAGCGCGGCGAGGTACTCCAGCACCCGCTCCCGCGCCAGGTCGTTGCGGTAGCCGAGAAGCACGAGATCGAATAGGCCGCCGTCGTTCATCGCCGCCACTGACGCGGCTCAGTCTACAGAAGAAGCCGGGCCCTCGCCAA
>CAZYMF010000192.1:0-5157 GCA_964648215.1 uncultured Binatia bacterium (SeqCode) | reverse complement strand
ATCAGTGCATCATCCTCGGCAGATCGGTGGCCTCCTCGATGGGGCCGAAGGCGTCTTCGTAACGGCGGACATTCTCCTGCAGCGCGCGCAGGATGCGCTTGGTGTGCTCGGGGGTGGCGATCACCCGCGCGCGCAGGTTGGCCACCGACTGGCCCTGCGGGGTCCGCTGCGGCTGCACGAAGAGGAAGTCGAGCACGAACTCCTCCTTGCGGTGGCTGATCATCATCAAGTTGGAGTACACGCCCGTGGCGGTGCCAGTGTCGGCCTGCATCTGGATCTGGTGCTCTGCCGCAGGCTTGGGTTCATCGGCCATGTAGGGAACCTCCGTGTCGATTGCTTGCCTGTCTTTCGGATTGCCGACGCGAGCTCAACGAGAGCGCGCCACCTGCTCGATCCACGCGGCGCTGACGTCGACGATCTCGTCGATAACGGTCTCCGGCGCTCGCTGCAAGCTTCGCGGTAGCCGGAAGGAGTGGTCGCCGCCCTCGATCACGTGCAGGGTCGCCGTCGGCAGCGTCCGTAGCGTCGCCCGCAACAAATCGAGCGAGCACAGGGCGTCGCGGGTGCCGGCGAGGAACAGCATCGGCTCCCGGATCTTGCCGAGGTGCGCCACCCGCAGCTTGTCGGGCCGGCCGGCGGGATGCAGCGGGTAGCCGAGGAAGAGCAGGCCGTCGACGGCGATCCCCTGTGCCGCCAGGTGGGACGCCATGCGACCGCCGAGCGACTTGCCGCCGATGATGAGCAGCGGCGGCGCCAGCTGGGGATCGGCGCGAACCGCGGCGACCACCGCGCGGTAGCACGCCTCCAGCACCGGGGCTCGGTCGGGCGCGCGCCGGCCCCGCTCGGTGTAGGGAAAGTTGAACTTGACGGCGGCGCAGCCGCGTTGCGCCAGACCTTCGTGCACCCCGCTGAGAAGCGGGTTGGTCATGTCGTTGCCGGCGCCATGGGCGAGGACGACGGTCGTGGAGCCCCCGGGGCGGTGGCCGGCCGGGTAGGCGACGACGGCGGAGACGCTGCCTTGCTCGCCACAGTCGATGGCTCGCCGTTCCACGCGCATGGAAGCCTTGTTGCACGGGGCGAGCGGCCGGAAGACGGCCGTTCGCCACCGGAGCGCTAACCGATCTTGGCTGCGGCCTCGGCCTCGGCCGGGCCTTCCATGAGACTGCGCAGGCGTGCCGCCAGCTGCGGCCCTTTTCCCGCGGCCTCGTGCTTGAAGTACACGAACACGTCCTTCCACCGGCCCGCCGCCTCTTGCAGCCGCGCCGCCCAGCCCGCCAGGTCCTCGTCACTGTAGTCGGGCTTGCGCAGCCGGAAGTAGCCGAAGTCGGTCGTCACCTCGAAGGGCGTGTTGCGATCGGCGCTCTCGGCAATGCACAGCGCCACGTCGAAGCGGCGCAGACACTCGAAGACGTCGTCGGCGAACCAGCTCTGGTTGCGGAACTCGAAGGCGATGCGGAACCCCGGCGGCATCTGATGGAGGAAGTCCTCCAGGCGCGCGGTGTCCTTCTTGAGGAACGGCGGCAGCTGGAAGAGCAGGGCGCCGAGACGCTGCTTGAGCGCTTGCGCCACGTCGCAGAAGTCGCTGGCCACCTCGGCGGCGTCACGCAGCCGCAGATCGTGGGTGATCCGCCGCGGCGCCTTGAGCGTGAAGGTGAAGTGCTCTGGGGTTTCTTTCGCCCAAGATTGCAGGACCCGCACCGTCGGCAGCCGGTGGAACGTGTAGTTGATCTCCACCGACTCGAAACGCTCGGCGTAGTACCGCAGCATCTGCTGGTCAGACAGGTCTTGCGGGTAAAAGTTACCCAACCACTCTTTGTAGCTATAGCCGGACGTGCCGATCCAGAACGTTGCCATCGGGAAGCCTCTATCACGCCAATTGCGCTAAGACCAACGCGGGCCGCGTGGCCAATCCCTTGCCCTCGGTGGCAATGCCGGCGTAAGTCGGGTCGCATGAAGCGCGCCGCCACCGCCGCCCTGGTGCTGGTGCTGATGAGCGCGGCTCTGGGGCTGCGGCTGTGGCACATCGGCTTCGGCCTGCCGGCCTGGTACCATCCCGACGAGCCCATCAAGGCGGAGAAGGTGCTGGCCATCGCCGCCGGCCATCTCAACCCCCACTACTTCTGGCACCCGAGCTTCATGCTCTACACCACGGCGATCGGGCTGCGCGTCGCCGAGCACTACGGGGCGCCGGCCGACGCCGCGCACGCGGTGCTCGCCGGGCGCGTGGTCAACGCCCTGCTCGGCACGTTGACGATCCTGCTCACCTTCCTGCTCGGCAGCCGCATCGCCGGCCGCGGCGTCGGTCTGGGCGCGGCGGCGCTGCTGGCCGTGGCGCCGCTGCACGTGTCCTGCTCGCAGTATCTGAAGGAGGACGTGCCGCTGACGTTCTGGGTGGTGGCGGCGGCCCTCGCCGCCCTGAGGATCGTCCGCCGCGGCCGCTCCATCGACTACGCCGTCGCCGGGCTGCTGTGCGGCGCCGCGATCGCCACCAAGTACACCGGCCTGCTGGTGTTGCTGCTGCCCTACCTCGCCCACCGCGAGCGCCCGGCGCCGGAGCGGCGGCAGCTATGGCGCTTTGCCGCGGCGACAGCCGTCGGCTTTCTGCTACTCACCCCCTATGCTCTCCTCGACGTCGTCGAGTTCGTGCCAGGCGTGGCGCAAGAGGGCAGTCATGTGATCATCGGGAAGAAGACCGCGGCGATCTCGCCGCTGCCCTATCTGTGGACCTTCCAGCTGCGTTACAGCATCGCCCCGGGGCTGGGCTGGGCGGCGACGGCGCTGGCGCTGGCCGGCTTCGTTCTCTGCCTGCGCCGGGCGACACCCGCGAACCGCCTGGTCACGGCGTTCGTGGCGTTGGGCTATACCGTGTTCGAGAACTCGCCCTACAAGCCGCCGCCGAACTTCGATCGCTACGTCGTGCCCCTGCTGCCGTTCCTGGCGATCCTGGCGCTGCTGGCCGCACGCGAGCTGCGGCGGCGCTCGGCGCTGCTGGCCGCGGTGGTGCTGGTCGTCGCGCTCGCCGAGCCGGCCGTGCGCACGGTGCGCCTGGCGCGGGCGGTGGAGCCCGACACCCGCGCGCGGGCGCGCGTGTGGCTGCAGTCGCACGTCCCGCCGACCGCGCGCATCCTGCTGGAGGGCCAGCTCGTGACCGATACCGGGGCTCCGGTGACGGCCTACACGCCGCAGCTCGGCGGACCGAACGTGAGCTACACCTTTTCGCTCGCGCGGGAGCGCGCCCGGCTGGCCAACTTCGACTACGTCGTCGCCAGCAGCTTCGTCTACGATCGCTTCGTTCGCTTCGGGGCCGGCGACGCCGAATCGCGAGCCTTCTACCGCCGGCTCTTCCGGCGCCCGCCGATCGCCGAGTTCAGCTCGCCGGCCGGCAGCTACGGCTTTCACAATCCGACGCTGCGCGTGTATCGCCTGCAGTGAATCGAGTTCAAGGTGAAAAGCGGAAAGTGTAAAGTGCAAAGCCGGATCTCGGCTGCTTCGCTCCTGGCTTTTCGCTTTGAGCTTTCAGCTTTTCGCTTGGACATCCCCCTTGCCCGAGGGCGGCGCTCTGGTAGCGTGCGCGGCGTGATCGGGCACTTGCGGCGCCGGCGATGGCGGGGTTATGGTGCTCGGGCTTTCGGCACGGCGGCGAGAGACTGAGCGATGTCCCAGTACATTCCCGACGCGGCAGCTCCGGTGCCCATCGAGGATTACGAGCAGCTGATCTCGTATTTCGCTTCCGCCTGCAAGCCGCGTCAGGAGTGGCGCATCGGCACCGAGTACGAGAAGGTGGCCGTGCGCCGCGCCGACGGCCGCGCCGTGCCGTTCTCCGGGCCGCACGGGATCGAGGCCGTGCTGCGCGATCTCGCCGCGCGGTACGATTGGGAGCCGGTGTTCGAAGAGGGTCGCGTCGTTGCCCTCGGCGGCGCGCGCGCCGCGATCACCCTCGAGCCGGGCGGGCAGCTCGAGCTCAGCGGCGAGAAGTGCGACAGCCTTCACTGCGCGCAGCGCGAGCTCAACGAGCACATCGAGCAGATCGTCACCGTCGCCGCGCGCCACGGCATCGTCTTCCTCGGCCTCGGCATGCAGCCGGTCAGCCGTCTGGACGAGATCGAATGGGTACCCAAGCGACGCTATCAGATCATGGGCCCCTACATGCAGCGGGTCGGCACGCTCGGCCAGCGCATGATGAAGCAGACGGCGACGGTGCAGGTGAACATCGACTACGAGAGCGAGGCCGACGCGACGATGAAGATGCGCGTCGGCATGGGCATCGGCCCGCTGCTGAACGCGATGTTCGCCAACTCGCCCATCTGCGACGGACAACTGAACGGCTATCTCTCCTACCGCGGGCACATCTGGACCGACACCGACCCGGGCCGCTGCGGCCTGCTGCCGTTCGTGTTCCGCTCGGAGTGGGGCTTTCGCGACTATGCCGAGTACGCCCTCGATGTGCCCATGTACTTCATCGTCCGCGACGGTGTCTGGCACGACATGACCCACCTCACCTTTCGCCGCTTCTGGCAGGACGGCTATCAGGGGCACCGCGCGACGATGGCCGACTGGAACGCGCACCTGACCACGCTGTTCCCGGAGACGCGGATGAAGGGCTACATCGAGCTGCGCTCGGTCGACAGCCAGCAGCCCGAGCTGATGCTGGCGGTGCCGGCGCTGGCCAAAGGCATCTTCTACGACGCCGACGGCCTGCTCGCCGCCTGGGACCTGGTCAAGGGCTGGACCTGGGAGGAACGGCTCCAGCTCTGGCACGACGGCCACCGGCAGGGCCTGCGCGCGCGCGTGGGCGGCGCCTCCCTGCACGAGCGCGCGCGGGAGCTGGTGGCCATCGCCGTGGCCGGCCTGGAGCGCCAGCGCCGGCTCGACGCGCGCGGCGAGGACGAGTCGATTCACCTGGAGAGACTCCAGGAGCTCGTCGAGCGCGGCATATCGCCGGCCGAGCTGCTGATCGAGCAGTGGAACGGTCCCTGGGGCCGGGAGATTCAGCGGCTGATCGAGAATCGGGCCTACCGCCTCGCGGCGTGAGTCGGGCCCTTTTTCTTCCTCGTTCCTTCTTTTCTTCTCCGCCGGGCATCCGGCTCCAGCAGCAGATAGAGGGAAGACCGTCCTTCATTTCCGGAGAGGCTCCGGAGATGAGACCCATTGCCCGGC
>CAZYMF010000191.1:0-9384 GCA_964648215.1 uncultured Binatia bacterium (SeqCode) | reverse complement strand
ACGACAACTTCCTGTTCAGCGACGTCGGCTTCGTGCGCAAGGAGCACCGCGACGGCATCCCGCAGGCCGCCGACTTCCTGCTCTCGCGCGAGGGCATCGACACCGTGCTCGTCTTCGGCATCGTCGACGGGCGCACCGTCGACGGCTCGCTGCGCACCCGCAGCGACACCATCAACCCCGACACCTTCCTCAAGAAGACCTTCGGTATCGACGAGGAGCGCGGCTCCCACTACGGCGGCGGCAACATCCGCGACAAGGGCGGCTTCCAGATTCCGATCGGCTTCCTCGCCCAGCACAAGGAGCGTGACCAGCTCTACCGTCTGGCGTGGGAGGTCATCCACGAGAAGGTGCTCGAGGCCATCGGTCGCGTCGAGTCGGGGAGCTGAGCGGCCTCCGTCAGGGCGAGACTCGCAAGGTTCAAGTCACAAGCTGCAAGCCGGACAACGCTCTCCGACTTGCAGCTTGCACCTTGTCACTTGCAGCCATTCTTTTCCCCATTGACCTTTCACCTCTCCGACTTCTTCTCCGCCACCAATACAGCGATGGGAGAGCCAGCGCACAGCTTCGCCAGCGGCAGCCCCGCCGGCCTCCCCGCTACCACCGCCTCTGCCGTCACCACGTTCTGATAGCGCCGCGCCGCCAGGTCATCGGGCAGCACCAGCGCCGTATCTCCCCAGGCCGCTTCGCCGAGCGGCACGGGGCGATCCAGCGCCGTCAGCGCTGTCACCAACCGCGGCACGACGGCGATGACGGTGGCGTCGCCGTGGCGTCGCGCGAAGGCCACGACGTGCTCGGCGCGCTCGCCGCGGCTCTCGATCGGCTCGTAATCGCCCTCGAGAAACAGCGCGGCCAGCCGCCGGCGCAGGCGCAACAGCAGCGCGGTCACGAAGAGCTTGATACGCCCGTCCTGCCACTGCTCCAGCATCTGCCGAACGGCCTCGGCCCGCCCGGCGGCCGACTGCAGCGCCGGCTCGAGCGCCGCCAACATCTGCGCGCGCACCGTGTAGTCGACGGGACGGCGATTGTCGGGATCGACCAGGCTCAGGTCCCACAGCTCGGTGCCCTGGTAGACGTCGGGCACCCCCGGCGACGCCGCCTTGAGCACCAGCTGGGCCAGCGAGTTGACCATGCCGAGCCGCGCGATGCGCTGCTGAAACGGAAGGAACGTCGCCAGGAATCGCCGGCGGCTGGGGCCGCGCAATCCGCGCTCGACGAAGCCGGCCACCGCATTTTCGTAGCCCTCGTTCTGGTTGACCCAGCTGGTGTGGACCTTGGCTTCGCGCACCGCCTTCAGCATGTACTCCTGCAGGCGCACCACCAACGCCTCGTCGGCCGCTTCGCTCGAGGTGGACACTGGCCAGGCGCCCAGCAGCGTCTGGTAGAAGAGATACTCGTCGTTGCGCGAAGGCGCCGGCTGGCCGTCCACGTCGGTGCGGTGGTGCGCGTTGATGCGGGCCCAGACCGAGAGGTAGCGGCCCCACTCCTCGGGCAGCTCGGCGAGCACGTTGAGCCGCGCCCGCACGTCCTCGCCGCGCTTGGTGTCGTGGGTCGACGACGCCAGCATGCTGTTCGGCCAGTGCTCTCGTCGCTGGCGGTTGGCGGCGTGGAAATCCGCCGCCGAGCACCCGAACGCCTCGGGATCGCCGCCCACCTCGTTCAGCGAAGCCAGCAGGTTGTAGCGATAGAAGGTGGTGTCCTCGACCCCCTTCGCCTGCACCGGGCCGGTGTACTGCTGGAACTTCATGGCGAAGCTCACGCGCTGCCGGTACTCCTCGGGAGAGCCGGCGTGCCCGGCGTCGGGCAGCAGCATGGTGCGCAGGAAATCGAAGATCGATCGCTCCATCGTCGGGTTGCGCCGGCGCGCGCGGCGTATGGCGGCCTCGATCGCGCCGCGATCATCCGTGCTGGAGCCGCTCGGGGTGACGTAGGTGCGGTAGATCGGAAAGCACGCCACGACTTGGCGCAGAGCGTCGCGCAGGCTGTTGAGGGTGAAATCACGCGTGCGGCGGTCGCCTTCGGAGAGACGGTTGAGCGCGTGCGCCAGCACGTTGAGCTCGCTCGCCATCGGCGTCTCCATGATCAGGCTCTTGCTGTCGCAGACGATGTCGGCAAACGCCGCGCGCTCGCCGGTGAAGCGGCGGTACACCCGCAGCAGCGCCCGCTTGTTCTGGCGCGCGACGAAGACGCCGTTGAGATCGTTGAGAAAGTCGTAGCCGCTGGTGCCCGCGACCGGCCAGTGCTCGGGCAGCGATTCGCCCGGAGAGAGGATCTTCTCCGTCACCACGTAGAACGGTCCCGCGATCGATCCGTCTCCCGACTCGCGGGGGCGGCGCTCGGCAATCGCCCGTTGCAGCTGCTCGAGGTAGCCCGCGGGATCGTACAGGCCGTCGACGTGGTCGAGGCGCACGCCGGTGACGTGGCCGTCGGCGATCAGGCGCAGGATCAGGCCGTGCGTGGCGTCGAAGACGGCCGGATCCTCCATGCGCAGGCCGGCGAGCTGATTGATGTCGAAGAAGCGGCGGTAGTTGATCTCGTGCGATGCGGTGCGCCAGTAGGACAGACGGTACGGCTGCGCCTCGAGCAGCTCGTGCAGCGGGTCGAAGCTGGTCGGCTCTCCCACCTGCCCGTTCACGGCCCGCACCGCGTCTTCGACGTGGCGCGCGATGCGGGGCGAGGACTCCACCAGGCGCCCCAGCCGTTCGCGCGCCACCTCCTTCTCGCGGTGGCGCTCGGCGACCCGCCCGGGCTCCGTCTCCGTGTACACGGGCAGGTTGCGCAGCGAGGTCATGACGCTCAGCAGCTCGACGATCTGCGGATCGTCGTCGCCCAGCTCGGCTCGCAATCTCTCGATCCCCTGTTCCAGCAGGCGCGGGAACTCGCGCGGGTTGATGGGCAGGTCGTGCTCGAAGTAGCGCAAGAGGAAGGCGCCGTGCTCGTACGCCACCCGCAGCTCGCCGCGCTCCAGCACCAGCCCGTACTGGTCGCCGAGGATGGGCAGGAGGACCTTCTCGCTGAGCTCCAGCTTGACCGGATGCCACTCGATGTCGAAGAAACGGGCGAACGGCGAGCAGCGGCCGTTCTCCAGCACGTCGCGCCACCAGAGGTTGCTGGCGGGGTCGATACCCATGTGATTGGGAACGAAATCGACCACCTGCCCCATGCCGTGCGCCCGCAGCGCGGCGGCGAAGGCGGCGTACTCCTCCTCGCTGCCCACCTCCGGATTGAGCTGATTGTGATCGACGATGTCGTAGCCGTGCGGGCTGCCGGGGCTGGCCTTCAGATAGGGCGACGAGTAGCAGTCGGTGATGCCGAGCGCGTCGAGATAGGGCACCAGCGCGCCCGCCTCAACGAAGCGAAAGGCGCGATGAAATTGCAGCCGGTAGGTGCTCACCGGGACGCGTGCGGGCGAAGTTCTCGTGTCTGGTCGCTCCCCCATCTCAGGCATTTTATGCCCCAAGCCCGCACCCGAAGACCAGAGAGGGGGAGGAATTGACGATCGGGTCAGTGAATCATTGACGATTGGCGGATCCGATGACTCGATCGTTGCGACCTGGAGGGCACTGCTCCGTCAGTGCTGCGGGCGGGACGGCTCGGCGGCGACGGCGCGCTGCCCGTGCGTCGTCGATCGTCCGTCGATCGCACAAGGGGCAGCACCGCTCGGGCCGCCCTACGGTGAAGGCGCCTTGGTCGAGTGTCGGCGTGGGTGTCGGCGTGAAAGCGGACGTATTCGACGGGTACACGGGGAGCAACAGCGGGGTCGGTGTCGGGGCCGTGCAGCCGTTGAGGGCGGCGTCGACCGCAGCGGTCAGCTCGTCGACAGTGACCTGCCCGTTGTGGTCGGCGTCGAGCGCCAGGCAGTTGACGTACGATTGCTCGCCCAAGGCGATGCGCACGCCCGTCATGAGCTCATCGACCGTGACTGTCCCCGACCCATCGCAGTCCCCGGCACAGGGAACCGGCCCGCCGGCGCAGCCCGACGGCACCGCGGCGATGGCCATCCTCGAGAACACGGGAATAGGCGAATCGGAAAACGTGACCCTTTCGGCAAACCCGCCCGTAAGAACCCACAGGAAGTTGGGCTGGCGTAAGCAGCTGTCCGCGAGAGAATGGCTTATCGCAAGGATCCCACCGTCCGGCGACACGGCGATAGAGTCCGGGTTTGATTCCTCGCAGGGCAAGTGGTTGTCGCCGAGAAGGTTCGGGTCACCCAGCTTGATGCTGTACCGTTCCGTATCCGTGGCGGTATCCACAACGGCGATGCTTTCGTCGTTGTAGTTGGCGACGTAGAGGCGGCTGCCGTCGGGACTGACCGCCAGATTGTCGGAGCCGCAGTTGCGCTCGACGTCGTGGATGGTGCGGCAATTTTTGATCGTGATGCTGTCCACGACCGCGTTGCTTCCGGTGTCGATGACGGAGACGGTGTTGAACGGACCCACAGTATAGACCCGGCGTCCATCAGGGCTGACTGCAAGAGCGAAAGGGTTGTAGGTGAGTCCGGCTATTGTGCCTGCAACCGTGAGGGTTGCGGTATCGACGACCTCGACTCCAAAGGGCGGATGCTCGATGCCCACGTACAGATACTTGCCATCGGGAGTGATGTCCATGAAGGGCGGGGCGCGATTGGTCGAGGTGACGTCGACCGAGGAGGTTGTTACCGCGCCGGTGGCGATCTCGACGCTGGCAAGCGCTTCCGAGTCGGTCGTGGGGCCGGGTGCAAGGCCGTACAGGAGCGTGCCGTCCGGACTCAAAACCCGAGCCGTGAACCATGCCGCTCCTGAACACGAAACAACCGCGGCGGTTGCGTTGGTCACCAAATCGAGAACTTGAAAGCGCGTCGCATGCCCTGCGGACTGTACGTATGCTCGCAGGCGACTCTGGTCTACTAGTATCGGCCCGTTGTCACCATAGGGTGCATCGACCGACCTGACGAGAACGGCCGGTGCTGCATCTGCATCAATGACCGCGAGTCCGTCAAACGTACTCACATAGATGCAGTTGTTGGCGGAGGCCGGCAACGAGGCGAAGAGGACGGAAATTGTCACGACAGCAATCCGAAGCACGTGAGCCATCCTTTGAGCCTGCCGACCGCGCATGTCCATGCCGTTCTCGGTAGAGAACCGTGCCAACAGTGCGCCTTCCCTGAAGCCCTTGCAGCGGGTCTCCGCCCTGGTCAGTGGTCGCTTCCCATCCCTCGCCTTCTATGCCCCAAGCCCGCACCGGAAGACCAGAGAGGGGGAGGAATCGACGATCGGGTCAGTGAATCATTGACGATTGGCCGATCCTTCAACGGCCGCCGGGCCGCGCCGTGACCCTGCTCCTCTTCCCTTTCCGACTTTCCGCTTTCAGCTTTTGGCTTTCGGCTCTTCTCAGGGGTTGCGGCCTGGGGCGAAGGTCACTAAGCTGGCCGCCTCATCCAGATTGCCGGAGACACGAAACTAATGCCGTTGTGGCTGCGCGAGGAGGAATCGAGAGTCTTTCAACGAATCGCCGGGGCCGGCCGCGTTTTCTGTTTTCTCGACTACGACGGCACGTTGTCCCGCCTCGCATCCACACCCGATGACGCCACACCGCTGCCGGGAACCGCGGCACTGCTGCAGGAGCTGGCGCGGACGCCGGGCACGCAGGTAGCGGTGATCTCCGGACGCCCGGTCAACAACCTGCGCCGCTTCCTCAACGTCCCGGGCATCTTCTACGTCGGCATTCACGGGCTCGAGATCCAGCTCCCCAACGGCGAGATCGATCTCGCCGAGGGCACGGCGATGCTGCGCTCACTGCTGCCGGGCATCAAGCGCAGCCTGCAGCAGAGCGTCGGCACCCGCCCGGGCATCCTGCTCGAGGACAAGGGCGCGGCACTCGCCTGCCACTATCGCCTGGCCTCGGCGCCCGACGCCGTCACCGCGCGGCAGACCGTATCCAATCTGGCGCGCACCTACCAGCGCCGCGGCGTGCGCCTGAGCCTGACCTACGGGCCCGAGGTCGCCGAGATCCGGCCCGCTTACGCCAACAAGGGCAAGACCGTCTCCGCCCTGCTCACCGTCCACGCCCCCAACGCGCTGCCCATCTACATCGGCGACGATCGCAGCGACGAGGACGCCTTCAATCAGTTGCCGCCGCACGCCGTCACCATCCGCGTCGGCAACCCCGACCAGCCGACGCGCGCCCGCTACCGCGTGGACGATCCCGAGGAGGTCCAACGCTTCGTCCGCGCCATGCTGGCCGTGCGCATGAGCGGGATGGCGGCCAGCGCCTCCATGCAATGAGGCATCTGCCGGCGTGATGCGCGGGCGAGCCACTCTCGTCCTGGCTCTGGCGCTCCTCGGCGCCTGCACCCGCCGCGACTCCACGCTGACCATCGCCGTCTCCCTGCTGCCGAGCGAGCTGCCGGTCTACCGCTCGGTGCTGACCGACTTCGAGCAGCAGACGGGACGGCACGTGGTGGTGGTGCCGCAGCAGTACGCCGACATCCGCCGCGCCCTGTCGGCCGAGGCCTTCGCCGGCAGCGGCACGCTCGACCTGGTCGAGCTCGACGTCTACTCGCTCGCCATGACCGCCGGTGACGTCGCCGTGCTGCCCGAGGCCGACCTCGGCCCGGAGCTCGCCGCCCTGGTGCCGCAGGCCGTCGCTGCCGGGCGCATCGACGGCCTGCGCTTCCTGCCCCATCGCCTGGCGTGGCAGGCGCTGATCTACAACCACAAGGTCCTCGGCAAGCCGCCCGCCACCTGGGCCGAGCTGCTGCAGGTCGCGCGCGACCACCCGGGCCAGATCGGCTTGAAGGGCGCGCTCTACGAGGGCCTCACCTGCGATCTGCTCCCCTTCGTGTGGCAGGCTGGCGGCAGCGGCATGCAGCTCGACGACGCCGGCGCCATTGCGGCGTTTCGCTTCCTCGCCCAGCTCGCGCCCTATCTCGACCCGCAGAGCGAGACCTTCAAGGAGTCGACGATCGCCGAGGCGATGGCGCGCGGCGAGATCGTGCTGCATCTCAACTGGCCGTTCGTCATGTCGCTCTATGCCAGCCAGGGGCTAGCGCCCGGGACCATCCGCTCGGCGCCGCTGCCGCGCGGGCCGGCGGGAGCAGCCACGGTTCTCGGCGGCGGCTACATCGCCGTGCCGCGCGGCGCGCCGCACCGCGCCGCCGCCCTCGAGCTAGCGCGCTTTCTCGTCGGCCATCACGCGCAGGAACGCTTCCAGCGCGAGCTCGGCTGGTTCTCGGCGCGCACCGACGTGCCCGTCGGCGGCGACAACGAGCTGCTCGCCGGCTTCGCCGCCATGCGCAACGACGTTCACCCGCGACCCGAGCGCACCGACTACCCGCGCCTGAGCCGCGCCTGGCAGCAGGCGTTCCGCGACGTCGTCTTCCAGCACGCCGACCCGGCGGCGACGCTGCACGCCGCCGCCCGCAAGCTGGCGAGCGAGGAGAAACGGTGAGCGCCGAGGCGATGGACCACGCCCGTGGCGGCCGCAGCGGCTGGCTGGCCGCGCCGGTGGTCCTCTACCTCGCCCTGTTCCTCGTCTACCCGACGCTCTACGCCGTCAAGCTCGCCTTCACCGACGGCCTCACCGGCGCCTTCCCCAGCGCGGTGAACTTCGAGCTGCTGTGGCACGACCACCTGTTCTGGCGCGCCGTGGCCGGCAACGTCGTCCTGCCGCTGCTCAGCGTTCTCGTCGAGCTCGCGCTCGGCCTCGCCCTGGCCGTGTTCCTGGCGGCGCGCTTTCCCGGGCGGCGGCTGCTGCGCGCCGTCGTCATCGTCCCCTTCGCCCTGCCGGAGATCGTCTTTCTCACCGTCATGCGCTACGTCTTCGCGCCGCGCGGCTACGCCAACGCGGCGCTGCTGGCGGCGGGGCTGGGGCCGGTCGACTGGCTGCTGCCGGGGCGCGCGCTCACCTTTCTCACCGTGGTCGCCGTCGACGCCTGGCACGTCACGCCGGTGGTGTTCCTGCTGCTGCTCGCCGCGCTCAGCGCCATCCCCGAGGAGATCGCCGAGGCGGCGCAGCTCGACGGCGCGCGCGGCCTCGCCCGCTTCACCTTCATCACCCTGCCATTGCTCCGGCCGGCGCTGATCGCGGCGCTGATCCTGCGCGGGCTCGACGCGCTGCGGGTGTTCGCCACGCCGCTGGTGCTCACCGGCGTCGAGGGCGTCCCGGTGCTGTCCACCTACGCCTACCACCAGTGGTCCGACTACGGGAACGACGGCGCCGCCGCGGCTGCGGCGACGCTGCTGGCGCTGCTCAGCGTGCTCGCCACGCTGCCCCTGCTGCGCCGGAGGGTGGCGGCATGAAGCGGAGCAAGGCGGCCCTGGTCGGCCTCGGTGTCGTCGTCGCCGCCATCGATCTGCTGCCGCTGGCGTTGATCCTCAAGCAGGCGTTCACCCCCGACAAGGAGAGTTTCGCCTGGCCCCCGACCTGGCTGCCGCACCAGCTCACGCTGGAGAACTTTCGCGGCCTGCAGAGCACGATCCGTCTCGACCAGGGTCTGTCGCTGAGCCTGTTCGTCGCCCTGCTCACCGTGGCCTCCAGCCTGCTCATCGCGCTGCCGGCCGCCTGGGGCGCGGCGCGGCGGCCGCGCCTCGATCGCCCCCTCGACGCCTCGATGATCCTGACCCGCCTGTTTCCCTCGATCGCCCTCGCCGTGCCGCTGGCCGCGCTGTTCGTCCACCTCAGTCTCTACAACAACCCCGCCGGCCTCGGCCTGTGGCTGGCGCACACGCTGCTCGGCATTCCGTTCGCGTTTCTCATCCTGCGCAACGGATTTCGCAGCGTGCCGGTGGAGCTCGAGGAGGCGGCGCGCCTCGACGGCGCCAGTCAGCTCGGGACGTTCTGGCGCATCACCCTGCCGTTGATACGCCCGTCGCTCGCCGCCGCCGGCATTCTCGTCTTCCTTGTCTCCTGGGACGAGTTTGCCTATGCGCTGCTGTTACAAGTGACCAATCGCTCGCTACCGCCGCTGCTCTACTACCTCGCCGCCTTCGGTTATCCCGGCATGGCCAGCGCGGTGGCCGCGATCATGTTGGTGCCGGCGCTGTGCATCATCGTCGTGCTCGAGCCGGCGCTGCGCTCGGGAGCGCTGGCTGGGAGCGGCCGCTGATGGCCCAGGCGGAGTTCGAAAACGTCGGCAAGAGCTTCGGCGCCACGGTGGCGCTGGCGGACTTCACGCTCGGCGTCGCCGACGGCGAGCTGATCACGGTGCTCGGCCCCTCGGGCTGCGGCAAGTCGACGCTGCTACGCCTGACCGCGGGCCTGGAGGAGTTGAGCCGCGGCCGCATTCTTCTCGACGGCCGGCGCATCGACGACGTGCCGCCGCACGAGCGCAACGTGGCGATGGTGTTCCAGAACTACGCCCTCTACCCGCACATGACCGTGCGCGACAACATCATGTTCCCAATGCGC
>CAZYMF010000190.1:5102-9408 GCA_964648215.1 uncultured Binatia bacterium (SeqCode) | reverse complement strand
ACTCTCAACTCTCGACTGTCGACTGTCGACTTCTTCCCCAATGCCCGTCCCCGTTTTCGATAAAGTCCTGATCGGCGGCGAGTGGGTTGCCGCCGACCGCGGCACCTACCCGGTGATCAACCCGGCCACCGAGGAGCCGGCGGGATACGCTCCGGAGTGCTCGGCGGAGCAGGTGCGCGCCGCGGCGCGGGCGGCGCGGGAGGCCTTCCAGCGCGGCCCCTGGCGAACCATGGGTGGTGCCGAGCGCGGCGCGCTGCTGCAGAAGGCGGCGGAGAAGTTCAACAGCGAGATGGGCGGGCTGGTCGATCTGACCATCGCCGAGACCGGCGCCGTGCGCCCCGTCGCCGTGTCGCAGCAGGTGGGTGCGGTGGTCGTGCGCCTGAGCAAGTACGCCGCCCTGGCGCGGGAGTCGGCCCAGGAGGCATTGCCGCCGGTGTCCTTTTCCGGCCCCGGCGGGAGCGGGGTCGCCGGCGGTGTGGTGGTGCGCGAGCCGATCGGCGTGGTCGCCTGCATCACGCCGTTCAACTTTCCGATGACCAACTGCGCCGGCAAGATCGGCCCGGCTTTGGCCTGCGGCAACACGGTGGTCGTGAAGCCGGCGCCGGTGGACCCGCTCGGCGTTGCCGAGCTGTGCCGTATCGTCGACTCGGTCCTGCCTCCGGGCGTGGTGAACTTCGTCTGTGGCTCCGGCCCGGAAGCGGGCGAGGCGGTGAGCACGTCGTCCGACGTCGATATGATCTCGTTCACCGGCAGCACCGTCGTCGGCGGCAAGATCCGAGAAGCCTCGGCGATGCAGATGAAGCGCACGCTGCTCGAGCTCGGCGGCAAGTCGCCCAACGTCGTCTTTGCCGACGCCGATCGCGCCCGGGCACTGCGCAGCGTCATGAGCGTGTGGGCCTTCCACAGCGGGCAGATCTGCATCGCCGGAACACGCGTGCTGATCGAGGCCTCGATCTACGACGACTTTACTGCGGCACTGGCCAAGGCGGGAGCGTCGCTGAAGGTTGGCGACCCGCGCGAGGAGGGCGTCGTCGTCGGGCCGCTGGTCTCGGCAGCGCAGCGCGAGCGCGTCGAGCGCTGTGTCGCCAAGGGCGTCGAGGAAGGCGCCACGCTGGCCTGCGGCGGCAGGCGCCCGGCGCACCTGAAGAAGGGCTATTACATCGAGCCGACGCTGTTCACCGGTGTGCGCAACGACATGGCCATCGCGCGCGAGGAGATTTTCGGGCCGGTGATCGCGGCGATCCCGTTCGAGAACGAGGAGGAATCGATCGCGCTGGCCAACGACTCCGACTACGGGCTCTACGCCTACGTGTGGAGCGGAGACGTGGCGCGCGCCATGCGCGTCGCCGGCTCGATTCGCGCCGGTACGGTGCAGATCAACGGCAGCCCGGTGAACCCCGACGCCCCGTTCGGGGGCTACAAGCGCAGCGGCATCGGCCGCGACGGCGGCCGCTTCGCGCTGCAGACCTACAGCGAGCTGAAGTACATCGGCTGGACGGCATGAGAGGACGACACTATGGCGTTTGATACGATCATCAAGGGCGGGCGGGTCATCGACGGCTCGGGCCTGCCGATGCGAACTGCGGACGTCGCCATCCGCGACGGCGTGATCACCGACATCGGGCATCTATCCGGTGCCAAGCAGACCATCGACGCCGACGGTCTCTATGTCATTCCGGGGATCATCGACGCCCACACCCACTACGACCCGCAGATCGCCTTCGAGCCCTACGCGACCTCGTCGTGCTATCACGGCGTCACCTCGGTGATCGCCGGCAATTGCGGCTACTCGATCGCGCCCTGCGCCAAGAGCGACCACGCCTACCTCACCGCTCTTTTCGCCAAGGTCGAGGGCTTTTCGTCCAACGTCCTGAGCCACGGCCTGCCGTGGGACTGGGAAAGCTTTCCGTCGTACCTCGACGCGATCGACAAGCGCCTCGGCATCAACGCGGCGGTCTACGTCGGCCACTCCGCGCTGCGCCGTTTCGTCATGGGCGACGCCGCTTCGGAGCGCGAGGCGACGCCGGCCGAGCTCGAGAAGATGAAGCAGCTGGTGCGCGAGGCGATGTACGCCGGCGCCGCGGGTTTCTCGTCATCGATGGCGCCGACGCATGTGGATCAGTTCAACAAGCCCGTGCCCTCGCGCCACGCCGCGTTCGACGAGGTGGCGACACTGATCGAGACGGCGGGCGAAGGCGGTGCGGGCTCGATCTCCTTCCTGCCCGAGACCGCCGTGCGCGGCCTCAGCGAGCTCGACCGCAAGCGGCTGATCGAGCTCGCCCAGCGCTGCGGTTTGCCGGTGATCGTGCAGGGCATCAGCAAGCGCTCGAACAACCCGGAGATGTGGGAGGATTCGGTGCGCTTCCTCGAGGAGGCGCGGCGCCAGGGCGCGGCGATCTTCTCCATTCTGCGCACCCAGCCGTTCATGCGCCCGTTCAACTGGAAGCGCGGCACCAGCCTCTTCGACGGCGTTTTCCACTGGCGCGATCTCTCCGGCATGCCGGTCGAGGAGCGCAGGGCGAAGATGCGCGATCCGCAGTTTCGCGCCCAGCTGCGCGAGGGGCTCGACCATCCCAACACCGACGGCTCCAAGGGCTCGACCCTGCCGCCGCCGCCGCTCAACACCGTCTTCGTCGACCGCTCGGCGGCGGAGCCGCAGAACGAGGGCAAGAACATCGGCCAGCTCGCCAAGGAGCGCAACGCGCATCCGTCCGATGTGATCTGCGACCTGGCGCTGGCGAACCGGCTGGAGACGCAGTTCATCTGGAACAACGAGAGCGAGGCGTGGGCGGCGGCCAACGCCGAGGCGCAGAAGAATCCGCATATGATCGCCGGCACCGGGGACGGCGGCGCCCACGCCGACCGCGACGACGGCGCCGAGTGGACGACGTACT
Organism: uncultured Binatia bacterium (SeqCode); assembly: GCA_964648215.1. GTDB lineage: Bacteria > Desulfobacterota > Binatia > HRBIN30 > JACQVA1 > CAZYMF01. Next base: position 6,514 of record CAZYMF010000190.1, on the reverse strand, counting down.
TCATTCGTTCGTGGTTGCTCGACCGCAAGCTGTTCACGCTGGAGGAGGGTATCCGCAAGATCACGCACCTGCCGGCGGTGATCACGGGGATGAAGGGCCGTGGCATGCTGGCCCGCGGCTACCAGGCCGACATCACCCTGTTCGACCCGGAGCGCATCCGCCTCGGCAAGAAGGAGATCGTACGCGACATGCCCGGCAACGAGGAGCGCTGGCAGGTGCGCCCCGAGGGCGTCGCCCGCGTCATGGTGAACGGCGAGACCATCGTCGAGAACGGCGTGCTCACCAGCGCTCGGCCGGGTCGCGTGCTGCGCATCGGCAACGCGACGAGCTGACCATGAAAGCCGCCGTCTTCTACTCGGTCGATCGGCCGGTGGTGATCGAGGACGTGACCCTGAGGGATCCCGGTCCGGGCGAGGTGCGCGTCGCTCTCAAAGCCGCGGGGCTTTGCCACTCCGACGTCAGCGTCATCGACGGAACCATCCCGTACCCGGTGCCCGTGGTCCTCGGGCACGAGGGCGCCGGGATCGTCGAAGCCGTCGGTCCGGGCGTAACCAGTGTGAAGGAGGGCGACACGGTCGTGCTCTCCACCCTGTCGCACTGCGGCCGTTGCCCGGCCTGCGAGGTGGGCAAGCCGACGCAGTGCCGCAACGCGCCCAACCCGAAGGACAGCAAGCCGTTCACGGTCAACGGGGTGCAGGCGTATTCGTTCGCCAACACCTCCTGCTTCGTCGAGCGCACCGTGGTGCGCGAGCAGAGCGCCATCCCCATCGATCCGCGCGTGCCGTTCGACTGCGCCGCGCTGATCGGCTGCGGCATCATGACCGGCTTCGGCGCGGTGGTGAACCGCGCCAAGGTGGAGACCGGCGCCACCATGGCCGTCTTCGGCCTCGGCGGCATCGGCCTCAGCTGCGTGCAGGGCGGGGTGCTCTCCGGCGCCTCGAAGGTGATCGCCGCCGACGTCGTGCCCGAGAAGCTGGAGCTGGCGCGGCGCCTGGGCGCGACGCATACGATCGACTCCAGCCGTGAGGATCCGGTCGCGGTCATCCGCGACCTCACCGGCGGCGGCGCCGACTACACCTTCGAGGCCGTCGGCAACGTCGCGGTAATCAAGCAGGCGCTCGAGGCGCTCGGCCCCGGCGGTTCGCTCACCATCGTCGGCGTGCCGAAGATGGGATCGAGCTACGACTTCGTGGTGCACGCGCTGTATCAGAACAAGGCGATTCTCGGCTGCCGCTACGGCACCGCTCGGCCGCGCCGCGATTTCCCGATGCTGGCCGACCTGTACCTCGGCGGCCGGTTGAAGATCGACGAGCTCGTCTCCAAGCACTACGAGCTCGAGGATTTCGAGACCGCCCTCGGCGACCTCAAGCGAGGCAGCCTGGCGCGCGGCGTGTTCCGCCTCGGCGGCGCCG
>CAZYMF010000190.1:0-5002 GCA_964648215.1 uncultured Binatia bacterium (SeqCode) | reverse complement strand
GACGCCGACGGGCACGGCGGCGATCTGCCCAACTGGCAAGCCCGCATCCCCAGTCAGTTCCAGCCCAAGTGGGAGGAACGCAAGGCCCGCATCCAGAAAGTCTTCGCCAACCTGCCCGGCGTCGGCGTGAAGCAGACCAAGGGCACGGCGAAGGTCGACAGCCTGGAGCGCCCCGGTATGACCGATCCCAAGCCGCGCCTCGAGGACATGGATCTCGAAGGCATCGACCAGACGATCATGTTTCCCGGCGGCGCCGGAGAGGAGTGGGCCGGGCTTGATCGCGACTTCGCCATCGCACTCTGCCGCACGCTCAACGACGCCCGCGCCGAGTATACGCGCTACAAGCCGGAGCGGCTGATGTCGGTGGCGAAGCTGCCGCTGATCGACCCCGAGGCCGCCGCCGCCGAGCTGCGCCGTGCCGTCACCGAGCTCGGCATGGTCGGGATGGTGTCGCCGCAGCACATCCGCGAAAAGAACCTCGACCACCCGAGCTTCGACGTGGTGTGGGCCGAGGCCGAGCGGCTCGGGGTTCCGGTGTGTATCCACGGCGGCGGGCAGGCGATCGATCAGGTGCCGATCGCCATCGACCGCTTCAACACGCGCCTCGAAATGCACGCGCTGACCCATCCGATCGGGCAGATGATCGCCATCAACTGCTTCACCGTCGGCGGCATCCTGCATCGCTTTCCGAAGCTGCGCGTCGCCTTTCTCGAAGCCGGGGTGGGGTGGCTGCCGTTCTGGCTCGAGCGGCTCGACGAGCACTGGGAGCTGACGCCGGAGCAGGCGCCGCAGATCGACCGCAAGCCGAGCGAGTACTTCCTTTCGGGACGTTGCTTCATCGGCTGCGATCCCGAGGAGAAGGGCATCCCGCACGTGGTCGACTTGCTCGGCGAGTACGTGCTGGCCTACGCCTCCGACTACTGCCACTGGGACTGCAGGTTCCCCGACACGGTGAAGATCATCGAGGAGCGTACCGACATTTCCGAGAGCGCCAAGAAGCGTCTCTTCGACGACAATCCGAAACGCCTCTACGGGCTGTAAAATGCCCGTCGACCTGAAGGAGCTGCTCCTCCCGAAACAGTGCGCCCTGCTGATGATGGAGTGCCAGCAGGGCGTCATCGGCGGGGAGGGGCGGTTCAATGCGCTGGCCGAGGCGGTGGCCCGTCACGGTACGGTGGAGAGCATCCGCCGGCTTCTCGCAGCGGCGCGTAGCGCCGGAGTACCGGCGTTTCACCTGACCACCTCGCGCCGCGCCGACAGCGGCGGCTCGACGGTCAACTGCCTGCTCATGGCGAGCGCGCGCAAGTCGGCGCCGTTGATTCCGGGTTCGCCGCAGCACGCCGTGGTGGCGCCTCTGGCGCCGGTCGAGGGCGACTACGTCGTCAACCGCTCGCACGGTCTCACGCCGTTTCACGCCGGCGAGCTCGATCAGCTTCTGCGCAACCTCGGCGTGCGTACCGTCGTGCTCGCCGGCGTGTCGGTCAACGTCGGCGTCTCCGGCATGACGATCGAGGCGGTCAACTGCGGTTACCAGGTCGTCATCCCACGGGAGGCCGTCGCCGGCACCCCGGACGAGTACGTCGAGAGCGTCATGCGGAACACCCTGCGCCTGTTGGCGACGATCACGACGGTCGACGATGTGGTGGGCGCGTGGAAAGGAAATACATGACCAAACGGTTCGAGAACCGCGTCGCCTACATCACCGGAGCCGGCTCCGGGCTCGGCCGCGCCACGGCGGCGCTGTTCGCGGCCGACGGGGCACGGGTCTTCGCCGTCGACATCAACGAGGCTGGTGTCAACGAGGTCATCGCCTCCATCCGCGCCGCCGGCGGAGAGGCCGACGGCGGACGGTGCGACGTTTCCTCGTCGGACGACGTCAAGCGATCGATCCGCAGCGCCGTCGACCGCTTCGGCGGCCTGCAGGTGCTGATCAACGCCGCCGGCGTGGGCCGCGCCGCGCGCCTCGAAGAGATCGACGAGAACGAGTGGCAGCGGGTGATGTCCGTCAATCTGAACGGCGTCTTCTACACCACCAAGGCGGCGATGGACCACCTGTTGAGAAACCGCTTCAGCACGATTGTCAACGTCGCCTCGATCGCCGGCCTGCGCGGGCAGGCGTACGCGGCGCACTACTGCGCCTCGAAGGCCGGCCTGATCAATTTCACTCGCTCGATCGCGCTCGAGTTCGCCAGCCGCGGCCTGCGCGCCAACTGCCTTTGCCCGGCGGGGATCGTGTCGCCGCTGATCAGTCACTTCATTCCGCGAGAAGACTTCGAGCCGCAGCTGGTGGCGTACTACTCGCCCCCGGTTCCCGGGAAGATGTGGGAGCCGGAGCACGCCGCCAAGGTGATCGCCTTCCTCGCCTCGGACGACGCCCGCATGGTAAACGGTGCGGCGATGGTTGCCGACGGAGGTACTCTGGCGTAATGCGAGGCGCATGCTGATCCTCGACGTCCTGGCGTCGCGCGTCGCCGGCCGACCCGACCACCCCTTCATCCTGCACAGCGAGCGCCGGGTCACCTATCGCGAGTTCGACCAGCTCTCGAACCGCGCCGCCCATGCGTTCTTGTCGCTGGGCGTGAAGAAAGGCGATCGCGTCACCCTCGCCATGGCCAACTCGATCGACTACCTGGTGGCGACCTTCGGCGCGCTCAAGACGGGCGCGGTCTACAACCCGGTCAATCCCGCTCTCGGCGCGCGCGAGCTGGGCTACATCCTCGGCCATGCTGCACCGAAGGTGATCGTCACCGACGATGCCAACGCCTCGAACGTGTTCGACGCCGATATCGAGCTGCCGAAGTCGTGCGTCGTCGCCACCTTCGGCGCCGAGCGTGCGCTGCGACCCAAGGCGTCCGAGGCAACGAAGACGGCGGTAGCCGTCGGAACCGTCTCCCTCGACGATCTCATCGCCAGGACCTCACCCCACGCCCCGCTGGTGACGCTCGGGGCGGATGATCCGTCGACGCTTCTCTATACCTCGGGCACGACGGGCAATCCCAAGGGCGTGTTGTTTCGCCACGGCAGCACCGGCGCCGCCGGTTGCCATTTTCTCGAGACCCTCGGCATCACGGCCGACGACGTGATCCTGGCGGTGACGCCGCTATTCCACGGCAATGCCTGGGGCGCGGTGATCACGGCGCTGCAGGCGGGCGGAACGGTGGCTTACCCGAAGGCTTTTCGCGCCTCCGAGTTCTGGCCCCTGGTGCACCGTACGCGCGCCACGGTGCTGTACACGCTCGGCACCATCCTGGCGATCCTGTTGACCCACGAGCCGTCGGATCTGGAGCGCACCAGTCCGCTGCGGGTGATTCTCGGCCTCGGCAGCGCCCCGATCCGCAACCGCATCATCCGGCGCTTCGGTGTACAGCACGTGGCCGAGTGCTTCGGATCGACCGACGCGGGCGTCGTGACGATCACCCCGCTCGGCAGCGAGCCGCGTCTGGGTTCGGCCGGTCCGCCGGTTCCGGGAGTGTCGATCCGCGTCGTCGGCGACGACGGCAAGGAGATGAAGACCGGCGAGGTCGGCGAGATCACGGTTGGCTCTCCCCATTGCATGTCGGAGTACTTTCGCGATCCCGAGCAGACCGCCGAGACGCTGCGAGACGGGTGGTTCTATACCGGTGACCTCGGCTACGTCGACGCGGACGGCTGGCTCTACTTCGTCGATCGCAAGAAGGACGTCATCCGCCGGGGCGGCGAGAACATGTCGTCGGTGCTGATCGAGAAGGTGCTGCGCGAGCACCCGCAGGTCGCCGAGGTGGCGGTGATCGGCGTGCCGGACCCCGTGCTCGGGCAGGAGGTCAAAGCTTTCATCGTGCGCAGCGGCGAGATCACGGAGCGAGAGTTGCGCGACTACGCCAGCGAGCACCTCGCGAAGTTCCAGGTACCGCGCCTGTGGGAGTTCCGCGACTCGCTGCCGAAAACCCCGAGCCAGCGAGTCGAGAAGTACAAGCTACGCCAGGAAGCCGCGGGCTCGGGCAAGCCGTTGCTGGGGTGAGGCTGGGAGCGCGGGCGTCTCGCCCGCACCCTCGTTCCCTCCCGAAGCTGTCGCTCGACACGTCCAGCCGAGGTGTGCCGCCAGCTCGCTACCCAGGCCCGGGCATTCGAGGCGGAGGGCGGTTTCAGCGAGCGCCTTTACCGCACCAGGCAGCAGACGCGACGAGGTGGGTGAGCTGTCGCGCCCCGTGCGTGCATTGACGCGCTGCCTCACGCGTATAAACTGTCTGGAGGAGGACTTGGCATGTACCGGAGCTTTGCAAAACTTCTACTTGTAGGTCTGGTTTCCGTCTCTCTCATCGGTTGTTCGGCGATGCAGGAGAACCCCCGGGCGGTGAAGGGCACGGTGATTGGAGCGGGAGGAGGGGCGGCGGCCGGAGCTGCGATCGGCGCCATCGTCGGCGGCGGAAGAGGTGCCGGGCAGGGCGCTGCCATCGGCGCGGTCGTCGGGGCGCTCGGCGGCGGACTGATCGGCAGCTACATGGACCAGCAGGCGAAGGCGATGCAGGGTGTGCTCGCCGAGCAGGATCGACTGCGACAGGGGCAGGACGAGCTTCAGGTGGTGCTGGCGAGCGACGTGCTCTTTGAGTCGGGCAAGGCATACGTACAGCCGGGAGCGCGCGACAAGCTGCGCCAGATTGCCAGCGTGTTGAACCGCTATCCCCGTACGAACATCCAGATCGTCGGCCATACCGACAGCCGTGGCTCGGAGGAGTCCAACCAAGAGCTTTCGTTGCGTCGCGCCCGAGCTGTCGCGGACGAGCTTGCCGCCGCCGGTGTGAGCTCGGCGCGCATCAGCGCGCGCGGCGAAGGCGAGTCACGCCCGGTGGCCTCCAACAACACTCCGGAAGGCCGGCAGCAGAACCGCCGCGTAGAGATCAATCTCACCCCGGACAACAGCTTCCAAGAAGGCGGTGGTGGCGGCGGCGGCATCTACCCGGAGGGCGGTGGCTATCAGGAGCCGCGATGACGGGACGGTTGGGGTGAGTGGTTGAGTGGTTGAGTC
>CAZYMF010000189.1:0-9616 GCA_964648215.1 uncultured Binatia bacterium (SeqCode) | reverse complement strand
GGCGGCACACAGATGTTGTTGACGCACACCTGGCCGTTCGGACAATCACTGCTCGTTGTGCAAGGCACCGGCGTGGCCGTGGGAGTCGGTGTCCCCGGCGTGCCGGTTGGCGTGCCTGCTGACGGCGACACACTCGGGGTGATCGTCCCCGTCACGGTCGGCGTCGCCGTGCACGTCGGGACCGGCGTCACCCCCGGGATCGGTCCCCCCGACAGGAAGGGATTCCCGGCCACGAACACGTCGGTGGCCTGGTTGGTGTCGTCGGCGACGAGGTTGGACGCATCGGACTGAAAGCCGATCCAGGCGCCGTCCCCGCTGATGTTCGGCAGGCTGCTGGCCCCGTTGGGCTCGGTGTCGCCGTCGCCCAGAATCCGCGCGATCAGACCGGTGCTGCGATCGAGGACGAAGACGTCGGCGACCCCGTTGGTGTCTCCGGCCAGCAGGTTGGTCGCGGACGAAACGAAGGCGAGGAACCGCCCGTCGCCGCTCAAGCTCGGGCTGTCGCTGAAGCCGTCGCCTTCGATCGCGCCGCCGCCTCCGTTGGTGCATCCCTGGGGCGGCAGCACGCGGGTGGTGGTCCCGGTGTCCCGGTCGCGGATGAACACGTCGCGGACGTTGTCGACGTCGTCGGCCACCAGGTTGCTGGCGTCGCACGCAAAGGCGACGATGCGCCCGTCGTCGCTGATCGTCGGGCGGTTGCAGTCGGCGTTGAGCGGGGCCCCGTTGATGGTCACGCTGATGCGCTCCATCGTCTGCGCCTGCCGATCCCAGAGAAAGACCCCGCGACGGGCGTTTTCGGGATCCGTGCCACCGGAGATGAGGTTGCGCGCGTTGGACAGAAAGGCGACGAAGCGGCCGTCACGGCTCATCGCCGGCGCGCTGCTCGGCCCGTTGGCCGAGTTGCCGCGGTCGGCGCCGACCTGCGCGGCGCTGATGAGCTCGGTGTGGTTCTGCGCCCGATCGAACACGAAGACGTCCGAGGTCTCGTTGAGGTCGCCGGGCACGAGGTTCGACGCCAGCGAGGTAAAGGCGACGAAACGGCCGTCGCTGCTGACGGCCGGTGGGGCGTCCGGGCTCCCGTCATTCGGCTGCGGGCCGACGACGCTCACGCTGACGCGCGAGACCGCGGCGCTGCCGCGGTCCTTGACGAACATATCGGCGTAGCCGTTGGAATCTCCCGAGACGAGATTGGTCGCCAGCGAGCCGAACGCCGCCAGGTTGCCGTCCCCGGAAAGGGCCGGCGGAAAACTGGTGTCGTTCGCCTCCTGTCCGTTGGCCGAGACGCTGATCCGCGTCGTGGTGTCCGCGCGGCGGTCGCGCGCGAAGACGTCCGTGGCTTGATTGACGTCGTTGCCCACCAGGTTCGCCGCGTCCGACTTGAACCCGACGACGCATCCATCGAAGGAAAGATTGGGCCAAAGGCTGCGTTGATCGCCCTGGCCACCGCCGCTGCTGACGCTGACGCGCTCGAAGGTGCGCCCGTTACAGTCGGCGGCCGTGGCGGCTGCGGGGACCACACAGCTTGCCAACAACGCCACGACCAGACTGGCCGCTGTGCGCCGGCAAAATCGCGCCGTGTCAAAACCGCTCCGCATCGCCATAACCGCCCCCTGAACTAAGGTTGGGCGTGCGATATCACAACCGCGCGGGCAGCCACAACCGGGTCCCACCTGCTCGCCCAGCCGGCGTATCCGCCACCCTCGCCCCCCAGCGTCATGGCGGACGTCGCGAGAGGGGGTTGCCACACGACCGCGGCGACGGACTCGACGCACGCGCAATTCGCTTGACGCCTCTGCGGGTCCAAGACTACAAGGGCGCATCCGTTTTCGGGTGATGTCCGACATGGGCGAGCGAAGAGACGACAACGCCGGCTGCGTCAACGGGTCAAGCCGTACCCCGACCCGGGTCGCAGGCTCGTTCGCTCTGGGATATCGCGGGGCGCGCCGCCGGGCGGTGGTTGGCACGGTGAGGGGCTGGAGGATCTGATGCGACGGCAATCTTTCTGGGCATGCACGCTGGCCTTGGCGCTGACGCTGCAAGCCGGGTGTGCGATCATTCAACGACCTTCTTGGCAGAAGCCGCTCGGCAAGGGGGCCTACATTCCCGCCGCGATCTGCACCTTGGTGGGCGCCGGCGTCGGCACCTACATCCAGGACCAGCGACCGGGCTCGTCGTGCGCGGAGATCGATGGCGTACGCCAGTGCGTCGAGGACGATCCGGAATACTGGAAGGGCGCGATCATCGGCGCCGCGGCCGGGGCTCTGCTGTGCGGGATCGCTGGCCATGTGTTCCTGGATCCCGAGCCGCAACCGGCGACGCCCCCACCGCCTCCTCCCCCGCCGGCCGTGGAGCCGCCGGTGCAGCCGCCGGTGACCAAGAGGCGCATTGTTCTGCGCGGCATCACCTTCGATTTCAACAAGGCCGAGATTCGCGACGAGTCCCGCCCCGTCCTCGACGAGGCCGTCTCCTCGCTACGCGAGAACCCCGGCGTCAGCCTCGAGGTCGCGGGCTACACCGACTCCGTCGGCGGCGAGGAGTACAACCAGGCGCTGTCGATCCGGCGCGCCGAGGCGGTTTACCGCTACCTGGTCAATCGCGGCATCGCCCCGGAACGGATGAAGGTAGTGGGCTACGGGGAGACTCGGCCGGTTGCGGACAACTCCACGGAAGCCGGCCGGGCGCAAAACCGTAGAGTAGAGCTGCAGGTGCAACAGTGACCGTTGACGGGACCAGTGGGACCATTTGGAACGCGACAACGCCGGTTTGGGCGACGCGGCGTCCGCCACCGTTGACTTGATCGGCCGGGCCACGTATCAGTGAGCAACTTCGGGGGGGTGTGGCCATCGCACCCGACATTTTGGAGGGTAACCATGCGCTTGCGTTGGAAACGTGTCGTGCCGTGCCTGCTGGCGGCGGCGGCTCTGCTCGGCAGTAGTGTCAGCTTCGCTGACGTGGCCCCGGGTGACATCATCAACAAGGCCAACGTCGACAAGGCGAAGGACCTGATCTCGCCGGGCCTCGAATGGTGCGTGCGTCACGGCATGCAGATGAAGATCGTGGCGACCAAGAAGATCGTCTGGAACAAGGCGTACCGCGAAGCCACCGAGAAGTACGCGGGTCAGACCAAGTTGGCGCCGGACGGCCGCTCGCTGATCGGACACGTAGCGGGCATGCCGTTTCCGAACGTCGACCCCAACGATCCTCAGTTTGCGCTGAAGATCATGTGGAACTACGAGTACAAGCCCTACGTCACCGACGACGAGGACCTGCGGAATTTCGACGCCGATACCGGTCCCGTCAGTGACGGCCCGATGCAGGTGGAGCGTCACTTCCTGCTCGACCACCTGCGCACGCTGCTGTGGACGGCGCGTCTGATCGTCGACCCCAAGCCCGAGCGGCCCAACCCCGACGAAGTCCGCGGCAAGAGCTCTCTCCATCCGATCCTCGAGCCCTTCGACCTGAAGGGGGTCGGGTCGACCAGCATCCGTTACATCAGCCCGGATCGCCAGGACGACACCTGGCTCTACCTGCCCACCCTGCGCCGCGTCCGCCGCCTCTCCAGCGCCCAGCGCTCCGACGCCCTATTCGGGCAGGACACCGACGTCGACAGCTACGGCGGTTACGCCGGCCAGATTCCGTGGTTCTCGTGGAAGTACCTCGGCGAGAAGACCATGCTCGGCTCGTACCATTCCGAGAACTTCCCGGTGAAGTACTGCCCCGGCGAAGGCGACTTCATCTTCTGCGACACCTGGGAAAAGCGCAAGGTCTGGGTCATCGAAGGCGTGTCGAAGCTGCCGCAGTACGCCTACGGCAAGCGGGTCCTGTTCATCGACCAGGACACCTACCTGGTCGCGTACAGCGACATCTTCGACCGCTCCGGCAGCCTGTGGAAGGTGTGGGTGAACCAGTGGAGCTTCAAGAAGCGCGCCACCCCCTCCTACGGCATCGAGTACCCGGACGAGATGCCGTTCCAGCCCAGCATCACCATGGTCGACATGCAGCTCAGCCACGCCACGCGTGCCGCGCTGCCCAGCAACAAGTTTCCCGGCGAGCAAGGCTGGTACTTCAATCAGGGCGACAAATCAGGCATGAGCGAGGACTTCTTCACCATCGCCCACCTGATCGAGTCCGGGCACTGATTCCGCCGGCCCGGTCCGTTTCCCCACCGTCTTCGACGCAAAAGGGGGCCGCCACGCGGCCCCCTTTTCTTTTCGCCTGGCACGGGACCCGTTCACCGGGAGGGGGCGCTCGGCCAGTCGTACGTGTCCAGCGCCCGCGCCGCCGCGTCCTGCTCCGCCCGCCGCTTGCTCGACCCCGTTCCCGCCGCCGCCACGTTCCCCGCGATCTCCACCGCGACCACGAAGTGGCGGGCGTGGTCGGGGCCGCTGCTCTCGAGCAGGCGATAGGTCGGCACCGTGCCGAGCTGCTGCTGCGTTCTTTCCTGTAGCCGCGTTTTGAAGTCGATCTCCGCATCGACCCGGCCGGCGAGCTCGGGCTCGAAGTGCCGCCGCACCGCGGCGCAGGCGGCCGAGTAGCCCCCGTCCAAGAAGACGGCACCGATCGCCGACTCGTACGCGGCGGCCAGAATCGACGGCTTGCGCCGCCCCTCCGTCTTCTCCTCGCCGCGTCCGAGCCTGAGCGCCGCGTCGAGCCCCAACGCCCGGGCCTTGCGCGCCAGCGCCTGCGTGCGGACACAACCGCTGCGCCCCAGCGACAGCTGACCTTCCGTCCAATCCGGGTGCAGCTCGTAGAGCACCGCGGACAGCGCCAGGCTCACGACGGCGTCCCCGAGAAACTCCATGCGCTCGCTGGCGCAGGCGGATCTCCCGGCGGACAGCGACGAGTGCGTCAACGCGTCCCGCAGCAGCTCCGGGTCGCGAAAACGATAGCCGATCCGCTCCGCCGCCTCCCGGACGAAGTCGTCAACGTCCTCCCGCGGCCCTCTCGTCTCACCGTCGCTCAACGACGCCCTCCGCCAGGGCTCCGCGCACGCTCCCGACGCGGACGGAGACTTCGCGATTCGCCGCCAGAGCGTCTCCGCGCACCCGCACCCGCACGTAGTTCCGGGCGTAGCCCGACAACACCCGGCCCGGCACCTGCGTGCCCTCCGGGAGGACGCGCAGCATGGCGCCGACGAAGCCGGCGGCGAAGGCGCCGCGCTTGTGCTCGCCCAGCTTGCGCAGCCTCTGCGCGCGCGCCGCGATCACGGCCTTGGGGAGGTGCCCCGACAGCTTCACCGCCGTCGTCCCGCGCCGGCGCGAGTAGGGAAAGACGTGGAAGTAGCTGAATGGCAGCTCGTCCAGCAGAGCACGGCCGCTCTCGAAGTCGCCCTCGGTTTCGCCGGGGAAGCCGGCGATCACGTCGGTTCCCAGCCCGGCGTCGGGCAGCTGGCGGCGAATCTCGGCGACCACGTCGCGCAGCAACCGCGTGTCGTAGCGGCGGCGCATGCGCCGCAGAACTCCGTCCTCGGCCGCCTGCACCGGCATGTGCAAGTGAGGGCAGACGGCCTCGCTGCGACGCATGATGTCCAGGAGCCTGGGCGTGATCTCCGGCGGATCGATCGAGCTCAAGCGCAGACGCGGCACCGCCGCGCGCTCCGCAATCATCTCGACCAGGTCGGCCAAGCAGACCCGCGGCTGCAGGTCCTCGCCATAGCCGCCGAGGTGGATGCCGGTGAGGACGACCTCCTGGAACCCGAGAGCCGCCAGCTTGTCGATCTCCGCCAGGATCGCCCGCGGCGGCACACTGCGACTGCGGCCGCGGGACCACGGCACGATGCAAAAGGTGCAGAACAGATCGCAACCGTCCTGAACCTTGAGGAAGGCCCGCGTTCGCCCGCCAAACACCTCGGCACCGAGGGGAGGCTGGCTCTCCGTCCGGCGCAGGTCGCTGACGACGACGCGCTCGGTATCGAGGTCGCCGCTCAAGGCCCGCAGCAGCTCGGAGCGCCGGTCGAGGCCGATGACGAAGTCCACCTCCGGCACCGCCGCCGCGCCGGCCGGATTGGCCTGCGCGTAGCAGCCGGTCATGATGATCCGCGCCCGCGGGTTCCAGCGTTTGACGCGCCGCGCCAGCTGCCGGCTTTCGGCGTCGGCTCGATCGGTGATGGTGCAGGTGTTGACGATGTACGCGTCCGCGCCGGGCTCGAACGGATGGATCGTATGGCCCGCGTGCCCGAGCTGCGTCGCCAACGCCGCGGAGTCGTACTGGTTCACCTTGCAGCCGAGGGTGGTGATCGCGATCTTCATCCCGTCCTCACGCCGCCGCAGCCGGTCGAGCCAAGGCTCGCTCGATCCACCCTCCGCCGACGACCCGCTCGCCGTCGTAGAGGACGGCGGCTTGCCCCGGCGTCACCGCCGCCAGGCCGCTGGCGGCGCTGACCGTGAAGGTCGTGTCGTCGACCGCCTCGACCCGTACCGGGGCCGGGGCGAAGCGCGAGCGGATCTTCACCTGCAACCGCGAGCCCACCGCCGGGCGCCCGCCTCCCGTCCAGACCGCCTGACGGGCCACCAGGCCGGCGGCTTGCGTCGCCTCCTTCGGCCCCACCTGCACCGTTCGCCGCCCGGCGTCGATCTCGGTGACGTAGAGCGGCGGCCCGCCGCTCAAGCCGAGCCCGCGACGCTGCCCCACGGTGAAGCGGTGCACGCCGTCGTGCCGGCCGAGCGGTCGACCGGCCCCGTCGATGATGTCGCCCCCGGCGATGCCTGCCGCATGCTTCTCCACGAAGGCGACGTGCTCGCGCCGCGGGGCGAAGCACACCTCCTGGCTCTCCGGCTTCGAGGCCACGGCCAGGCCCAGGGCCGCGGCCCTCTCGCGCACCTCCGTCTTCGTCAACGCCCCGACCGGAAAGAGGCAATGCCGCAAGGCTTCCGGGTCGACGGCGAACAGGAAGTACGATTGATCCTTCGCCGCATCGACCGCACGCCACAGCTCCGCCCGGCCGGAGGAGGGGTGGCGGCGCACCCGCGCATAGTGGCCGGTCGCCACCCACGGCGCCCCGAGCTCGCGCGCTCGCTCCCAGAAACCCCCGAACTTGACGAACTGGTTGCAACGCACACACGGGTTCGGGGTGCGGCCGCCCAGGTACTCCCCGACGAACGGATCGACCACCGCGGCGCGGAACTGTCGCTGGAAGTCCATGACGTAGAACCGGATGCCGAGCTGGTCCGCCACCCGCCGCGCGTCCAGAAAGTCGTCCAGGCTGCAACACCCACTGGTGGTTTCCCCTTCCCCGCCGGCCCACAGCCGCATGGCGACGCCGATGACCTCGTACCCCTGCTCCACGAGGAGGGCCGCGGCAACCGAGCTGTCGACCCCGCCGCTCATGCCGACCACGACGCGCTCAGGCACGGGCCACCTCCGGCCGACGCACCGCTTGCATGCGCGCGAGCACGGCGCCGCAGACCGCGAGGGCGCTCTCGATCTCGGCCGGCGTCGTCTTCCAACCGAGACTGAAGCGCACACCATCCCGCGCCCGCTCCTCGTCGCACCCGATCGCTAACAGCACGTGCGAAGGCTCGGCGGCTCCGGCCGCGCACGCCGAGCCGGTGGAGACCGCAATGTCTTCGAGGTCCAGAGCGGCGACCAGCGCCTCGCCCCGCACTCCGGGAAAGCAAACGTTGAGCGTGTTCGGCAGGCACGTCCGGCTCGGGCTGTTGCGTACGATCGCCGGGCTCATTGCGGTCAACCCCTGCCAGAGGCGCTCGCGCAACTCGCTCAGCCTCTGGTAGGCGGCGAGACTCTCCCGCGCCGACCGGCAAGCCGCGCCGAAGCCGACGATGCCGGCGACGTTCTCCGTACCCGAGCGCAGGCCGCGCTCCTGCCCGCCGCCATGGACGAGCGGTGCGACCCGGACGCCACGCCGAACTACCAGGGCGCCGACGCCCTGCGGCCCACCGATCTTGTGCGCCGACAGCGACAGCAGATCCGCCTGAGACGCGTCGACCGGAATCTTGCCGCACGCCTGCACCGCGTCCACGTGCAGGAGCCCGCCCGCCGCGCGGCACAAGCGCGAGATCTCGGCCATCGGCTGAATCGTGCCGATCTCGTTGTTGGCCCACGCCACGCTGACCAGCGCCGGCGCTTGCCGTAGCAGGTCGGCCAGCGGCGCCGGCTCCACTCGGCCTTCTTCGTCGACGGGTAGCAGCCGCAGCGGCCGCCCGCGCTCGCGGAGGACGGACGCCGCCGCCAGCACCGAGGAGTGCTCGATCGCGGCGGTCGCCACCGCCCCGTCGCCCACGATCGCCGCGCCGAGCACAGCGAGGTTGTTGCTCTCGGTGCCGCCGCTGGTGAAGACGACCTCGGCGGGCCGGGCGCCGACCAGCTCCGCCACCTCCGCGCGGGCGCGCTCGACGGCGACGCGGGCGTGGGACCCGAGACGGTGGACACTCGACGGGTTGCCGAACTCGGCGCCGAGCCACGGCAGCATGGCCTCGCGAGCCTCCGGCCGCAGCGGTGCCGTGGCGTTGTAGTCGAGGTAGATCACCTCACTCCGCCGACCGCGCCGCCTTGCGCAGGCGCTTGCGCCCCTTCTCGTCCTTGTAGAGCTTGTACTCCATGCTGTCGACGAGCGCCTGCCAGCTGGCCTCGATGACGTTGTGGGAGACGCCGACGGTCCCCCAACGCTCGTGCTCGTCGCCCGACTCGATCAGGACGCGCACCGTCGCCGAGGTGCCGACGCCCGAGCTGAGCACGCGCACCTTGTAGTCGAGCAGCTTCATCTGCTCGATCTGCGGGTAGAACTTCACCAGCGCCTTGCGCAGCGCGGTGTCGAGGGCGTTCACCGGACCGTTCCCCTGCGCCGCCGTGTGCTCGATGCTCCCGTCGGGGCCCTCGATCATGATGGTGGCCTCGGCCAGCGGGGCCTCGTCCTCGTTGCGCTTCTCGTCGATGACGCGGAACCCGATCAGGCGAAAGTGCCGCACCCGCCCTTCGAGACCCTTCTGCAGCAGCAGCTCGAACGAAGCCTCCGCCCCCTCGAACTGGTAGCCCTGATGCTCGAGCTGCTTGAGGTCGCTCAGCACGCGGCGGACGTTGACGTCGGTGCTCTCGAGGTCGATGCCGAACTCCTGCGCCTTGTAGACGATGTTGCCGCGTCCGGAGAGGTCGGAGACCAGCACCCGCTGGTGATTGCCGACCACCGTCGGATCGATGTGCTCGTAGGTGAGCGGGTTCTTCTGCACCGCGGCGACGTGCACCCCGCCCTTGTGGGCGAAGGCGCTGACGCCGACGTAGGCCTGGCGCTTGTTGGGCTCGATGTTGGCGAGCTCGTAGACGAAGCGCGAGACCTGCTGGAGGTGCTGCAGCTGGCTCGGGCTGACCACCCGGTAGCCCATCTTGAGCTGCAGGTTGGCGATCACCGAGCAGAGGTTGACGTTGCCGCAGCGCTCGCCGATGCCGTTGATGGTTCCCTGCACCTGCACCGCGCCGTGCCCCACCGCGACCAGGCTGTTGGCGACGGCGAGCTCGGAGTCGTTGTGACAGTGAATCCCGATCGGGGTCGACACCTTCGCCTTCACCGCGTCGACGGCCGCGGCGATCTCCTGTGGCAACCGGCCGCCGTTGGTGTCGCACAGACACAGGAGATGGGCGCCGCCGTCGGCCGCCGCCTGGATGC
>CAZYMF010000188.1:0-9637 GCA_964648215.1 uncultured Binatia bacterium (SeqCode) | reverse complement strand
CGTTCATCGGCGTGCGGATCTCGTGGCTCATGTTCGCGAGGAACTCGCTCTTCGCCCGGTTGGCCGTCTCGGCGTCTTCCTTCGCCTGCTGCAACTGAGCTTCGACTCGTTTGCGCTCGGTGATGTCGCGGGCGATTGCCGAGGCGCCAATGGTGATGCCGGCGGTATTGGTGATGGGCGAAATGGTCACCGAGACCGGAATGCGCGCGCCGTCCTTGTGCATCCTCGTGGTGTCGTCATGCCTGACGACTTCACCCCGCTTGAGGTGTTCCACAATCCGCCGCCCCTCGTCGGGTCGATCCGGTGGATAGATGACGGACACGGGGTGTCCTATCGCCTCTGCCACCGTATAGCCGTAGAGCCGCTCCGCCGCACGGTTCCAGCTCACGATGGTGCCGTCCAGATCCCCGCCAATAATTGCGTCCTCCGAGGACTCAACAATGGCGGCAAGGTGTTGCACAGCCGTCGCGGCGGCGCCCTCCGCCTGCTGCAACCGGGCTTCGACCCGTCTGCGCTCGGTCGTGTCGCGCGAGTTGACGACCAGACCCGCCACCGCCGGATCATGGAGCAGGTTGGTGACCGTCCCTTCGAGCACGTGCCACGAGCCATCGGCGTGCCGGAAGCGACCCATGAACGACTGCGTGGCCCGCGGGGTTCCTGTGATTGCCCCAAGTGTTGCCATCAGGCGCGGCCGGTCGTCGGGGTGGAGCAGCTCGAATGGGCTGAAGCGGGCGGCGGCGTCCTGGTTGTAGCCCAGGGCTCGCATGTTCGTCGGGCTGCGATAGCTGGACGTGCCGTCGGCGTTGATGACCGAAATCATGTCGAGCGAGTTTTCGATCAAGGCGCGGAAGTGTTGCTCGCTGCGGCGCAGCGCCTCCTGCCCTTGGCGGCGCTCACTGATGTCGCGCATCACCGTTAGGACCTCCGGCGTTGTGCCGCCGGCGGCATTGGCGACGACCCGACTGCTGAGCTCCACCCACCGGTACTCGCCGTCCGCGCGGCGCATACGAAAGCTGACTGTCGACGTGCCGGCGGTCGCGAGCGCGGCCGCAAAAGCCGCACGGATGTCGCCGACCTCGTCGGGATGGACGAAGTCGAACATGTTGCGGCCGACCAGATCGGACGACGCGTAGCCGAGCCCGCGGATGGCCGGCGACACGTAGCGCAGGGTGCCGTCGGGTGTGACCCGCGTAATGACATCGGTGACGTTCTCGGCCAGCGCGCGATAGCGCTCCGTGCTGGCGGTCAACTCATCGCTGCGCTGCTCGATGGTGTGGCGATAGTGTGCGAACTGATAGGCCACCGCCAGGGAGACCACGAGCGCGAGCAGCACTTGCAGCATCATCGCCGATTGCCCGGCAACCGGCGTCAAGCTCCCGCTGATGGTGTAGCCGCTCCACGCGGCGGTGGCCGCCGCCACTGCGATCAAGCAGAGCTGCGGCCGCAGGCCCCAGGGCAACACGGCGGCTGGGCCGATGGTGATCAGGACGACCGCAAACGGCAGTGTGGTGACATCGTGGTCGATCACCGCGGCGCCCGCGGCTTGAAGGCAGGCTGTACTGGTGACGATCAACGCGATCAGCACCGCCCGCCGCGCATACTGCGGCTGCCGCAGCGCGCGCAGGGCGAGCGCGCACTGCAGCATCAGGTGGAGCATCAGCACGTGCATCGGGTAGATCCCAAGACCTTTGCGCATCACCAACTCGATGGCGAATACTCCGTTGGCGACCATGATCAGCCACAGCGTCACCCGCAGGCGCTCGACCAGCAACGAGGCGGTGGCGCTGCGGGCGAGGTCGGCGGTGTCGGGGTGCGCTGAGTAGGGCATACGAGCCATGTCCTCAGGCAACCTTGGCACGTACGCTCGAAGCGCCGTGGTCCACCAGGGCACCGAAGATGGTTTGCTGCCGCTCGGGGGCGATGCCGATCCCGGTGTCACGGCCGGCGCAGGGCAGGGCGGTGCTCGCGTGCAGCCACTGCAGGAACAGGCCGTTGCCGGGCTCAGAAGGGATCGAGGGGTTGGCGCCGTTGAGCATACGTTTTTCGCGTTCGGGGGCGACGCCAAAGGCCGGCCGCGCCCTGCCAATTCACACTGCACCAGCCATGCCGGTCGAATCGAACGGGCCCCGCGCGCCCGGCGCCGAGACGACGGAGGCACTTCCGTGGCGGAACCGCGAGAGTGGCCACCCCAATGCCAGAGCGACCGGCGGAGTTGGCCGGCGGCAGCCAGATGCACTATCTCCCGGCTGCGCCGCCGGGGCCGTGTGTACAGGTACGCGCGGGGGGATCTACCCGCGCGAGCTGGGTTCCCGTGCGTCCAGCACGATGCGCACGAGCTGGGCCGCCGACGAGACGTTCATCTTCGACAGCACCATGCGACGATGTCCTTCGATGGTGCGGACGCTGAGGTTCATCTCCGCCGCGATCTCCTTGGACGTCTTGCCGGCGAGGAGCAGCTCCATGACTTCGCGCTCGCGCGGGGTGAGGCTGGCGAGTTGCTCCGTCACGGCGGCGCGTTCAGCGGTTGCCGCGTGTACCTGGCGGTCGGCGTCGAGCGCCGCGCGGATGCGCTCCAGCAGCAGCTTGGGCGGCGCCGGCTTTTGCAGGAAATCGACCGCGCCCGCCTTCAGCGCTCGCACCGACGTCGGCACATTGCCGTGCCCGGTCAGCACGATGATGGGGAGCAGCGCCTGGCGCCGGCGGAGCTCGTCCTGCAGGTCGAGCCCGGTCCCCTGCCGCAGACGAACGTCGAGCACCAGGCACCCCCGACGCTCCGGATCGTAGGCGACGAGGAACTCTTCGCTCGAGGCGTAGGTCTCGACCGCGAAGCCCGCCGATTCCAGCAGCGCGCGCAAGGACTTGCGTACGCCGGGGTTGTCGTCCACCACGAAGACGGTCGATTCGTTCGTCATTTGGCTGGCTTCCTCCGCGCCGCCTTGACCGGCCGCAGTGGCAGGGTGAAGCGGACGGCGGTGCCGCGGCCCCCATCGGCGCGGCGCTTCACCAGGATCCGCCCCCCATGCGCCTCGATGATGGAGCGGCTGATCGCCAGGCCCATTCCCAGACCGTGCGCCTTGGTGGTGAAGAACGGCTCGAACGTGCGCTCGGCGGCTGCCGCCGGGATGCCCTTACCGGTGTCGCGCACGGTCACCTCGGCCATGTCTTTCGTTGCGCGCACCTGCAGCTGGATCTCGCGCTGACCACGGGCTTTGCGCAGCGCGTCGATGGCGTTCTGCAGCAGGTTCACGATGACCTGCTCGATCTGGATCCGGTCCGCATGGATCGGCAGCGGCCGAGGGTGCAAATCGAGCCGCAAGGTGATGCGCTCCCGTTCGATCTCGCGACCCAACAGGTGCGTGACGTTGCGGGCAATCTCACACAGATCCGCGTGCTCGAACCGCGGCTTTCCCTTCTCGATGAATTGGCGCAGGTGCTCGACGATGCTTCCGGCTCGCAACGCCTCGCCCGCGGCATCTTCCAGCAGCGTCAGGAGCTTCGCCGAGGTGGTCTTGCCCGACCGTACATAGCGCGCGCACGCCTCGACTTCGTTCACGATCGCCGACAGCGGCTGGTTGAGCTCGTGCGCCAGGCCGCTGGCCAGCTCGCCGACGGTGCTGATGCGCAGCGCGTGCGCCAGCTCGGCTTGGCGCTGGTGTATCTGGTCCTCGACTCGCTTGCGGGTCTCGGTCTCCCGCAGCGCCGCTTGCGCCCGTTTGCGCTCGGTGACGTCTTCGATCGCCAGGAGCATGAGCGGCGCACGGTCGCCGCGGCGATGGATGGCTCGTGCCGTGAGCTGCACGGTCCGCGGGCCAAGCGACTTGAAGTCCACGTCCAGCTCGAGGTCGTTGAGCGCGCGCTTGTGAGGCAGGACGTCTCCGAGCAACTGCCGCAGCCTGGGAATGTCCCACCGGCGATTGCCGAGGTCGTACAGCAACTGTCCGACCGTCTTTTCCGGGGTGGCGCGGAAGGTCGTGTAGAAGGACTGATTGGCCGAACACACCCGCAAGTCGCCGTCGAGCACCAGCAGCGGTTCGCGCACCGTGTCGACGATCGACTCGGCATACAGCCGCGCCTCCTGGAGCGCCTCCGCGGCCACGTCGGAAAACGTCATCACCACACCTTCGGTGCGGTCGTCGCGCGTGCGGTAGGGCAGGACCTGGCGGACGTACCAGCGACCGCCCTGGGCTTGCACCTCCGTCTTTGGCGCGACCGGGTGTCGCAGGACCGCTGCGGCGTCGCGCAGAAGATCGGGGTCGGTGAACTTCTGGGCGATGTCGTTGATCGGGCGGCCGATGTCCGAGGGAATCAGGCTGAAGAGCCCCGTGGCGGCCGGTGTGAATCGCCGGATGTGCAGGCGCTTGTCGAGAAACAGCGTCGCGATGTTGGTGCTGGTCAACAGGTTGTCGAGGTCGTTGTTGGTCGCCTCCAGCTCGCCGATCTTGCTCTCCAGCTGCGTGTTCGCCGTGGTCAGCTCCTCGTTCAACGATTGCAGCTCCTCCTTCGAGGTTTCCAGCTCCTCGTTGCTCGACTGAAATTCCTCGTTGACCGACATCAGCTCTTCGTTGGCCGCCCGCAGGTCCTCGACGTTCTGTTGCAGGTCCTCCTTGGTGCTCTTGAGCTCGTACTCGAGCTGCCGCGCGAGGGTCGCATCGGGGCTGGTGTTGCCGCCGGCGGGGGGCGCGGCGGGCGCCGTCTCGGGCTCGTCTTCGAGCGATATCAGCCACAGGCTCTCGCCTTCGGCGGGAGCGGGGGCCAGCGGCTCGACCGTTATCTTGACGCGCGGGAAGGCGCTGCCGCGGCGCATCTGAATGCCGGGGAGCACGATCCTGTGGTTTCCGCCGACGGCGTCTTGCAGGGCGCTACGCAGCTTGCTGCGCAGCCCGTTGCGCGCCTGCGCGAGCAGATCCTGCGTCGGCACGCCGTCGGGTTGCACCAGGTAGTCCTCGGTCCGGCCGTGGAAGTAGAGGATCTCGCCGCTGCGGTTGACGAGAACGCACGCCGGAGCGTACCGGCGCAGGAGCAGGCTCTGCGCGAGCGTGGCCAGTCGGGATGGATTGGGTGCCCTCCGCGTCGGGTCGCGCACGGTCGTCGAGGCCGGAGCGGCGGCGACGGGGAAATGAAGCCGGTCGTGGCGCGTCGGTCCGATGCGACGGTAGATGCGCCACTTCGCCGACACCGCCTCGAACAAGTCCTCTTGCCGCCCGATGCCCTCCGCGCTGCCCAGGAACAGGTAGCCGCCTGCGCGCAGCGCGAAGTGCAGCAGCGAGAGGAGTTGCTCCTGCACCGACGGCTCGAGATAGATCAAGAGATTGCGGCAACTGATCAGGTCGAGCCGGGAGAACGGGGGATCGCTGATCAGGCTCTGCTGCGCGAACACGACGGTATCGCGCAGCTCCCTGTTGACCTGATAGGTGTGCTCGTCCTTGACGAAGAAGCGCGCCATCCGCTCGGGGGACACGTGGGCGGCGATCCCTTCGGGGTAGACGCCGGCGCGCGCCGTCTCCAGCGCCTCGCTGTCGACGTCGGATGCGAACACCTGCAGGCGACAAACCTTGCCCGCGGCCTCGATCTCCTCGATGGCCACCATCGCCATGGAGTACGCCTCCTCGCCGGTGGCGCAGGCCGGTACCCACAGGCGCAGAGGAAGGTCCGTGTCCCTGGCCGCAACCAGGGGCCGCATCACTTTGTCTTGCAGGACCGTCCAGGCCGCCGGCTCGCGGAAGAAGCTGGTCACGTTGATGAGCAGATCCTTGAAGAGCGCGGTCACCTCGGCGGGGTCGTTGCGCAGCAGCTCCACGTACTTCGGCAGCTCATTGATGTGTCGCAAGCTCATGCGACGTTGAATGCGCCGGCGCAGGGTTCCCTTCTTGTAGCCGGTGAAATCGAATCTGGCGCGCGCGCGCAGCATTTCCAGCGCGGCCGCCAGGCCGACGCTTGCCTTCTCGGGCGGCGCGGCCATGCTGGTCGCCGCCACCTCCGCGTGTTGCACGTACCCCAGGAGGGCCTCCGCCATCCGTTCGGCCGGCAGGACGTAGTCGGCGCAGCCGGAGGCGATGGCGCTGCTGGGCATGCCGTTGTGCTGCGCCGTTTGCGGGTCCTGCACCATCGTCATGCCGCCGGCCGCCTTGACCTCCTTGAGCCCCAGACTTCCGTCCGTGCCGGTGCCCGACAGGATGACGCCGATGGCGTTCTCGCGCTGGTCTTCCGCCAGGGAATGCAGAAAGAAATCGATGGCCATGCGCAGGCTGCGCGGCGCCGTCGGCGGGCTGAGCCGCAGCGTGCGGTTGCGAATGCTCAGATAGGTGTTTGGTGGAATGACGTAGACGTGGTTCGGCTCGACCTTCATGCCGTCTTCGGCCTGCGCCACGCGCATCCGCGTGTACGTGCCGACCAGATCGGCGGTCAGGCTCTCGCGCGTCGGATCGAGGTGCTGGATCAGGACGAAGGCCATGCCGCACTGGTCGGGCAGGGCGATGAAGAATCTCCGAAAAGCGTCGAGCCCGCCCGCCGAGGCGCCGAGGCCGACGATCGGAAACGCGGTCCGATGGCGCACTCGACGGGTTGCCTCTCGGTGGTGTGCTGCGGGGGAACGCTTGCGCGCCTTCGGTGACGCCGATCTGGCCTTGCCCCGCGTCATGCCCTCGGACCGACCATGGACGGTAACCTTCTAGTCGGTGCGGGCGCTAGAGATCAAGCCGTCAACAGCCGTCAACAGAGTAGGGCGCTCTGCCTTTCGTCCGCGTTGCCCCATGGATGGGTGCGAAGCGGTGCCGCCCCCTCGTGCAGAATACGGCGAAGCATGGGGGAGGCGTTTTTCAATGGACTGGTGCGGCACCCGTTGAAAAACGCGAAGACACCCTTCGACAAGCTCAGGGTGAGCGGGGAAAGCCCTTTGAAATCAGAGTGGGGCTCCGCTCATGCTGAGCGTGTCGAAGCATGGGGCGGGGTTTTTCGACCGGCTGCTAGCCCCGCTTGAATACGTCCTTCTTTGCGGCGACGGCCTGCTGCTTCTTCTGGTCGGCGGCGCTGCTCTTCGCCTGCTTTTGGGTCGCTTGCCGGCGTACCGACTTCGGAGATTTGTCACCCATGTCGAACCACCTTTCTCTTCCTCGATCGCGACCAGCACCTTCTCAGCCGCGAGAGATCAGCCGCATGCCGCAGTCGACGCAAAATACGCTGTGCTGGCGCCGCGCAGTCGCATGCTGGGTATCGCTACAGTCTTGCTTGCCAACACGTTCGTTGACGACCCGGCCGCACGCCGGACAATGGCGGACCGGTGCTTGCGTGCGCCGATGATTGAGGTTGTCGCACGGGTTGCGGCGGTCGAGCTGTTCCATCATCGCGCAGATCCTTCTTCGTGTGATGGGCTACGGGTTTGCCTCGCACACTGCGCTTCCGCTTCGGACCGGCCCTCGCGCACCGCGTCCCAGAAGCGCGTGCGCGCTTGCGCGCAGCCTTCCCCCGAGTCTGGCTCCCCCTTCGGGTTCCCGAGACCCAGCAAATCGCGTATCTTGCCGCGTCGTTGCCAGAGCCACCGGCAATGACGCCCAAGGGACTGACGTAGAAGCGACATGCTCACTCCCTCCGCGCCGGCGCTGAAATTGGCGCGTTCTGGCGCCGCAGTTCCACTCCGGCTCACGCGTCGGCTCCCGCCTGAGCCTGCTCGCAGGTGATTTCCAGGCACGGCCTGGCGCGCGAGCTGACCACCGACAGGGCGCCACTCGACCCTCCGGGGTAGCTGAGATCGTCCGGCCACTGGCTGCACGAGCCGCATACGGCGTGGAGCCCGTTGCTGGTGCGGATGGTCCAGTGTCGGCCGTCGACGTCGAGGCGGAGATGACCGTGGCGTTTGGTGGTCGCTTCGACACATTCGACCAGCAACTCGCGTTCGTACGGTGTATGAGCGGGGAGAATCAAGCCACCACCCCGGAAGGAGAGGTGCGCGATGTCGTTCATTGGAGCCCTCGTGATCGAGCGGGCCTTGCCCGCGAAGCTGTGGAGAGCTCGGTGCTCTCGAGGGGCTCGTACGCGTTCCAGTGGGGGGTCGTTGTACCCCCGAGTGCGGGCCGGACGTCTTACTTCCAGAAATAGTCTGCGCTGTCGCGGCGTCGCTGTCAATCGAGAGACGCGCGAGTGCAGTCGTTCGCAGCGGAGAAACGGGCCCACCGGTGAATGCCGGCGGGCCCGTTCGAGTTTCTGGGGTTCTGGGTCCTGTCTACAGGGTCACGACGTTCTGCGCGGCGGGGCCCTTCTGGCCCTCGACCACATCGAACTCGACCTTGGCGCCTTCCTTCAGGCTCTTGAAGCCCTCTCCCTGGATGGCGCTGTGATGACAGAAGACGTCCTTCTCGCCGTCGTCGCGGATGATGAAGCCGAAGCCCTTTTCATCGTTGAACCATTTGACCGTTCCCGTTACTCGCATTGCCTTACTCCTGCCGTTTTTCGCATCGTCGAAGCGCCGTGGCTACGTTTGCCGCGGCCGCAACTTCCCGACGATTCGTGCTCGCGGGGAAACCGTCCCGCGGTCGGTGAGTCCGTCCGGGGAGCCGACTGTCGACCCACCTGAACTCTTGATGGGAGCCTAGCCGATTCCCGGCAACATTGACACCCATTTTGACATTGAGCCCGATCTGACAAGAGCAGGATTCGCCGTAGAGGGCGCAGCGGGGCCGAGCGGAGATTTCCGGCGCCCTCCGAACCGTGACCGCGAGCTAGTCGGGCGCAGGGGTGCAAGCGTCGCGGATGGCGACCAGCTCCCGTCCGACCCGGCCCATCTCGCCCTCGATCGCGACGCATGGAGTCTCGGCGGTGGCGAAGTCACCGCACTGCGCGCAGCGCTCGATCTCGCGGCTCAATTGCACCGCGCGTGGCGCGGCGAACGTGCCCAGGCAGCCTGTCAGTGAATGCGCGGCCAGGGCCAGCGCGGCGGCGTCGCGATGGCGAACGGCCGCGCGCAACCGTGCCAGTCGGGCGGGGCATTCGCCCAAGAAGATGTCGATGACCTCCCGGAGCAGATCGGTCTCCCCCTCGAACCGTTCGAGCAGCTCCGTCTGATCGACGGCGTGCTCGTCGGTATGGCAACCGACGGACGCCGGCCCTTGCTCGACATTGCCGCTGGCTGTGCCCGTCGCTGCCGCCGGCAGCGTGGTCGTTTGGTCCCACATGGAGAGCTCCCAATGCGACGTACGAAACAATTGTCGTGCCAGCTCTTCGCGCGAGGTCATTGCCGAGAACAGGAATCGTGTCCCGTAGCATCCGGTTGCCGAGATCGGCCCGCACGTCATCTTTCGAGCGCAACGTCCCGCTCGATCGGCGATGCCGACGGCGGTGTCGCTGTTCGGCCAACAGCCCGTTGTCTGGTCAGTTCGCGACGGTCCCCTGTCGCCGGCGCTTTGCGCCAGGCTCAGTCGACGGCGCACATGCCGCGCTGCGCGGCGCCGCAGGCCCCGCAGGGCCCCGGTTCGGCTGCCGGCGCCGTTTCACTGCCGACCGCGAAGGCGGACAGCAGGCGCGTTACCCGGCGGCCGCTGCACTGCCGGCAGCGAACGCGCGCGGCCCCGGCGGACGACGTGAGCTCTTCGAACTGGGCACCGCACTGCTCGCAGCGGTATTCGTAGATCGGCATCGTGTCTCCCTC
>CAZYMF010000187.1:0-9692 GCA_964648215.1 uncultured Binatia bacterium (SeqCode) | reverse complement strand
TGGTCCTGGCAGAAGGTCCTCGGTGGCGAGGCGGCGCACGGCATGCTCGCCCTGTCGCCGCGCGCCGTCGAGCGCCTGCAGAGCTATACCCCTCCCTGGCCGCTTCCGAAAATCTTCCGCCTGACGAAGAAGGGGAAGCTCGACGAGGCAGTCTTCGAAGGCTCCACCATCAACACGCCGTCGATGCTGTGCGTCGAGGACGCTCTCGACGGGCTGGCCTGGGCCGAACGCGAGGGCGGCCTGCCGGGCCTGGTGACGCGCTCGGAGGCCAACCTCGCCACCGTCGCCGCCTGGGTCGAGCGGACGCCATGGGTCGACTTTCTCGCCCGCGAGCCGCGCACGCGCTCGTGCACTTCCATCTGCCTGAAGGTCGTCGATCCGTGGTTCGAGAAGCTGGACGCCGACGCCCGCGCCGCGGCGATCAAGAAAATGGTCTCCCTGCTGGAGAAGGAAACGGTGGCGTACGACGTCGCCGGCTACCGCGACGCCCCACCGGGGTTGCGCATCTGGGGCGGCGCGACGGTCGACAACGACGACATTGCCGCGCTCCTGCCCTGGCTCGACTGGGCCTTCGCCGAGGTCCGCGGCTGAGAAGCGACGGCGCCCCGCCCGCCGTCGCCGCACGGGTGACGGTGGTCATGCGCTTTTGTGACGCAGCCTGAAGAAGAAGAGTTCACCGCCGCGGCACAGAGGACACAGAGAACAAGATAGACTAGAAGCTTCGAAAGGGGGACGAGGAAGATGATCAAGACGAGATTCACGGAGCAGTTCGGCATCGAGCATCCGATCGTGATGGGCGGGATGATGGGCGTCGGGCGCGCCGGGCTGGTGGCGGCGGTGGCCAACGCCGGGGCGCTGGGGTTTCTGACGGCGCTCACGCAGCCGACCCCGGAAGAGCTGCTCGCCGAGGTCCGCCGCACCCGCGAGATGACCGACAAGCCCTTCGGCATCAACCTGACGATTCTGCCGACGCTGCGGCCGGTTTCCTACGAGGCCTACGCGCAGGCGATCGTCGAGTCCGGCGTGAAGATCGTCGAGACGGCGGGGCGCAACCCCGAGCCGTTCCTGCCGGCGTTCAAGCAGGCCGGCATCAAGGTCATCCACAAGTGCACCTCGGTGCGCCACAGCGTGAAGGCGGAGAAGATCGGCTGCGACGCCGTCAGCGTCGACGGCTTCGAGTGCGCCGGGCACCCGGGCGAGGACGACGTGCCCGGCCTGATCCTGCTCCCGTGCACCGCCGATCAGGTGCACGTGCCGCTGATCGCGTCGGGCGGATTCGGCGATGCCCGCGGCCTGGTGGCGGCGCTCTCTCTCGGCGCCGACGCGATCAACATGGGCACGCGCTTCCTGGCCAGCAAGGAGGCGGCCATCGACGACAAGGTGAAGCAGAAGCTCGTGACGTCCAGCGAGCGCGACACCCAGCTCATCTTCCGCAAGTTCCGCAACACGGCGCGGGTGTTCAAGAACAGCATCGCCGACGAGGTGGTGAAGATCGAGAGCCGCCCCGACTCGAAGTTCGAGGACATCGCGCCGCTCGTCGCCGGCGAGCGCGGCCGCAAGGTCTTCGACCAGGGAGACCTCGAGGCCGGCATCTGGTCCGCCGGCATGGTGACGGGCCTGATCCACGACATCCCGAGCTGCGCCGAGCTGGTGCAGCGTATCGTCGCCCAGGCCGGCGAGATCATCCACAAGCGGCTGGACCGGATGGCCGTCGGCTGACACGGAAGAAGAAGCTCACCACAGAGGCACAGAGGTCACAGAGGAAGAGCTCGGAGACGCAGGGTTGCTCCATCCGAAGCTGAGAAGTGCTCTTCTTCGATCAGCTCCGCAAGAAGGCTTCTCCCTCCGAACCTCCGTGCCCTCTGTGCCTCTGTGGTGCTCGTCCTTCTTCGGCTCCTACGCTTCTCGTTGCCAAATGCGTCCGTCTCTGCGACTCTGCGGCTCGGCGTCTCTGCGTTGACTTGACGCCGTTTCTTTCCAGCGAAAGGTGAGGATCATGTCGCCTGCCCATCGTCGTTATCTCCTGATCGAGCAAGGTGTCGGTGGCGGCGTGGTCAACTTCGTCTTGAACCTCGGCATCGCGGCGCTGCTGTTTCGCGGCCTCGCCACCGTCCCGCTGTGGGGCCAGCAGAGCATCGCCGGCGACACCATCGGTACCACCTTCCTGCTGCCGCTGATCACCTGCCTGATCGTGACCCCGCTGGCGCAACGGCAGCTGCGGGCCGGTTCGCTGGCGGCGCTGGGTTGGACGCGCTCGTCCCATCCCGTGCTCGGCTGGCTGCCGCGCCGCACCTTCCCGCGGGCCCTGGCCTTCGGGGTCATCACGACCGTGCTGGCAGCTCCCGTCTCGATCTGGGCGCTCGGCGCGCTCGATGTCGATACCCTGAGCTTCGAGCGCTTCCTGCTGTTCAAAGCCGCCTACGCCGCCGTGCTCGGCGCTGTCGTCACCCCGGTCGTCGCCCTGTGGGCGATCGCGGAGGGAGAGGGCGACGGCGGGCGCGGCTGACTCGCCGGGCACCGGACAGAGCCCGGTGCCACCGGATGCTCTTCGCTTTCAGCTCCCCTCGTCCGTCTCGTCACCGCACCGTCTTGGCGGCGTTGCGGACGAGGTACCACTGGTACAAGCGCTCGAAGACGATGCGCAGGCTGCGCGGGCCGAGGTAGGGAATCTCGTGGTTCACCACCAGCAGCTTGGTGAGCTCGCTCTGCTCGCCGGCGATCAGCTCGGAGATGATGCGGCCGGCCGTCTGCGAGAAGGCGACGCCCTCGCCGTTGTAGGCAACCCCGTAGAAGATGTTCCTGTGCTCGCCCAGGACGCCGACCGACGGGGTGAAGTCCATGGTGAAGCCCATGGTGCCGCCCCAGGCGTGGTCGATGCGCAGGCCTTCGAGCTGCGGGAAGGTCGTGAACAGGCTCTGCGTCAGCCGCGTCAACGCGGGCTTGTAGTTGCCCGAGCTGGGAGCGTCGCCGGCGAAGTACGGCGCGTCCGAGCCGCCGATGACGATGCGCCCGTCGGCGGTGGGGCGTTGATAGTCGAACAGCACGCGCATGTCGGCGATACCCTGCCGGTGCTGCCAGCCGATCGCCTCCCACTGCGCCGGCGTCAGCGGCGCGGTGGCGATCACGTAGCTGCACAGCGGCAGGACGCGGTCGCGAAAGAAACCGAGCTTGGGTGAGTAGCCGTTGAGGCCGAGGACGAGGATGGGCGCGCGGATCTCGCCCATCTCGGTCGCCACGCGGTGGACCTTCCCCGGGTTCACCCGCAGCACGACGGTGCGCTCGCGCACCTCGACGCCGGCACGCTCGATCACCGGCTTGAGACCGCGCGCCAGCTTGGCGGGGTTGAGGATGCCGCCGTAGGGAAACTTCAGCGCGGCGACGTAGCGCGGCGAGCGGACCTCGGCCCGCAGCGCGTCACCCTGGATCAGGGCCGCGTCGAGACCCATCGCCTTGTAGGTCGCCAGATGCTTCTCCAACTCCTCGGCCTGCGTCTCGTCGATGGCGGTCTCGAGCATGCCGTTCTCTTCGAAGTCGCAGCGGATGCCCTCCTCCGCCACCAATCGCTTGATCTGGTGGATGCCGAACAGGCTGGCGTCGAACGCCTGGCGACCGAGCTCCGGCCCGGCGCTGTGCACGTACGGCAGCAGGCCGGAGAAGCCGGCATCGCAGAAGCCGCCGTTGCGCCCGCTGGCGCCATAGCCGCAGCAGGCGCCCTCGAGCAGGACGATCTTCTTGTCGGGGAAGGCGCGGCGGAGGTGATACGCGGAGGAGAGCCCGGTGAAGCCGCCGCCGAGGATGACGATGTCGGCCTTGTGGCTGCCCTTGAGCGGGGCGTTGATCGCCTGGTGCTCGAGGTCGGCGGCGTCGAACCAGAAGTTGTCGAGGAAGTACTCGTAGAGCTGCGGCGGCTTGGCGGGGTCGGCCCCCAATCGCGCCACGCCGCGCGAGAGCCCCCACACTCCCGCCGCCCCCACGGCCATGCCGCCCAGAAACGCGCGGCGCGAGAGCCGCGGCTCACGGCGGGAAGCGGTCTTTTCCGTTCTGGCATCCGTGGCCATCGTGGACCTCCTTTCCACCACGCGGGAATCCGTCGCCACCGGGTTAGTCCGTTTCGGCCGTGGTTGTCGATAGGCCGAGGCCAAGTCGCGCTTCTCTTCGCCCGGAGCCAGTGCCACAATGACAGGCCTCGCGGTGTGAGCCATGCGTGTCGCCCTGAAAGGTACCCTCGCGGCCATCGTCGTCTACCTCCTGATCCTCGGGGGTCTGGCCGGCTGGATGGAGTACGAGCTGCGCTCGGTGGCCAGCTCCTTGATGGAGGGAACCGCGCGTCTGCTCGGCAGCGAGATCGCCACGGCGATGTCGGGAACCGCGCTCGATCAGCTGCTCGAGACCGATTCCGCCACCCGCCAGCGTCTGGTGCAGATCGTCGCCGACCTGACCAAGCGCTCGAACGTCGTCGCCTCGGTGTCGGTGGTCGACCACAGCGGCCAGGTCGTGGTCAGCGACGAGATGGAGATCGGTCACCAGCTCGCCATCCCGGAGGCCATCTTCAAGGAGTCCAAGCGGGCGCAGCTGCTCGGCCCGCAGTCGCCCTTCCAGGCCGGCACCTACCACCTCTTCGTCCCGCTGCTGCAGGGCGAGAGCATCGTCGGCTACATCCGCCTGTCGCTATCCAGCCGCCGCATCGCCGCCCTCTACCGTCACGCGCGCAATCGACTTCTGCTGGCGGCGTTCATCGGCTTGTTGGGGGTGGGCGCCGTCGGCTTGATCATGCGCCAGCAGCTCTCCCGCCGCAGCGCGGCGCTGGCGCGCACCCTGGAAGCGACGGCGCGGGGAGAAGCGGTGCCGGTCGGAGCGCGCGGCGACGAGTTCGCCCAGGTGCTGGAAGCCGCCGGCCGGCTGGGCCGCGAGCTGCTCCAGAGCCGCGAGCGCAGCACGCAGGCGCAGCGCCGGATCAGCGCGCTGGGAAACTTCATGGACGTCGGCGTGGTGCTGCTGACGCCGGATCGGACGCTGGAGTTCGCCAACGCCGCGGCGCGCGAGGTGCTCGGCTGCCACGACGCCGGCGAGCTCGAGGCGCGCTGGGAGGAGCTGCGGCCGGCTCTGGCGAGCGCGCTCGACCAGGCCAGCTCGGGGGTGCCGGCACCGCCGCGCGACGTCGACCTGCCCGGCAACGGACGGGCGCGCCACTTGCGTCTCGAAGTGCATCGCGCCGGCGAAGACACGCACGAAGGCTATCTCGTCCTGGTGAAGGATCGCGACCTGCTCGAGGCCTTCGAAACCGATCTGCGCCTGGCCACGCACATGCGCGGGCTGGCACGCATCTACGGCGCTCTCGCCCACGAGCTGAAGGCCCCGCTGGCGGCCATGGCGCTCAACCTCGAGCTGCTCAACGACGCCCTCAACACCGCCGACGACAACGCGCCCGACATCGCCGAGCGCCGGCGGCGCTACGCCACCGTGCTGCGCGAGGAGCTGGCGCGTCTGAACCGCTCCTTGATCGCCGTGCTCAACCAGACCGCGTCGCTGAACGAGACACGCCAGCGCCTCGAGGCGCAGGAGCTGGTGCGCGATCTCGACGCGCTGCTGGCGCCGCAGGCGGCGCATCAACACGTCACGATCGAGGTCGAGCTGCCCGACGTGCCGCTGGAGATCACCGGGCACCGCGATCGCCTCAAGCAAGCCCTGCTCAACATCGCCGCCAATGCCCTGGAGGCGATGCCCGACGGCGGCCGTTTGCACCTGTCGTTGGCCGCCGACGCCGATCATGCCATCATCGCCATACGCGACAGCGGGCCGGGCATCCCGCCCGACGCTCTGAGCAACATCTACAGCATGCACTTCACGACCAAGAACGGAGGGACGGGCATCGGGCTCTACGTCGCCCGCTCGGTGGTCGAGGCCCACGGCGGCGAGATCGAGGTCGACACCCAGCCCGCGCGCGGCACCTGCTTCCGCGTCCGCCTACCCCGTTCGGCGACGCAGGCCGCCGCTTAGGGCGGAACCGAATGCAAAACCGGAAACAGAAAACCGGAAATGAGAAACGGGCCAATGTCTGAGCCAACCGTGGTCGATTTGCCGGTTTCCCGTCTCCTGTTTCCTGTTTCCTGTTTCTCATTCTCTTCCCAATGCTCCCCGCGTGAATGATCCCGCCATGCCGCACGCCCTCATCGTAGACGACGACCCCAACTTCCTCCTGCCGCTCGCCGAGCTGGTCGAGCGCGAGGGCTTCACCACCGCCGTCGCCAGCACGCTGAAAGACGCGCGCGACCTGCTGGCGACCAAGCCGCCCGACCTGCTGCTGATCGATCTCTTCCTGCCCGACGGTCGCGGCATCGACCTGTTGGGCGAGCTCGATCCCGGGCAGGCGCTCGAGGTGGTCCTCATCACCGGCAACGCCAGCGTCGACACCGCCGTCGAGGCTCTGCGCAAGGGAGCCTCCGACTATCTGACCAAGCCGCTCGACATCGCGCGCCTGCGCACCGTGCTCACCGGCGTCCTGCGCTCGCAGGCGCTGCACGAGGAGGTCGGCACGCTGCGCGCCGAGCTGCGCAAGCTCGGGCGCTTCGGCTCCCTGGTGGGCGCCTCGGCGCCGATGCAGAAGATCTACGACCTCGTCGCCCGCGTCGCCCCCACCGACGCCACCGTGCTGGTGACGGGCGAGAGCGGCACCGGCAAAGAGCTGGTGGCGGAAACGGTGCACGCGCTCAGCCGGCGCCGCCGCGGTCCCTTCCTGCCGATCAACTGCGGCGCCATCTCGCCCACCCTGATCGAGAGCGAGATCTTCGGCTACGAGCGCGGCAGCTTCACTGGCGCCGAGCGCAAGCACCGCGGCCACTTCGAGCGCGCCAACGGCGGGACCATCTTCCTCGACGAGATCACCGAGATGCCCTTCGAGCTGCAGGTGAAGCTGCTGCGCGTCCTGGAGACGGGCTCGCTCAGCCGCATCGGCGGCGAGACGCCGATCCCGGTCGACGTCCGCGTGGTCGCCGCCACCAACCGCAATCCCGAGGAAGCGGTGGCCCGGGGGAAGCTGCGCGAGGACCTGCTCTACCGCCTCAAGGTGTTTCCGGTCCAGCTACCGCCGCTGCGCGATCGCGGCGAGGACATCGATCTGCTCGCCGAGCACTTTCTCGGCCTGCTCAACCAGGCGGAGCAGACGACGAAGAAGTTCTCGCGGCAAGCGCTGCAACGCATGCGCAGCCATCGCTGGCCCGGCAACGTCCGCGAGCTGAAGAACCTCGTCCATCACGCGTTCATTCTCGCCGACGAGGAGATCGGCGCCGATTGCCTGCCGCCCGAGCTCAACGACACCTCGCCGGCGTCGGCCGCCTCCCTGCACATGAAGGTGGGAACCTCGCTCGAGGAGGCCGAGCGCCGCCTCATCCTGGCGACGCTGCACGAGTGCGGCGGCGACAAGAAGCGTGCCGCGGAGATGCTCGGCGTCAGCCTCAAGACGATGTACAACCGCCTCAAGGTCTATCAACCGGAGCACGCCGAAGAGGCGGGAGAGGAGTCGCCGGCGGAAAGCAAATGAGAAACAATCGTCATGAAGCCGGTGGCTTCGCCCGGGAGGGATGAAGATGGCCGGCGGTGCGGACTCAGAAAGAACCCATCTTGAAGGGTCTCCTCTCCCGGCTGGGAGAGGATCAAGGTGAGGGGGATTCGATCGCGCCGGAGGCGGTGGTATGCGAGAGGCGGCGCATCGACTCGGTGGGCTTCGCCGTTGATTTCATCCCCCTCATCCTGACCTTCTCCCATCCGGGAGAAGGAACCCACGGTCGTCAGGAAGCTGCGGGCCGCACCAGCCCGACAGTCACCCAGCCGATTTTCGAAGCAGGAAACCGGAGGCCGGCAAATTGACCGCCCGCTCAGACATTGGCCGGCTTCTCGTTTCCGGTTTTCTGTTTCCAGTTTCCAATTCGACCGCTGTCCGTCGCGGTGGGGGATCCCGGCGGCGCCGTTGGGTGAGCGCCGGCGCCGCCGGGAGCTACGTGGAACCGTATCAGTTTGCTTCAAGCTCCACGCAGCGGGCTTGCGGACGAGATGCGATGGCGACGGCGTCGCAGGTCGCCGTCAAGGTCAGCTCCGGCCCGCTCGTCGCCACGAACAGCGGCGCGACGCCCGCGGCGACGAGGTAGCGCTGTAGCGCCCGCGCGCGCTGGGAAGCCAGCGAGGCGTCTCCATCCTCCGGGGGGAGCCCGGCGATGATCACCGTCGCCGGGCTCTCGCGTCGCAAGATCTTCACCGCTTCGTCCAGGACGGGTTTCGCGCCGGGCCGAAGGGCCGCGGTGCCCGGCTCGAACGACACGCCGTGAACGATGATCTTTTTGTTCGTCACCGAAGCTCCGCTGGCGCTGCCGGAGGCATTCTGATCAGCGGACCAGCACCAGATGCTGAGGAGGAGAAGGAGGAACGGCACCCTTTTCAATCGTTCTCGTGTCATCACGACACCTCGCTGTCGAACGCATCTGCGGGTCGGCGGGTCCGCCATCGGCCAACAGCTCGAAACGCCGGGCGACGCGCTGCCAGTCGACCGTGTTCCACCAGTTGTGAACGTACTCGGCACGGCGGTGCTGGTACTTCAGGTAATAGGCATGCTCCCAGACGTCGAGCGCCATCAGGTGCACGATCTCTGCGCTCGCCGGCAGCCGGTTGCCCTCGTCGCTCTGGATCACGAGCCGTTCGCGCCCCCGATGCCACGCCAGGACGGCCCAGCCGCTCCCATCCAGGCTCGCCGCCGCGGCGGAGAAGCAGAACTTGAAAGCCGTGAACGAACCGAAATCCTCGCGGAGCTGGTCCGCCAGATCGCCGCACGGGGTGTGGTGCTCGCGGCCCATGCTGTCCCAGAAGAGCTGGTGCAACCGGTGCGCCGAGAGCAAAGCGACGGCGCGATCCTGCAGGGCTTGCAACAACAGATGATCGCCGCCGGCGCGGGCGGCCAGCAGCCGTGCCTCCGTGTCGTTGAGCGCCTGGACGCAGCGGCGGTGGTGATAGCCGTGATGCGCTCGCATCGTCGGCGCGTCGATCCAGGGCTCGAGACCGCTCGGATCATAGGGAAGCGGTGGCAGCGAGTACGTCTCCATTTCGACCATCGTTGGTGTCGGACCCATCGGCGCCATCAGTGCGAGCCGACGCGGATATCGACGCGGGTGCCGGCAATGCGCGACAGCCACTTCGAGCAGTGCGTTTCGAAGTTCTCCCGATCCGTCGCGTCGATGCGTAGCTGCAAACGCGCGGTGCAACCCTCGCGGGTCGATTGGGCGACGTGCTGGCAGAGCGTCTGCATGTTGTAGCCATTGACCTCGCCGAAGAAGTGGAAGGCGTCGTACTCGGTTCGAATGACCGCGTGCAGCATTCCGGCCTCCAAAGCCGTCCAGATTTCGACTGCGCCTGGCGTCGGGAGACGCCGTGCGAGGGGGCAACGGTGTCTGCCGCAGCGCCAGGTCGCAGTCTACGGCAGGGTCGTTTTCCAAGTGCCGTGCCAGGCACGCCGCCGGCATTCACCCAGCACACGACCACCGCCCGGCGAGCCTCCGACGCCCGGTATTTCAAAGCGTGGAGCAGTAATTTCAACGCCGGAGCTCGGCTGACGGCAGCGAGCCGGGCGGCCGAGCCGCAGCCCGCCAGGCACGGCTACCCTGCCCCCACATCGTTTCAACCGCGGACACAGGCAAGATGCCTGTGCCACC